>NZ_JBIRJC010000068.1:0-24822 GCF_044329365.1 Kitasatospora sp. NPDC017646 | reverse complement strand
GTTCCTCTATAACCCCCCCCCCCCCCCCCCGCCCCCCCCCCCCGCCCCCCCCCCCCCGGCCACCCACCCTCCCGAAAGCCCACCCCCATACACCAACCCCTTACCGGGGCACCACCAACAACCCCGCCCCGAAATACCCCCGGTCCCCACACCCCCGCACCCCCACCGGACACCCCCCTGCCGCCGTCCTCGCCAGCAGATCCGCCAACTGCCCCGCCCCGAAGTCCGGATGCAGCGCCGCCGCGACCGCCACCGCCCCCGTCACGTGCGCCGCCGCCATCGAGGTACCCGCCAGCGCCGCGTACTGCCCGCCCGGCCAGTCCGAGACGATCGCCCCCTGCGCCCCGCCGTCCGGGTCCCCGCCCGGGGCGGCCAGCGAGATCCGGCCGCGCCCGTAGTTGGTGTAGGAGGACGGACGCCCGTCCCGGTTGACGGCCGTGACGGTGACGACGCCGGGCAGCTCGCCGGGCAGGCGGACGCACTCGGTGCCCAGGTGGCGGCTGAGAGCCGGCCCGGAGACCCGGTCGTTGGGGCTGCGCTCGTCGGTCCGGGCCGCTCCGAGGTCCTGCCCGTCGTTGCCGGCCGAGGCGACCACCACCGCACCCTTGCGCCGGGCGTACGCGACGGCCCGGCCGACGGCGGCGATCAGCGCCGCCTGGTCCTTGTCCTCGGGGCAGTTGTACTTCCACGGATCGGCGAAGTAACTGTCGTTGATCGCCTTGGCCCCGTGGTCGGCCGCCCAGAGCATGCCGCAGACGATGTTCTCCGCGTAGTACTGACCCAGCGGCCCGAGCAGCCGGACGGCGGCGATCCGCACCCCGGGCGCGACCCCGGTGACGCCCTGCCCGTCCCGGGCGGCGCCGATGATCCCGGCGACGTGGGTGCCGTGCCCGCTCTCCTCCGCCCCGGAGTCGGGCCGCCAGGAGCCGGTACGGGCGTCCGGCCGCCCGTCGGCACAGGAGGCCGAGGCCCTCGGGTCGACGGCCGCCCGCAGGTCCGGATGGGTGTCGTCCACGCCCGAGTCCAGCACCGCGACCAGCACCTTGCGCATAGCCTCCGCCCCCGGCCCCCCGCCGACACCGTCCCCCGTCGGTCCCGCTCCCGCATGAACCATCGCGAGGTTCCAGCCCCCGCCCTCCCCCGGATCCGGCACCGTTCCCGTCCCGCCGTCCCTCCCGTCCCCACCCGCCCCCCTTCCCGCCCCACCCGCACCCCGCCAACCCGGACCCCGGTACGCCGCCCCCACCCCCGCCGCGAAGTCCCCCGCCCCGTCCACCGCCCGCGGTGGCCCCACCACCGGCGCCGTCCGGGTCGCCCCGACCGCGGCGATCCCCGGCCTGCTCCGCACCCGCTCCGCGAAGCCCCCGGTGGCGTACGCCAGCACCGCCCCGATCTGCGGGTACTCCTGCACCACCTGTCCGCCCGCCGCCCGGCTCTCCTTCCCGGCCCGGGCAGCCCCCGCCGCGTCCTCCTGCGCGGCCAGCACCAGGTAGCTGAGGTACGCCCGTCCGGGCCCCGACACGTACGGCACGGCCCCGCCGGCCACCAGGGCGATGAGCAGCATGGCGAGCAGCGCCCGGGCCGGTCCGCACACCCTGCGGCGGCGGACCGCACGGGCGGGCCCGCCGGACCGGTGCGCCTGCGCCATCCCACGCTCTCCACTCGTCGGTCCGGTGAGGTCAGGGCCAGAGCCGAGCAGCCACGAGGCCGGACAGCCCCAGCCCCGGATTGATCAAGTGCCCGATTCATCACCATATGGGTGGATCATCGTTCCCGCTCCCGCAGCTGCACCCTTCTCACGCCCCGCCCCCGCTTGTCAGTCCCACCCGGCACCATGGGGGCATGGCGCCCCAGCACCCGACCCCGCCCGCCGACACCCCCGAGCCCGATGACCCGCTGGCCGGCTTCGCCCCGGCCACCCGGGCGTGGTTCACCGGCGCCTTCTCCGCCCCCACCACCGCCCAGGCCGAGGCCTGGCGCGCCATCCGGCGGGACACCGACGTCCTGGTGGTCGCCCCCACCGGCTCCGGCAAGACGCTCGCCGCCTTCCTCTCCGCACTCGACCGGCTCAGCAGCACCCCGCCCCCGGCCGAGACGAAGCTCCGCTGCCGGGTGCTCTACGTCTCCCCGCTCAAGGCCCTGGCGGTGGACGTCGAACGGAACCTGCGCGCCCCGCTGACCGGGCTGCGCCAGGCCGCCGTCCGGCTCGGCCTGCCCGAGCCGGAGGTCCAGGTCGCCATCCGCTCCGGCGACACCCCGGCCGCCGACCGCCGCCGCTTCGCGACCCACCCGCCGGACATCCTGATCACCACCCCCGAGTCGCTCTTCCTGCTGCTCACCTCCGCCTCCAGGGAGGCGCTCCGGGGCATCGACACGGTGATCCTGGACGAGGTCCACGCCGTCGCCGGCACCAAGCGCGGCGCCCACCTCGCGCTCAGCCTGGAGCGGCTGGACGAGCTGCTGGACCGCCCGGCCCGCCGGATCGGCCTGTCCGCGACGGTGCGCCCGGTCGAGGAGGTGGCCCGCTTCCTCAGCCCACAGCGCGGCGCCGTCGTCGTCCAGCCCGCCTCCGCCAAGGAGTTCGACCTCTCGGTGGTCGTGCCGGTCCCCGACCTGGACGACGTGCCCGCCGCCCCGGCCACCGGCGGCGCCGCCGGCTCCGACCCGCAGCGCCAGGCCTCGATCTGGCCACACGTCGAGGAGCGGATCGTCGACCTGGTCGAGGCGCACCGCTCGACCATCGTCTTCGCCAACTCCCGCCGCCTGGCCGAGCGCCTGTGCAACCGGCTGAACGAGATCGCGTACGAGCGCGCCACCGGCACCGCCGCCCCCGAGGCGCACGCCCCGGCCCAGCTGATGGGCGGCTCGGGCGCCGCCAGGGGCGCGCCTGCAGTGATCGCCCGGGCCCACCACGGCTCCGTCTCCAAGGAGCAACGCTCCCTCGTCGAGGAGGAGTTGAAGGCCGGTCGGCTGCCCGCCGTGGTCGCCACCTCCAGCCTGGAGCTGGGCATCGACATGGGCGCCGTCGAACTCGTCGTCCAGGTCGAGTCCCCGCCCTCGGTCGCCTCCGGCCTGCAGCGGGTCGGCCGGGCCGGCCACCAGGTCGGCGCCGTCTCCACCGGCGCCTTCTTCCCCAAGTACCGGGGGGACCTCGTGCAGTCCGCCGTGGTCACCGAACGGATGCGGACGGGCCGGATCGAGGCCCTGCGCATCCCGCGCAATCCGCTGGACGTGCTGGCCCAGCAGCTGGTCGCGATGACGGCCCTGGACGCCTGGCCGGTGGACGAGCTGCTCACCGTGGTCCGTCGCGCCGCGCCCTTCGCCACCCTCCCGCAGTCCGCCTTCGACGCCGTGCTCGACATGCTGGCCGGCCGCTACCCCTCGGACGCCTTCGCCGAGTTGCGCCCCCGGGTGGTCTGGGACCGGGTGGCCGGCACGGTGACCGGCCGCCCCGGTGCCCAGCGCCTGGCCGTCACCTCCGGCGGCACCATCCCCGACCGCGGGCTCTTCGGCGTCTTCATCGCCGGCACCGATCCGAAGAAGGGCGGCGGAAGGGTCGGCGAACTCGACGAGGAGATGGTCTACGAGTCCCGGGTCGGCGACGTGTTCACCCTCGGCACCACCTCCTGGCGGATCGAGGAGATCACCCACGACAAGGTGCTGGTTACCCCCGCCCCCGGCGTCCCCGGCCGGCTCCCGTTCTGGAAGGGCGACACCCTCGGCCGCCCGCTGGAACTCGGCCGCGCCCTCGGCGCGTTCACCCGCGAGCTGGGCGCCCTCCAGCCCGGGGCCGCCACCGAGCGCCTCAAACAGGCCGGCCTGGACGACTGGGCCGCCGCCAACCTGCTGGACTACCTCGCCGAGCAGCGGGCCGCCTGCGGCCACCTCCCCGACGACCGCACCATCGTGGTCGAGCGCTTCCGGGACGAGCTCGGCGACTGGCGGATCGTCATCCACTCCCCCTTCGGCGCCCAGGTGCACGCCCCCTGGGCGCTCGCCCTCGGCGCCCGGCTGCGCGAGAAGCACGGCCTGGACCCGCAGGTCATGCACGCCGACGACGGCATCGTGCTCCGCCTGCCCGACGCCGACCTGTTCGCCCCCGACTTCGATTTCAGCAGCCCCTCGGGGCCCGCGGGTCCGGCCCCGGACAGGGCCCCGGACGAGGCCCCGGTCGGCGCCGACGCCGCCCTGTTCGACTCCACCGAGATCGAGCAGCTGGTCACCGAACAGGTCGGCGGCTCCGCCCTGTTCGCCTCCCGCTTCCGCGAGTGCGCCGGCCGTGCCCTGCTGCTCCCCCGCCGCAACCCCGGCCGCCGCACGCCGCTCTGGCAGCAGCGCCAGCGCGCCGCCCAACTGCTCGAAGTCGCCTCCGAGTACGGCTCGTTCCCGATCGTCCTGGAGGCCGTCCGGGAGTGCCTCCAGGACGTCTTCGACGTCCCCGGCCTGGTCGAGCTGATGGGGGACCTCGAATCCCGCGCCGTCCGCCTGGTCGAGGTCACCACCCCCGAGCCCTCGCCGTTCGCCCGCTCGCTGCTGTTCGGCTACGTGGCCCAGTTCCTCTACGAGGGCGACTCCCCGCTCGCCGAACGCCGGGCCGCCGCCCTCTCGCTCGACTCCCGGCTGCTGTCCGAGCTCCTCGGCCAGGCCGAGCTGAGCGAACTGCTCGACCCGCAGGTGCTCGCCGAGTTGGAGGCCGAGCTCCAACGCCTCACCCCCGAGCGCCGGATCAAGGACGCCGAGGGCGTCGCCGACGCGCTGCGCCTGCTCGGCCCGCTCACCGAGGCCGAGTTGACCGTCCGCGGCGCCGAGCCGCTCTGGGCCCTCGAACTGGAGGCCGCCCGCCGGGTGATCCAGGTCCGGATCGCCGGCGAGCAGCGCTGGGCCGCGATCGAGGACGCCGGACGGCTGCGCGACGCGCTCGGCACCCCGCTGCCGGTCGGCGTCCCCGAGGCCTTCACCGAGCCGGTCAAGGACCCCCTGGGCGACCTGCTGGCCCGGCACGCCCGCACTCACGGCCCGTTCACCGCCGCCGAGGCCGGCGCCCGCTACGGCCTGGGCACCGCCGTCGTCACCGGCACCCTCCAGCGCCTCACCGCGGCCGGCCGCCTGGTCCAGGGCCAGTTCCGGCCGGCCGAGAGCCACACCGCCCCCGAGTGGCACACCGCCCCCGAGTGGTGCGACGCCGAGGTGCTGCGCCGGCTGCGCCGCCGCTCGCTGGCCGCCCTGCGCCAGGAGATCGAGCCCGTCCCGCCGCGCGCCCTGGCCGCTTTCCTCCCGCAGTGGCAGCACCTGTCCGGGCACCGGCTGCGCGGCCCCGACGGCCTGCTCCGGGTGGTCGAACAGCTCCAGGGCACCGCCCTGCCCGCTTCCGCCCTGGAGAAGCTGATCCTCCCGGCCCGGCTCGGCGACTACTCCCCCGGCCTGCTGGACGAGCTGATGGCGGCCGGAGAGGTCGGCTGGTGCGGCACGGGCGCACTGCCCGGCAAGGACGGCTGGGTCAGCCTGCACCTCGCCGAGAACGCCCACCTGCTGCGCCCGGAGCCGGTGCCGCCCGCGCTCACCCCGCTGCACACCGCCCTGCTGCAGTCCCTGGCCGGCGGCTACGGCCTGTTCTTCCGCCAGCTCGTCCAGCAGCTGCCGGAGGAGACGGCCGAGCCGGAGGTGGTCGAGGCCCTCTGGGACCTGGTCTGGGCCGGATACGTCACCAACGACACCCTGGCCCCGCTACGCGCCCTGCTCGGCTCCGGCCGCACGGCCGGAGCCACCGCCCACCGCGCGCCCCGGGCCACCCCCCGCGGCCGCTACGGCGGCGCCGGCCGCGCCTTCGGCCGCACCGGTGGAGCTCTGCGCAGCGGTCCGCCGACGGTGGCCGGACGCTGGTCGCTGCTGCCCTCCCCCGCCGCCGACCCGACGGTCCGGGCCACCGCCCAGGCGCAGAGCCTGCTGGACCGGCACGGTCTGCTCACCCGCGGCACGGTGGCGGCCGAACGGGTGCCCGGCGGCTTCGCCGGGGTCTACCGGGTGCTCGCCGCCATGGAGGAGCGTGGCCGGGCCCGCCGCGGCTACTTCGTCGAGGGCCTGGGCGGCGCCCAGTTCGCGATGGAGGGCGCGGCCGACCGGCTGCGCTCGGTCAACGGCCGGCTGGAGCGGGCCCGCGCCACCGAGTGGCCGGCCGCACCGAACGCCGAGCCCCCGCAGCTGCTGGTGCTGGCCGCCGCCGATCCGGCGAACGCCTACGGCGCCGCGTTGCCCTGGCCGGAGCCGCCCGCCGCCCCGGGGGCCAAGGAGGCCAAGGCGCACCGCCCGGGCCGCAAGGCCGGCGCCCTGGTGGTGCTGGTGGACGGCGAGCTGGCGCTGTACGTGGAGCGGGGCGGCAAGTCCCTGCTGGCCTGGCCGGAGGACGGGGCGACCGTCGCGCTGGCCGCCGGGGCGCTCGCCGGGGCGGTCCGTGCGGGCGCGCTCGGCAGCGTCACGGTCGAGCGCGCCAACGGCGAGCCCGCCCTCGGTTCCGACCTCGGCCGCGCCCTGGAGGAGGCGGGCTTCCACGCCACGCCCCGCGGGCTGCGGCTGCGGCCCTAGCAGGCCGTGGCAGGAAAGCCGAGAGGCCGCGGAGTCAACGACCCCGCGGCCTCCGGCCACGTCGATTCACCCGATCGGCGGCGATTGCGCCTCCACCCGGCTGACGGTCTCCTGGCGCCGACGCCGGCCCCGCACCGGTCCGGTCGCGTTCCGGTCGGCATGGACCGGAATGAGACCCAGTCCCCAGCCACCCGCAGCCAGCAGCCCCAGCAACGCGCCGTCGCCCAGCTGCCCACGGACGGCCACGAGCCACCAGACGAGCCCGGCCGTGAGGGCCACCAGGACCCAGACCCAGCGGGCCGGCCACGGCGCTGCCCGCCGCACCCACAGCCGTATTCGGGCCACCGTGCGCACCGTCGCGACTCTCCGCACGACCGCCCTCCTCCGCTCGCCCCGGGCATCGGAAACCCGGGAGTCGAGGCCGGATCAGGCAGCGACCACGTCCATCGCGGCGGCCTTGGGCGACATGTTCGCCCGGTCGGCGCCGGGGGCGGGCAGCGGAACCGGTTCGAGTACCGGCCTCAGCAGATCACCTTCGGAGAGGCTCGCCATCGCCGCAAGTTCGGCGAGCGACAGTTCGTCGCTGACCTCGCGCATGACCTCGGACATCCGGACGTCGAGCGCGTCGCAGATGGCGGAGAGCAGCTCGGAAGAGGCCTCCTTCTGTCCCCGCTCGACCTCGGAGAGGTACCCGAGCGAAACCCTGGCGGCCGCCGACACCTCGCGGAGTGTGCGGCCCTGGCGCTGGCGCTGCCGACGCAGTACATCGCCCAGTAGGCGACGGAGCAGGATCATCGGTGCCTCCCTCCTCGGACTGCGGATCGAGATGTCACGCCCCCACCGTACCGCCTTGCCCGCTTCGCGTGCGGGGACCCTGGTCGTGTTCACTCTGGGCTGCAAGGCCGTCCCCCTCCTTGTTCCGGTGTCGTACCCGGGTTCGCGGGCCCCTCGTGGTACCCGACCTGGCCCACCCGGCCACCGTCACGCAACTCGTTCGCCACCTGGTTTCTGCCCAACCAGGCCGTTGGATGTAACACGATCCTCCAGCTGTGCCATACCCGTGCGCCAGTTCGACGGATCTCGGTCCGGTGGAGATCCGTCCGCGGGCCCGTCATCCGAGTCGGCCGGCCAGCAGTTCCAGTGCGGCGGTCACCGCGTCGTGACGGATTCTGGCACGGGTGCCCGACAGCAGGGGCGAACTGACCAGAGTTCCCCCCGGCCCGGCGACCGCCAGGTGTACGGTGCCCACCGGCTGCCCGTCCTGCGGGTCCGGACCGGCCACCCCGGTCGTCGCGAGCCCGTACGTGGCCCCCAGCAGCGCGCGCACGCCCTCGGCCATCTGCCGGGCCACCACCGGGTGGACCGGACCGTACACGTCCAACAGGCCCTCGTCCACCCCCAGCACCGAGGCCTTCAGCTCGGTCGCGTACGCGGTGACCGAACCGCGGAAGGTCGCGGAGGCCCCAGGGACGTCCACCAGCGCGGCGGCCAGCAGCCCGCCGGTGAGCGACTCGGCGACGGCCAGCGTGCCGCCCTCGGCCCGCAGTGCGGCGTGCACCCGCTCGGCCAGCTCGTGGTCCGTCACGGAAGGTCCCCCCGTTCCTACCGGTCCGCGTGCTCCGCGGCCGTGCCCTCGCGGCGAAGTCGCAGCGCCTGCCCGACGTAGTCCAGCGCGGTGCCGACGGTCAGCAGCACCGCCAGGCCCATCAGGACCGCCCGCCCGGTGGCCAGCCACCCGTGCAGGTCCAGCACGTACATGCCGACCGCGATGCCCTGGGTCAGCGTCTTGAGCTTGCCGCCGCGGCTGGCCGGGATGACCCCGAAGCGGATCACCCAGAAGCGCATCAGGGTGATCCCGAGCTCGCGGGCCAGGATCACCGCGGTGACCCACCAGGGCAGGTCGCCGAGCGCCGAGAGGCCGATCAGCGCCGCGCCCATGATGGCCTTGTCGGCGATCGGGTCGGCGATCTTGCCGAAGTCGGTGACCAGGCCCTTGCGGCGGGCGAGCTCGCCGTCGAACAGGTCGGTGATCATCGCGATGGCGAAGGAGGCCCAGGCGACCGAGCGCCACTTGGGGTCGTGCCCGCCGTCGGCGAACAGCAGCGCCACGAAGACCGGCACCAGCAGCAGCCGGACCATGGTGAGCACGTTGGCGATGTTCCAGACACCCGGCGCCGGCGGCAGGGCGGCCGCCGGTCTGCCCGGATGGGCCGCGGCCGGGGCGCCGGGCCCCTTGGTCATTCCCCGGCTCCCGGAGCCTCGGCCCCCGCGGTCCTGGGCGGTCGCACCTGCTCCAGCGCCTCGGCGATCAGGTCGACGCCCTCGCTGGCCACCACGGTGGCCCGCCAGAACTGCCCGACCTGCGGGTCCTCGACGCCGTGCAGAGTGGTCAGGCCGTCGGTCTCCGGGGCCTGGTGGGCGGAGCGGCCCTCGACCACGCCGTCCTCGATCGACTCGATCAGCACCTCGACCTCGGTGCCGATCCGCTGCTCGGCCCGCTGGGCGGTCATCTCCTCGGCGAGCCGGCTCAGCCGGTCCAGCCGGTCCGCGACGACGTCCTCGGGCAGCTTGCCGTCGTAGGTCGCGGCCTCGGTGCCGTCCTCGTCGGAGTAGCCGAAGACTCCGATCGCGTCAAGCCCGGCGTGGGTGACGAAGCGCTCCAGCTCGGCGAAGTCCTCCTCGGTCTCACCGGGGAAGCCGACGATGAAGTTGGACCGGGCGCCGGCCTGCGGGGCCTTGTCCCGGATGGTCCCCAGCAGCTCCAGGAACTGGTCGGTGGAGCCGAAGCGGCGCATCCGGCGCAGTACGGCGGGCGCCGAGTGCTGGAAGGACAGGTCGAAGTAGGGCACCACGTCGGCGGTCCCGGTCATCGCCTCGATCAGGCCGGGGCGCATCTCGGCCGGCTGCAGGTACGAGACGCGCACCCGCTCGACGCCCTCGATCGCGGAGATCTCGCCGAGCAGCGTCTCCAGCAGCCGGATGTCGCCGAGGTCCTTGCCGTACGAGGTGTTGTTCTCACTGACCAGCACGATCTCCCGGACGCCCTGCCCGGCCAGCCACTGGGCCTCGTGCAGCACGTCGGAGGGGCGGCGGGAGATGAAGGAGCCCCGGAAGGCCGGGATGGCGCAGAAGGAGCAGCGCCGGTCGCAGCCGGAGGCGAGCTTCACCGAGGCCACCGGGCTGTCGTCGAGCCGCTTGCGCAGGGTGCGCGGGCCGGAGGCCGGGGCGAGGCCCTCGGGCAGGTCGGCGATCGGCTCGGCGGCGGCCTCGGCGCCGTGGCCGGGCAGCGCGACGGCCTCGGCGGCCGACTGCCGCTCGGCCGGGCTGATCGGCAGCAGCTTGCGGCGGTCGCGCGGGATGTGCGGGGCGTGGTGGCCGCCGGAGAGGATGGTCTGCAGGCGGTCGGAGATGTCCGCGTAGTCGTCGAAGCCGAGCACCCCGTCGGCCTCGGGCAGCGCGTCGGCGAGCTCCTTGCCGTACCGCTCGGCCATGCAGCCGACCGCGACGACGGCCTGGGTGCGGCCGTGCCCCTTGAGGTCGTTGGCCTCCAGCAGGGCGTCGACGGAGTCCTTCTTGGCGGCTTCGACGAAGCCGCAGGTGTTGACGACGGCGACATCGGCCTCGGCGGCATCGTCGACGAGCAACCAGCCGTCGGCTTCCAGTCGCCCGGCGAGTTCCTCGGAGTCCACCTCGTTGCGGGCGCATCCGAGCGTGACAAGGGCGACAGTGCGGCGTTCAGGCATAGGGCCAAGATTAACGCGCGGCTTCCGGTGCCGTTCGCCCCGGAGGCCGCGCGCCCTGGATCAGCTGTTCGTCACCGGCCCCCGCGGGGCCTGTGGTCAGCCTGCCTGCGGGTCTCCGGGGGTGTACGTGACGTGCACCACCTGGCCGTCCTTGCCGAGGACGCCGAGGTCCTTGCCGTTGACGTACGCGTGCACGGCCCCGCCGTTGCCGAGCACCAGCTTGATCTGCTTGGGGTCGGTGAAGGTCTGGTCCTGGCCGGCGCTGATGTTGTTCTGGAACAGCGACTTGCCGTTGCCGTCCATCGCCGAGACCCAGCTGGTGCCCTCGGCGACCAGCTTCACGGTGACCTTGTCGGCCGGGACGGCGGCGATCGCCGCGGCGCTCGGCGCGGGCGCCGGCGGCTGGACGGCCGGCGCGGCCGGGGCGACCGAGCCGGTGCCGGAGCCGCTGGGCAGCGGCGCGCTGGCGGAACCGGTGCCGGTGTGGCCGCTCTTGCCGCTCACCAGGTTGAAGCCGATCAGGGCGACCACCGCGACGATCGCGGCGACCATGGCCGCCGCCCAGTTCGGGCGGCTGCGGCCGGGCACCTTGATCGGGCCGCTGTCGATCAGCTGGGTGGCCGGGCGCCTGGAGGCCGGTGGCCCGCCGTGCGCGTCGTCGTACTGGGCGACCAGCGCCTCGGCGTCCGCGCCGACGGCCTGGGCGATCGCCCGGATGTGCCCGCGGGCGTAGAAGTCACCACCGCAGCGGCCGAAGTCGTCCTCCTCGATGGCATGGACGATCGGCACCCGCACGCGGGTGGAGGTGCTCACCTGGTCCACCGTGAGTTCCGCCTCGATCCGGGCGGTGGACAGCACCCGGCCGATGCTCGGGGCGTCGGCCGCCTGCACGGCGTCGTCGGTCGGCGCGGCGGACGACGGGGCGTTCTCGCGGTCGGAGGACTTGCCGATGGTCACGGGGCACGCCTTTCGAGCGGATGGCCACCTGCTGGGGAACAGTCTAGGGGCGCGGGCGGATCGTTTCTCAAGCGGAGCGCGCTGAATGCGCGCGCCCGCACCGACCGGGGCTCCGGCCCCCGCTGACCGGTGGTCAGCGGGGACGCCCGCAAGCCCCTGTGGGGCGCTTCGCGGCCTGTGACGCGGCGGACGGGCGTTCGGTTCCCCCCACCGCGCCTACCCTCCTCCGAACGAGTGAACACCCAGGAGGGCACGTTCCGTCAGCCCCGCAGCGTGACCAGCACCCCGTCCAGCTCGTCCGGCTTCACCAGCACGTCGCGGGCCTTGGAGCCCTCGCTCGGACCGACGATCCCGCGCGACTCCATCAGGTCCATCAGCCGGCCCGCCTTGGCGAAGCCGACCCGGAGCTTGCGCTGGAGCATGGAGGTCGAGCCGAACTGGGTGGAGACCACCAGCTCGGCCGCCTGGATCAGCAGGTCCAGGTCGTCGCCGATCTCCTCGTCGATCTCCCTCTTCGGCCCGGTCCCGGCCATCACGTCGTCCCGGTAGACGGCGCTCAGCTGGTCCTTGCAGTGCTGCACCACCTTGGCGATCTCCGCCTCGGTGACGAACGCGCCCTGCATGCGGATCGGCTTGCTCGCACCCATCGGCAGGAACAGCGCGTCGCCCTTGCCGATCAGCTTCTCCGCGCCGGGCTGGTCCAGGATGACCCGGGAGTCGGCCATCGCGGAGGTCGCGAAGGCCAGCCGGGACGGCACGTTGGCCTTGATCAGTCCGGTGACCACGTCCACCGATGGCCGCTGGGTGGCCAGCACCAGGTGGATGCCGGCCGCGCGGGCCAGCTGGGTGATCCGGACCACCGAGTCCTCGACGTCACGCGGGGCGACCATCATCAGGTCGGCCAGCTCGTCGACGATCACCAGCAGGTACGGGTACGGCCTGAGCTCGCGCTCGCTGCCCAGCGGCGGGGTGATCTTGCCGGCCTTCACCGCCGCGTTGAAGTCGTCCACGTGCCGGAAGCCGAACGCCGCGAGGTCGTCGTAGCGCATGTCCATCTCGCGCACCACCCACTGGAGGGCCTCGGCGGCCTTCTTGGGGTTGGTGATGATCGGCGTGATCAGGTGCGGGATGCCCTCGTACGCGGTCAGCTCGACCCGCTTGGGGTCGACCAGCACCATCCGCACCTCGTCCGGGGTGGCCCGGGCGAGGATCGAGGTGATCAGGCAGTTGATGCAGGACGACTTGCCCGCGCCGGTCGCACCGGCCACCAGGATGTGCGGCATCTTGGCGAGGTTGGCCATCACGGTGTGGCCCTCGACGTCCTTGCCCATGCCGACGACCATCGGGTGGGTGTCCTCGGCCGCCGTGCGCGAGCGCAGCAGGTCGCCGAGGTTGACCATCTCCCGGTCCCGGTTGGGGATCTCGATGCCGACCGCGGACTTGCCCGGGATCGGGCTGATGATCCGCACGTCCGGGCTGGCCACCGCGTACGCGATGTTCTTGGCCAGCGCGGTGATCCGCTCGACCTTGACGGCCGGGCCGAGCTCGACCTCGTAGCGGGTGACCGTCGGGCCGCGGGTGAAGCCGGTGACCTTCGCGTCCACCTTGAACTCGGCGAAGGTGCTGGTGAGCTGGGCGACCACCTCGTCGTTGAGGGCGCTGCGGGCCTTGGCCGGTCCGCCGCGCTCCAGCAGGTCGAGCGACGGCAGCGCGTAGGTGACGCCCTCGCCGAGCTGGAGCTGCTCCATCCGCACCGGCGCCGGGCCGTGCTCCGCGGGCGCGCCCTGGCCACCGTTGCGGGCGGCCGGGACGGCGGGCTCCTCGGGCGCCGCGGTGAGGTCCTTGACCTGGTGCATCATGTCCGCGACCGCGGAGGAGGCGGGCACGCCGTAGACCAGCGCGCCGTCCAGGTCGGCGGCCGCGCCGGCGGCGATGTCGCGGGTGGCGTACGGGTCCAGCGGTTCCTTGTCCAAGGAGACGCGGACGGCCTCCGGCAGCTCCTCGTCCTCCTCGACGGACTGCTTGCGCCGGCGGCGGCGACGGCGGGCGGCGACCTCGTCACCTGGGTCGTCACGCTCGGTGTCCACGGTGAAGGGCAGCGCCCCGGGGTCGGCGTCCTCCGGCGGATCGGTGGACAGCTCGCGCTCCGGCGTACGCCCCCAGTGCTGCTCGTCCTCGGGGCCGGGCTCGACCACGCCGAGCCTTATCCCCATCCCGCGCACGCGCTCGCCGATCCGGTTGACCGGGGTGGCGGTGACCACCAGCAGGCCGAAGAAGGCGAGCAGCAGGAGCAGCGGCACGGCCAGCACCGCACCGGCGGCGGCCATCATCGGGGTGGACGCGGCCCAGCCGATGATCCCGCCGGCCCCCCTTATCCGGGAGGCGCCGCTGCCCATGGTGGGCGCGCCGCAGCCGATGTGGACCAGACCGAGGATGCCGACCAGCAGCGTGCTCAGCCCGATCACGATCCGGCCGTTGGCCTCCGGCAGCTCCGGGTGGCGCCAGAGCCGGATCGCTATCCCGGCCAGCAGGAACGGCACCAGCACGTCGAGCCGCCCGAACAGCCCGGACACCACGGCGGTGGCCGCCCCGTTCAGCCAGCCCTCCGAGCTGAACCAGGTGCCGGCCGCGACCACCAGCGCGAGCGCGAACAGCAGCAGGCCGATCCCGTCCTTGCGGTGGGCCGGGTGGAGGTTCTTGGCGCCGTCACCGACGCCGCGGAAGATCGCGGCGATCGGGCTCGCGAGGGCGTTGAGGGCGCCCATCAGCACCGACCGGCGCGGCGGGGGTGGCGGGGCCGACTTGGCGGCCGCCTTCTTCGCGGGGGCCCTGCGGGCGGCCGCCTTCTTCGCGGGCGGCTTGCCCGGGGCCTTGGCCGCGGCCTTCTTGGACGGTCCCGGACTCGGTTTGCGTGCGGCGTTTCCGGGCGTACGAGTGGCCATGGGTCAGCAGCCTACCGGGGCGGGCGCCCCGTGCCCATGCGGCCGAGCCGGGGCGCCCGGACGTGTCGCAGACACTCCGTCACGCTGACCGCGTTTCACCCGGCCGCCGCAGTGAACCACCCGGACGAGTGAACGTCCGACGGCAGGTCTACGCGCTGCCGGGGCGCATCGCGTCCAGGGCCCGGCGCAGGGCGGCCAGCTTGCGCTCCAGGTGCGCCGCGGTGGCGGCCACCCCGGCGTCCTCGGCGCCGTCCAGCTGCTTGCCCAGCGCCTCCGCCTGCTCCTCGACCGCCGCCAGCCGCGCGGACAGCTCGCCGAGCAGCGCCCCGCCGAGGGCCGCCTGCTGGCCGCCGCCCGCCTCCAGCTCCAGCCGCAGCAGCGCGGCCTGCTCCTTCAGCTGGCAGTTCTTCACGTACAGGTCGACGAAGACCGAAACCTTGGCGCGCAGCACCCACGGGTCGAAGGGCTTGGAGATGTAGTCCACCGCGCCGGCCGCGTAGCCGCGGAAGGTGTGGTGCGGGCCGTGGTTGATCGCGGTCAGGAAGATGATCGGGATGTCCCGGGTGCGCTCCCGGCGCTTGATGTGGGCGGCGGTCTCGAAGCCGTCCATCCCGGGCATCTGGACGTCCAGCAGGATCACCGCGAAGTCGTCGGTCAGCAGCGCCTTGAGCGCCTCCTCACCGGAGGCGGCGCGCACCAGCGTCTGGTCCAGGGCGGAGAGGATCGCCTCCAGCGCCAGGAGGTTCTCCGGCCGGTCGTCGACCAGGAGGATCTTCGCCTTCTGCATCGGGGCTCGCCCTCCTGTCGCCTGCCTGCCGCCCGGTGTGGGCACTCGCGTACTGCCCACCGCTACCCCGGTCATGCTAGCCGCACCCCCTCGCCCGGCACATCGCTCCGTCGTGACCCGATCCGGAGCGGCGCGCAGCCAGTGCTCCGGCGCACGCTCAGCAGCGTGTCGCCGTTCGGTCACTGTTCGCAACGATCGGTGACCCTACCGGGTTCCCGGGCCCGACCGCCAGCACACCGGCTGACCGGCAGGAGCGGACCCGGGGTTCACACGTGCCCCCGCACTGCTGACGGCTCACTCGCGCGCGCTGCCGCCGTTCAGCCACTCGGACATCACCGACAGCAGGTGGTCGGTCTCCACCGGCTTGGTGATGTGGTCGGTGGCGCCCGCCTCCAGCGACTTCTCTCGGTCGCCCTTCATCGCCTTGGCGGTCAGCGCGATGATCGGCAGGCCGGCGAACTGGGGCATCCGGCGGATCGCCTCGGTGGTCGCGTAGCCGTCCATCTCCGGCATCATGATGTCCATCAGGACCAGCGCCACGTTCTCGTGCTGCTCCAGCATCTCGATGCCCTCGCGGCCGTTCTCCGCGTACAGCACGGTCAGCCCGTGCTGCTCCAGCACGCTGGTCAGGGCGAACACGTTGCGCACGTCGTCGTCCACGATCAGCACCTGCTGGCCGTCGAAGCGGGTGTCGCCCCGGGCCGGCCGGGGCTGCTGCGCGGGCTCCACCGGCCGGGGCGCCGCGGCGCTCTCCAGCGCGGCGGTGCGCCGCCGCTCCATCGCGCCGCGGCGGCGCTCCTCGGCCAGCTCCCGGACCTCCTGGGCCCAGTGGTCGGCCGGGCTCTCGCCGACCGGCACCGGCAGGCCCACCGGGGTCACTCCGACCGAGGCGCGCGGCGCCGGCGGGTTCGCGGTGCCCGGGCGCTCGACGGCGGCGTCCGGGGCGTCGGTGCGCAGCGGCAGGTAGAGCGTGAAGGTCGAGCCCTTGCCCAGCTCGCTCTCGGCGTGGATCTCGCCGCCGAGCAGCCGGGCGATCTCGCGGCTGATCGACAGGCCGAGGCCGGTGCCGCCGTACTTGCGGCTGGTGGTGCCGTCGGCCTGCTTGAACGCCTCGAAGATCTCCCGCAGCTTGTTGCCGGGGATGCCGATGCCGGTGTCGGAGACGGAGAAGGCGATCAGCTCGTCGTCCGGGCCCTGGATCGAACCGAACTCCAGCAGCCGTTCGCGCACGTGCTGCGGGACGTCCCGGCCGGCCGGGCTGATCGAGAAGTCGACGCCGCCGGCGTCGGTGAACTTGACCGCGTTGGAGATCAGGTTGCGCAGCACCTGCTGGAGCCGCTGCTCGTCGGTGTGCAGGGTGACCGGCAGGGCGGGCGAGACCCGTACCGCGAAGTCCAGGTTCTTGTCGACGGCGACCGGCTGGAAAGTGGCCTCGACGTAGTCGACCAGCTGGACCAGGGCGATCCGGGCCGGGCGGACGTCCATCTTGCCGGCCTCGACCTTGGACAGGTCGAGGATGTCGTTGATCAGCTGGAGCAGGTCGGAGCCGGCGCCGTGGATGGTGTCGGCGAACTCGACCTGCTTGGGCGAGAGGTTGCCCTCGTTGTTGTCGGAGAGCAGCTTGGCCAGGATCAGCAGCGAGTTGAGCGGGGTGCGCAGCTCGTGCGACATGTTGGCGAGGAACTCGCTCTTGTACCGGGAGGCCAGGGCGAGCTGTTCGGCACGCTCCTCCAGGACCTGCCGGGCCTCCTCGATCTCGCTGTTCTTGATCTCGATGTCGCGGTTCTGCTGGGCGAGTTGCTCGGCCTTCTCCTGCAACTCCTCGTTGGTGCGCTCCAGCTCCTCCTGGCGCGCCTCCAACTCGGCGGAACGCATCGAGAGTTCGGCGGTGAGCCGCTGGGACTCCAGCAGCAGGCCCTCGGTCTTGGTGTTGACGCTGATGGTGTTGACGGTGACGCCGATCAGGTCGGCGATCTGGTTGAGGAAGTCCAGCGCGACGGTGGTGAAGGAGCTGAAGGTGGCCAGCTCGATCACGCCCAGCAGCCGGCCCTCGAACAGCACCGGCAGCACCACGATGTGGGTCGGCGAGGCCTCGCCGAGGCCGGAGGCGATCTTGAGGTACCCGGGCGGCGCCTCCTTGACGATGATCGCCCGCTTCTCCACCGCCGCCTGGCCGATCAGCGACTCGCCCGGCCGGAAGGTGGTCGGCATCGCCCGCCGCTGGTAGCCGTAGCTGCCGATCAGGCGCAGCACGGTGTCGTTCTCGTCGTCGTCCTCGGTGATCAGCTCGGCGGTGCGGCCGGCCGGCTGGGCGAGGAAGAAGGCGCCGTGCTGGGCGGAGACCACCGGGGTCAGCTCGGTCATGATCAGCGAGGCGACCGCCTCCAGGTCCCGGCGGCCCTGCAGCAGGCCGGAGATCCGGGCCAGGTTGGTCTTGAGCCAGTCCTGCTCCTGGTTGGTGCGGGTGGTCTCGCGCAGGTTGGCGATCATCTGGTTGATGTTGTCCTTGAGCTCGTCGAGCTCTCCCGCGGCGTCCACGTCGATCCGCAGGCTCAGGTCGCCCCTGGTCACCGCGGTGGCGACCTGGGCGATCGCGCGCACCTGCCGGGTCAGGTTGTTGGCCAGCTCGTTCACCGACTCGGTGAGGTCCTGCCAGGTGCCGTCCACCCCGGGCACCCGGGCCTGGCCGCCGAGCCGCCCGTCGGTGCCCACCTCGCGGGCGACCCGGGTGACCTCGTCGGCGAAGGCGGAGAGCTGGTCGACCATGGTGTTGATGTTGGTCTTGAGCTGGAGGATCTCGCCGCGCGCGTCGACGTCGATCTTCTGCGAGAGGTCGCCGCGGGCGACGGCCGTGATCACCAGCGCGATGTTGCGGACCTGGCCGGTGAGGTTGTTGGCCATCTGGTTGACGTTGTCGGTCAGGTCCTTCCAGATGCCGGCCACGCCCGGCACGCTCGCCTGACCGCCCAGGGTGCCGTCGGTGCCGACCTCGCGGGCGACCCGGGTGACCTCCACCGCGAACGCGGACAGCTGGTCGACCATGGTGTTCAGGGTCCCGGCGAGCGTCGCGATCTCGCCCTGCGCGTCGATGGTGATCTTCTTGGAGAGGTCACCGCGGGCCACTGCGGAGGCGACCTCGGCGATGTTGCGCACCTGTCCGGTCAGGTTGGAGGCCATGAAGTTGACGTTGTCGGTCAGGTCCTTCCAGATCCCCGACACGCCGCGCACCCGGGCCTGGCCGCCCAGGATGCCCTCGGTGCCCACCTCGCGGGCGACCCGGGTGACCTCGTCGGCGAAGGCCGACAGCTGGTCGACCATGGTGTTGACGGTGGTGACCAGTTCCAGGATCTCGCCCCGGGCGTCGACGGTGATCTTCTTCGACACGTCGCCACGGGCCACCGCCGTGGTCACCTCGGCGATGTTGCGGACCTGACTGGTCAGGTTGTTGGCCATCAGGTTGACGCTGTTGGTCAGGTCCTTCCACGTCCCGGACACCCCGGGCACGCTCGCCTGGCCGCCGAGGATGCCCTCGGTGCCGACGTCCCGGGCCACCCTGGTCACCTCGTCGGCGAAGGAGGAGAGCTGGTCGACCATCGTGTTGATGGTGTTCTTCAGCTCCAGGATCTCCCCGCGCGCGTCCACCTGGATCTTCTGCGAGAGGTCGCCCTTGGCGACCGCGGTGGTGACCTGGGCGATGTTGCGCACCTGGTCGGTCAGGTTGTTCGCCATGAAGTTGACGTTGTCGGTCAGGTCCCGCCACACCCCGGCCGCCCAGGGCACCTGCGCCTGGCCGCCGAGCCGTCCCTCGGTGCCCACCTGGCGGGCCACCCTGGTCACCTGTTCCGCGAAGCCGGAGAGCTGGTCCACCATCGTGTTGATGGTGTTCTTCAGCTCCAGCATCTCGCCGCGCGCGTCCACCTCGATCTTCTGCGAGAGGTCCCCGCGGGCCACCGCCGTGGTCACCTGGGCGATGTTGCGCACCTGACCGGTCAGGTTGTCGGCCATGAAGTTCACCGAGTCGGTCAGCTCGCGCCAGACCCCGGCCACGCCCGGCACCTGCGCCTGGCCACCGAGCCGGCCCTCCGTGCCGACGTCCCGGGCCACCGTGGTGACCTGCGCGGCGAAGCCGTTCAGCTGGTCCACCATCGTGTTGACGGTGTTCTTCAGCTCCAACATCTCGCCGGCCACGTCGACGGTCACCTTGCGGGACAGGTCGCCCTTGGCCACCGCCGTGGTCACCTGGGCGATGTTGCGCACCTGCGCGGTGAGCCGGCCCGCCATGGTGTTGACCGAGTCCGCCAGGTCCTTCCAACTGCCGGACACGCTGCGGACCTTGGCCTGCCCGCCGAGCTTGCCCTCGGTGCCCACCTCCCGGGCCACCCGGGTCACCTCGTCGGTGAACTCCGAGAGCTGGTCCACCAGTCCGTTGACGGTCCGGCCGATCTTCAGGTACTCGCCGCGCAGCGGGTGGCTCACCCCGTTGCTGTGCAGCGAGCGCAGCTCCATCTTCTGGTCCAGGTCGCCCTCGGCGATCGAGGTCAGCACCCGGCCCACCTCGGCCATCGGACGGGCCAGGTCGTCGATCAGCGCGTTGCAGTTGTCGACGGCCGCCATCCAGGCGCCCTCGCCCGCGCCGGTCTCCAGCCGCTCGTTCAGCCGGCCCTCGCGGCCCACCGCCCGCCGCACCCGCGCCAGTTCACCGGTCAGGTGCTGGTTGCGCTCGGCGACCTCGTTGAACACCGCGGCGATCTCCGCCAGCGGCCCGTCGCCCGGAACCGTCAGCCGGCGCCGGAAGTTGCCGTCCCGCATCGCGGTCAGCGCGGCCAGCAGCTTGCGCAGCTCGGCGGGCTCCGCGCTGCGGTTGTGACCCGATCGCCGGCCGGCCGCGATCCGCGGCGCGGTCCCGGATCGCCCGCCGCGCGGCGCGGGCGGCGTCGTACCGGTAGCGTCCTTGGTGGCGTCCTTGATGGCCGAACTCAACGGGCCCCTCCCACATCGTGTGTACTGTCCGGTGACCGCCGCGCCGGTAGGGCACGAACCCGGGCACCGGCCCGGCTGGGCTGCGTGCCGACCGGACCTCCGGCCCACCGGCACCCACACGACCGTACTGCTCCCACCGGCCGTCGCGGACCCCCCAGTCTGGCAGCACTGGCGCCGGGTACACGGCCGGTTGCACTGGGTTGTCCCCGCACCGTCCGAAACAGGTGGGGAGAATCACCCTCAGGTGCCTGTTTCACGGCCCCGCCCCCACGGGGAACCAAGCGGAAAGTAGGGTGGAGCGCTGCACCGGGCCACGACCCGACCCAGCGCCGCCGCTCACCCCGACGGCGCGCACGGGGAGGTCGGCGCCGTACCCCGGACAGTCAGGGCCAGAGCAGCAGAGGAGAAGTGGCAACGTGGTCACCGCGCGCGCAGCCGCGACCTTCGACCCCGACGGCCGGTCCGCGGCCGCCGCCCGGGGCTTCGTCCGGGATGCGCTGCTCGGCTGGGGCCTGCCCGAGGTCGTCGACGACGCCGTGGTCCTGGTCAGCGAACTCGTCACCAACGCCGTCGTGCACGCCGGCACCGCCGCCGAGGTCTGCTGCCTGCGCGAGGAGCAGACCGTCCGGATCGAGGTCACCGACCACCACCCCGAGCGCGGCCTGCCCTCCCTCGGCGACGGGCCCGTCTCCGCCTCCGACCGCTACGCCGACCCAGACGGCGAGGGCGGCCGCGGCCTGCTGATGTGCTCCGCCCTCGCCGAGCGCTGGGGCGTCGAGTACGCGGCCGGGCAGAAGACCGTCTGGTTCCGGCTCACCCTGCCCGCACACGTTCTCGGCACCCGCTACGCCGTTCCCGCCACCCCCGGCAGCGACCTGCCCAGCAGCCAAGGCCCGGTGCACGTCGCCGTCGTCCAGCTCGACGAGGACGGCCGCGTGCTGGCCTGGAACCCGGACGCCGAGGCGCTCTTCCAGCACCCCGCCGCCGCCGTCCTCGGCCGCCCCTGGGCCGACCTCGCGGTCTGGCCGCAGACCCCCGGCCGCGGCCCCGGCCTCACCGACACCCTCCGGCTGGCCCGCTGGGAGGGCGGCTACGGCCTGCGGCTGCCCGACGGCGAGGAGGTCGAGGTGTACGGCGTCCAGGTGCGCGTCCGCGACACCGAGGGCGTCCCCTCCACCCTCTGCCTGCTCGTCCTCGAAGCCGACCGCGCCGTGCTGCGCTCCCCCGCCCGCGCCCTGCCCGGCGAGCGCGCCGACGCCGCGGGGCCCCGACTCGACCTGCTGGCCGGCCCGGTCGCAACCGACGACCTGGAGACCCTGCTCCAGCGCACCGTCGAACGCGCCCGCGACCTGCTCGACGCCGACGCCGCCTACCTGCTGCTCACCACCGAGGACGAGACCGAGTTCGAGGTCCGCGCCGCCACCGGCCTGACCACCGGGCACCGCCGGCACACCCGCTTCCCGGTCGAGACCGGCAACCGCTACGACTCCGCCCGGCTGCCCTCCGTCCACGAGGACCTCAGCTCCCGCCCCACCGGCCTGCCCCTGCTCTCCGGCAGCGGCATGCGCTCCCTGGTCACCGTCCCGCTCAAGGTCGAGGGCCGCCTGATCGGCTCGCTCGGCATCGCCACCGCCGCCCCCGGGCGCTACGACAACGAGGACGCGCTGCGCCTCCAGTTCGCCGCCGACCGGGTCGCCCTGGCCGTCGAGAGCACCCGGCTGACCGAACTCGAACGGCTGCGCCGCGGCTCGCTCTCCTTCCTCGTCGAGGCCTCCGACCTGCTGGCCGGCACCCTCGAACACGAGCAGACCCTCGCACTGATGGCCCAGATGGCCGTTCCCACGCTCGCCTCCTGGTGCGCCGTCTACACCAACGGCGACCACAGCTCCCCGGCCGGACTCGCTTTCGTCCTGCACGAGGACGAGGACCGGATCGACCCGCTGCGCGACCTGCTCGACAAGACCCCCTCCCCCGAGGCCGGCCCCACCCACGGCGTCCGCTTCTGGACCGCGCCCACCGAGGCCGCCGCCGCCCGCGGCCTCACCGACAGCCCCGAACTCGCCGGTCTGCTCGGCGAGACCGTCGTCCTGCCGCTGACCGCCCGCAACCGGGTCATCGGCCTGCTCGCACTCGGCGTCCCCGCCGGCGTCCGGTTCCGCCAGGAGATCCTCGAACTCGCCGAGGACCTCTCCCGCCGGGCCGCCCTCGCCCTCGACAACTCCCGCCTCTACTCCGAGCGCACCGCCACCAGCCAGGCCCTGCAACGCAGCCTGCTGCCACCGGACCTGCCCGAGATCCCCGGCGTCGAGGTGGACGTCTACTACCAGGCCGCGGGCGAGGGCAACGAGGTCGGCGGCGACTTCTACGACCTGTTCACCATCCGCGAGGGCACCTACGGCTTCGCCATCGGCGACGTCTGCGGCACCGGCCCCGAGGCCGCCTCCGTCACGGGGCTGGCCCGGCACTCGCTGCGCCTGCTCGCCCGCGAGGGCCTGGACGCCCCGCAGGTGCTGCGCCGGCTCAACGCGGCCATCCTGGACGAGGGTTCGCGCAGCCGCTTCCTCACCCTGCTCTACGGCGAACTGACGCCCCGTCCGGACGGCAGCACCGAACTCTCCCTGGTCTGCGCCGGCCACCCGCTGCCGCTGAGACTGCGCACCGACGGCCAGGTCGACCGGGCCGCCACCCCGCAACCACTGCTCGGCGTCATGGACGACCTCGAACTCACCGCCGAGCACCTGGTGCTCTCCCCCGGCGAGGTCCTGCTCTGCGTCACCGACGGAGTGACCGAACGCCGCGAGGGCCGACGGATGTTGGGCGACGACGGCCTCGCCGAGGTGCTCGCCGGCTGCACCGGCCTGACCGCCGGCGCGGTCGCGATGCGGGTGCAGCGCGCGGTCGAGCGCTTCGCTCCTGAGCCGCCGTCGGACGACATGGCGATCCTGACCCTGCGGGTGCCCAACCAGCGCCAGTCGTGAGCGCTCGACAGCGGACGCAGTTGACGCAGTCACAAATTGTTATCTTCACAAGGGTACAAGCGAACAGGGCCGGGTAAACCGATCTCGCCGGGGACTCCCCCGGCGGGGACGTGACCAGCGGCTCTCCGCTGGCCCACCACTTCCGACTCACTTCTGACCGCCGCCCGCGCACGCTCCCAGCCGTGCGCCCTCGGCGCGGTCGCGCGCACTCCACCCTCGACACCACACCACAGCGTCACTGCGCCCTGCGCGCGCACAGAGTGAAAGGAGCCTCCGGTGAGCAACGACGCTACCGGGGCAACGAACGCCCGCTCCACCGGAGCCGACGCGGGTAACCTCGGCTACCTCGCCCTCGGCCTGACACTGCTCGCCTACGGTCTGCTCTCCACCGGGATCCTGCACCACACCGGCGTCGGGGACGCGGCCCACCTCGCCCACCTGCTCGGCGGCGTCACCCTCTTCATCGCGGGCCTCTGGCAGCTCCGCCGCGGCGAGGGCTTCACCGGGACCGCCTTCACCAGCCTCGGCGCCTTCTGGGCGACCTGGTCGGTGGCGGGCGGTGCGAGCAAGAACGCCGCCGGTCTGTTCCTGCTGCTGTGGGCCCTGCTCGCCCTCAGCCTCACCGCCGCCGGCTGGGGCGGGGGCCTGCTCAGCCGCGCCGTCTACGGCCTGTTCACACTCTCCCTCGTGCTGAACGCCGTCGCGGTCCTCGGCGGCTACAGCGGCCTCGGCAAGGCCGCCGGCTGGATCGCCGCCGTCGCCGGGCTCGCTGCCTGGTACTGGGCCACCTCCGCGCTGAGCAACGGCTCCTGGGGGAAGGTCGCCCTGCCGGTCAAGTGACCTGCTGCGGCCGGTCCTCCGCAGGCCGGTCCTCCTTCGGCCGGCCTTGGGCACCGGTGCGGGGCCGGGCCTCCGTCTCGACGGGGGCCCGGCCCCACCGCCGTGCCGCCAACGCCAGGACGGCGTAGGCGAACAGCAGGATCGTGACCGCGACGATGCCGTCCGCCCAGAAGTGGTTGGCCGTCACCACGACCACCGCGACCGTCAGCACCGGGTGCAGCACCACCAGCCAGCGGAACGGACTCCGCGACACCCGCACCACCGCGACCGCCGCCAGCACGCACCAGGCGACGTGCACCGAGGGCATCGCCGACAACTGGTCGGCCACCACCACCCCGCCGACCGCGCCGCCGTAAACCGACTGCCCGTACTCCGCGGCCACGTCGACGAACCCGCTCTGCGGCAGCATCCGCGGCGGCGCCACCGGGACGAACTGCACCAGCAGGCAGACCGCAGTGGTGATCACCACCGTGTTGCGCACCCACGCGTAGCGCTCCCGGTGCCGCAGGAAGACCCAGAGCAGCACACCGAGCATCACGGCGAAGTGCATGGTCGCGTAGTAGTAGTTCGCCAGCCGCACCAGCACCGGGTAGGGCGTGACCGCTGCCTGCCAGGACGCCTCGTCCGGCAGCCCGATCTTCTGCTCGGTCCGGTGGATCCAGCCTGCCCGGTCGAGCGCATGGTCAGCGCTCATCACCGACAGGTGCCCCACCAGCTGCCACAGCGCGAACAGCGCCAGCAGCGTGCCGGCCTCCCGCAGCAGCGCTGACGCTCCCGGCTTCCGGCCCCGCGCTGCCGCGTACGCGCCTCCGTAGAGGACGACGGCGGCGCCCCCGGCGGTCTGCCAGGTCAGGGTCAGGTTCTGCATTGGCAGAGGGTAACGCAAAAAGACCCCCTCCCGAATGGGAGGGGGTCTTTTTGGAATGATTGTTCGGCGGCGTCCTACTCTCCCACAGGGTCCCCCCTGCAGTACCATCGGCGCTGTGAGGCTTAGCTTCCGGGTTCGGAATGTAACC
>NZ_JBIRJC010000067.1:15846-25554 GCF_044329365.1 Kitasatospora sp. NPDC017646 | reverse complement strand
GCCGCGGGGTGGGGGGGGCTGGGCGGGCTGGGGGGCAGTGGGGCCCCCCGGGCCACCTGCCCCCCCACGGGCCGGGGGTCCCCCCCCCCCCCCGGGGGGGGGGGGGGGGGGTTACACCCCCCCCCCCCCCCCGGCACCGGGAACCGAAGCCGAAGGCGACGAAATGACCAGCTGCCGTGAAGAAGGGCAAGCATACGGATGAAGGCACGCCGATCATGGACAGCCGCAGCCGTCGTCCTCATCGTTACGGCTGGCGGGGGCCTGCTCCTCTGGCAACGGGCAGACGAACCCGGCCACGTTCCGCGGCAGTCGGCCCCCATCCCACCCGGGGAGTGCCAGGACACCCTCGACGACGCCCGCTTCAGCGAAGTCCTGGGATCGGCATCCCCACCCACGGTGCGCACGGACTTCACGCCGTTGACGGACTCCACACCGGCCTACCTGTCCTGTGCGGTGAGCGGAAGCGACCAGCGCACGCTCATCGCGACCGTGATGGGAGCCGCCACCGAAGTGGAGCGTATCCACACCGAAGGACAACAGGTCCCGAGGGACTACATGCCATTCTCCGACGGCGAGGCCGGTGACCACTCCTCCGTGGTCCGCTTCACCTGCGTCACCAGATCGACGCCCGACGCCCCGGACCGCACCTGGTACTACACGGCAGCCCTCAACCTCCAGGCTCCCGACAACCCCGCTTTCCCAGCTCCGGGACGGCAGAAGACGGCAGAGCTATCGGTGGCGTTCGCCCGCCAGGCCATCAGCAAGGCTCTGGGGTGCACCAACACCATCCAGCTGCCAGACGCACCGTACAAATTCACGTGACCCGGACCGGGCGGCGCACCGGACCCGGGCCCGCCGAGGTCGGTCACCTGCCCGCCAGCCGCTTCCGTCGGTCCGGTGGTATGCCGTCGCGGTGGGCCACTGCTCACGGCATGAACGCCGGGAAGCGGGCGAACGCCTCGCCGGGGCACGCCTGCGCAGTTCGAAGCGCGCCTGGGACCAGCCGCTTAGCCGGTGTCGGCCTCGTCAATCAGGCACTGGAGCTCGTCGGAGACCTGGAGCTGGGAGTGCCTCTCGGAGCACGTAGCACGTCACCGCCGTCGCCCCGGCGGGGCCGCGCCCGACCCGGCCGCCGATGACCCTCAGCGGCGCCGCGTAACACCCCGATCGTGGTCGGCCTCCGGGGCCGGTCCGTCGTACGAACGTGTGAGCCGGTACCACCCGAGGTCCCCGCCGGGGACAATGAGGACAGGTGCCGGGTGAAAGGAAGGGACCTGTGAGCGTTGCAGTCACCGAGCACAGCGGGCCGTGGACCGTCGAGGACGTCCTGGCCCTGCCCGAAGACCCCCGCAACCGGATCGAGCTCGTCGGGGGAGCGCTGCTGATGAGCCCGAGCCCCGGCGTCCCGCACCAGCGCGCCAGCCTCCGCTTCGCCATGCTCCTGAGCGCCGCCATCGACTCTGCGGGCGTGCCGCTGGAGGTGCTGGAGGCCGTCAACGTGGTCGTGCCCGACGGGCTGCTGATCCCCGACCTGGTGGTCGCGGACGCGGCAGCCGCCGCCGAGGCCGGCACCACCCTGAGCGCGCACGACATCGTCGTGGCCATCGAGATCGCCTCGCCGTCCACCCGCGTCGCCGACAAGAAGATGAAGCCGTCCCTGTACGCCGCGGCCGGGATCCCGTACTACTGGCGCCTCGAACTCGAACCCGCACCACGCCTCTACCTCGGGCACCTGGAGCGAGGCCTCTACGTCGACCGCCTCGTCCAGGTCGGCGAGACCACCGCGCTCACCGACCCATTCCCCCTCGACCTCGACCCGGCGAGGCTGCGTCGGTAGTCCAGACCCACCGTGGTGGGGGGGGGGGGGGCCCCGGGGGGGGGGGGGGGCCGCCGGGGGGGGGGGGGGGGGGGGGCCCCCCCCCCCCCCCCCCCCCCCCCCCCCCCCCCCCCCCCCCGACCCGGGGGCGCCGCCGCTACGACGGGAACCGGCGGCGGAAACGCAGACGGCCCGCGAGCTGCTCCTCGGCGCCGGCCCGTGCACTGGCCTGGCGCCCGAGGCACCGGGGATGTACCGGTGAGCCCGCGGGCCGGGTGACTGCTGTGGATTTCGCCTGCCGGAGGCCTGGGGCCTCACCCTGCGCAGGCAGGGGCGGCTCTAGCGAGCAGCCACCTCACGCATCCTGATGGAACTCATGCTTCAGATGCTGTGCGAGATGGCCGACCGACGCGCGCTGATGATGGCCAACCTTGCAGAACACGGGCTACTGATCGAGCGGCCCGGGGACGGCCACCTTGTCGCTAACCCGGTAGTCGCCATGCTGGCCACGACCGAGAAGCAGATGGCCCACATAGCCGCTTCGCTCGGCCTCACCCCCGCCGACCGGAGCCGCCTGGGCGTAGCCGAAGTCAAGGCGAAGAACGCGTTCGAAGAGATGTTGGCGCGTCGGCAGCGTCGGGAGTGACCTGACAGCCCCCGTACCGGTAGTCGGCGCGGGGGTCTTTTTCAGTGCGCGGCAACGCGGCTACGCCTCCGGCGGCACGCTGTAGCGACCCAAAACGTCATCGGCCGTGGACCTGTCCAGTAGGCGCAGTTCCCAGGGCCCGGTGTTGACGTCGAACTCCTTTCCGAAGCCGACCCACTTACCGGCCATGCGGCGCCCGGTGGGGTCAACCAGCAACTGAATGGCGCCGTGGTACCTGGCCCCCTGGTAGTAGCCGTCCTGTGCCGTCTGCTCCACCCATGAACCTGTCACGACGTTCCGATCGACAGTGAGATCGAACGACAGCGGTGAGTCGGGATTGGACGATGCACCGGGGAGGGACCGGCCAGTGATCCGATTCCCGTTCTGGGACAGCACGACGTGGTGCAGGCCGGTGAACGTGTTCTCTCGGCTGCTGCTGAAGAACTCGTAGCCGCCGGCGGTTCCGACGTCCACGGGTTCGCTGTCACGCATACATTCGAACGGCTTGCCGCCCACCTGATTTCGGAAGCGGCCCGGCGTTGGTGGACGCTGGACGTCCCAAGGGAGATGGCCGACTTCGGTGAGATCCTTCTTCGTCACGCGAGGGCGGTTGCCGAGTCGCGGGGCCGGTGGACGTACGAACCCGGTAGGCGTCAGGAATGGGCGGACGTCACCGTGACCTATCACCCCGCCGGCTGAGCCCGTGGCGGCAAAGAAGCGGCCCGGTGAGCTGACGATCGAGGGTGCCGTTCACACGGGCGGGAACTCGGTTACGTGCCAGTGCCCGCAGCAGCTACGAGAAGGGCCGCCCCGGAAAGCCCCCAGCGCCCGAAACTAGCGGGCCCCTAAAGCCCCCGCTCCGGCCGTCATCCCTGGCAGGCAACCGACCGGAGCGGGTTCCGCAACACCGCACGACCCGGACGCCAAACGGTGTCCGACACTCCGCACGATGTGAGGAGACACCAGTATGCCGAAGCTCGAACGTCCGGCCGGTAACCCCGGTCCCGACGTGCGTTCCCTGCTCGACCCGGTGCACTTCGACGGGGTCGTGTTCACCGTGCTGGACAACAACCCCAAGATGGCCGTCGACGTGGCCGAGCGAATCGTCATCGAGGCGCTCAAGTTCGTCGTGACCGCCCGCACGTTCCCCACCGTGCGAATCACGCCGTCCAACGTCGTGGACGAGGGGTGGCACGCGCTCATCCTGCACACCCGCCCCTACGCCGAACTGTGCAACCGGCTTGGGGGGTTCGTGCACCACTACCCCGAGCGCCCCGACCCGCAGCGCCACGACGAAGACGCGCTCACTCGGACCGTGGCACTCATCGAAGAGGCCGGGTACACCCCGGACCGCGAGTTGTGGACCGGTCCTACCCGGGCCCTGGTGACCGTGGCCGCACAGTGCTCGCACACCCCGGTGCCCGGCGGGTGCGGACCGATCAACCCCGGTGGGTGCGCCTCCCACTGCAACGGCGGTGGCGGGGGAGGTGGCGGCGAAGCCCACTAACCTGAGCCCCACCGAACGCGAAAGGGCGGGATCCATGGATGAGAACGAAGCCCAGCGGTTGGCCAGTACGCTTCGCCGCCTTGGCATCCGGGGGATCGTCTCCCCTGAGCAGCTGGACAACCCGGACGGGCAGTGGCGGGTGTACGACAGCGCCGACCCTGTGACCCGGCGGGACATCACCGACGAGGTGCGAGCGGTGATCGCGGGCCGCTCACGTAGTGCGGGTCCGACGCGAGGATTCGTTGTTCCCATCCCCCGCTGAGTAACGGCTCGAACCGGCCCCGTCCGTGCGCTTCCCCGGTGCTTGGGCGGGGCCTCACGACCCCGGACATGCCGAACCCCCGGGTCCTCGACTTGAGGGTGTCCCGGGGGCACGACAACTTCTGCGCGTTCCCGTCCGCCAGGCTGCGGCTAGGCCGTAACCTCGGCGGAGGCGCGCCCGAACGAGTCAGACGCGCTCACGTGCGCAGTTGCGTTTGTACTCAATTCAGGATCACCTCCTTTCAGTGTGCCGCCACTGTAGGCAGGCTCCTGTCGGAAGGGCAACGGATTATTCGCGGGCGCCGCTCAGGCGCTCTTCAACTGGGCCTTGAACTTGGAGAAGTCGATCACGTTGTCGGCCGGCGGGGCCTGAATGGTGAGCGGCTTGTCGAAGTCGGAGAAGTTGATCGTGGTCTTGCCGTCCTTGGCCGAGTCCGTCTCGACCTGCACCGGGTAGGGCTTGCCCTCGGTGGCGATCTGGAGGGTCGACTGCTCGCCCGAGTCGTCGGTGACCTTGAGGCTGAAGGTCTTCACGCCGTTGACGTTGCCCGCGACGCCCTTCTCCGCCTTGTCGGTCTTGCCGTCGACGATCTGCTTGCTGAAGTCGCTGAGGCTGCAGAAGCTGGTCATCGCCTTCATCTGCGGGTCGCTGTCGAACCCGGTCAGGTAGCGCCCCTTGAGGAGTTCGGCAATCTGGGCGCCGTTCTTGTTCCCGTCCTTGCCCGCCACGCCGGCCCAGAAGCTGGCATCCCCCTTCATGTAGGAGGTCTTGCCGTCTCCGATGATGTCGACCTTGCCCAAGCCCGGCAGGGTCATGCTGCCCAGGCACTGGCCCTTCTTGTCCATGGACAGGTCCATCTCCATCTTGCCGTCCGCGTCGGCCATGGCCCCCGAGATCTTCAGCGAGGTGGCGCCGGCCAGGGCGTCCTTGGCCTGCTGCTCGATCTCCTGCGCGCTCAGCTTGTCGGTGTCGAGCTTCGCCACGGTCGGGGTCGGAGTCGGCGTGGCGGTCGCAGTCGCGGCAGCGGCGGCGGTCGTCGCGGGCGCGGCGGCCTTGTTCGAGTCCTTGTTGTCACCGCAGGCGGCAGTACCGGCTCCCAGGAGGAGGCAGATCGCGGCGGTACTGGCCAGGCGCTTCGACAGCATCGAGGTCGTTCCTTATCCAGGGCACGGCCCCCCGCCGTCCCCCACTTGGCTGAATTTTTCCTCAGTATGGGGGAGCCGTACGACAGGAGATCTTGGAATCCGGCCCCGTTACCGCTTCGTGGCACGACCGTGCTCTGCCGGTGCCGGGAACGCGAAGGGCCCGGAGGACGAATCCTCCGGGCCCTTCGGCTACTGAGTAGCGGGGACAGGATTTGAACCTGCGACCTCTGGGTTATGAGCCCAGCGAGCTACCGAGCTGCTCCACCCCGCGTCGGTGAACACAACAATACGGGGAAGTCGCCGAGATGGGAAATCGGTTCTCCGCGCGGTCCGGCGCAGCCCTCCGCGCGGCCCGGCGCTACCCCCGCACCGGCCGCCGTCCGCGCCGCCAGGCGTGCCGGGCGGCGCGGGATCTGACCCAGAGCGCGAAGCAGACCAGCGCCACGAAGCAGGGCACCATCAGCACCCCGTACACCACCAGGAACCCGTCCGTCCCGAGGTCGGCGGCAGCGTTCCAGGTCCCGTGGAGCACCATCGCGGTCAGCAGCCCGGCCGGCGCGGCCACCCGGGCCAGCCAGCGCCGCCCGGTGGTCAGGGTAACGGCCAGGCCGATCCCGGTGAGCGCGGTGAACAGCGGGTGGGCGAAGGGGGAGAGCAGGGCGCGCAGCACGAAGGTCTGCACGGTGCTGTCGAAGTCGCGCAGGCTGGGCGGGTCGCCCAGGCCGATGCTGTCCAGCCGGTTGCGCTGGTCGGTGGTGAAGGCCCGGCCCAGGTAGAGGGCGTTCTCGGTGAAGGCGAAGCCGCAGGCCGTCATCCCGCCGAGCACCACCCCGGCGGCCAGGGTGCGCGGCCGGGAGCGGCGGTGCGGCGTGCCCGGGGAGGGCGGCGCCGGGCACAGGTACGGCAGCGGCCGCAGGTACGGGCGCAGCCGTGGCCGGCCCCGGGCGTGCGGCCCGGCCGGGCGGCGCTGGTGCGGGCGGGGGCGCCGGGACGCGGTCGCCCGGTGCAGCAGCGGCTCGCAGGGGCGTCCGGAGCGGCGGTCGTGGCAGCGCAGCCGCTGGCCGAGCGGCAGGAGCAGCACCAGCAGGGCGGTGGCCTTGGCGCTCTCCTCGATCACCGGGGCGGCGGTCCCGGCGCCGAGCAGTCCGCCGAACGCGCCCCGGTGGGCGGTCAGGTAGTCGGCGGTCCAGTTGTTGGCGAGGATCGCGAGCGTGGTGGCGGCGCAGGCGCCCCAGCCGAGGCAGAACACGGTGTGCCGCAGCGGCACCCGGGCGGTCAGGTTGAGCCAGGCCAGGCTGCCCAGCACGAAGGGCAGCGGCACCATCGCCAGGCCCAGGCCCACCAGCAGTCCGACCGTGCCGGTCTGCCGCTGGACCAGGTGCAGGATCAGCACCCCGCAGCCGATCAGGACCAGCACGGCGGTCGTGGTGACCGAGGAGAGCACCATCGAGCGGCTGCGGCCCGGGGGTGCCTCCGGTGATCCGTCCGGACCGGGCGCCGGGGTGGCCGTGGCCGGCGGTGACGCTCCGCCGGGCCGGGGCAGCAGCCGGTGGGCCCGGCGCCCGCGGGGCCCCGGGATGGTCCGGGTGTCACCGGTGCGCGGGGCCGTCCCCGGTGCGTCGGCGGCGGTGCGGACGGTCGCCCGGAACCCGCCGGACGGGCTGCCCATGCGGCACAGGGTAGGCCACGGCGGCGGCCCGTCGGGAGGACTCGGGACGAACGGTTCGTCCCGGGCCCGACCGGCCGGTCAGCCCGCCGGGGCCCGTTCGAACGGGCCCCGGGGGATCAGCGGCGGCGGAAGAGCAGGTCGTGCACCACGTGGCCCTTGGCGATCCCGGCCCGTTCGAACTTGGTGACCGGCCGCCAGTCCGGCCTGGGCGCGTAGCCGGGGATGCTGCCGTCCGGGTGGTCCGCGGGCTCCAGCCAGCCGGTCCCGTCGCCCCCGGGGTGCAGGTTCTCCAGCTCCGGGGAGGCGGACAGCACCTCCAGCATCTGCTCCGCGTACGGCTCCCAGTCGGTCGCGCAGTGCACCAGGGCGCCCGGGGCGAGCCGGGGCAGCACCAGGTCGAGGAAGGACGCCTGGACCAGTCGGCGCTTGTGGTGCTTGGGCTTCGGCCACGGATCGGCGAAGTAGACCCGCAGGCCCGCCAGCGAGGCGTCCGGCAGCATGTCGCGCAGCAGGATGACGGCGTCACCGGCGGCCAGCCGGACGTTCTGCGAACCGTCCCGCTCCAGCATGCCGAGCAGGTTGCCGTGGCCGGGAGTGTGCACGTCCGCGGCGAGGATGCCCATCGACGGGTCGGCGGCGGCCATCGCGGCGGTGGTCTCGCCCATGCCGAAGCCGATCTCCAGGGTGACCGGCAGGCCGCCGAACAGCTCCCCGAGGTCGAGCGGGGTGCCGTCGATCGGCACGCCGTACGTCTCCCAGCTCCGGTCCAGGGCACCCGCCTGGGCGTTGGTCATCCGGCCCCGGCGCGGCTGGAAGCTGCGGATGCGCCGCTCCCGGTGCTGTTCCTCGGTGGCCTTGTGCGGGTACATCGGCGCGGGGTAGGCGGCCGGCGCCGCGGACAGCCGGGCGGACGGCGATTGCTGGGGGATCGGGGCGGTGGCAGTCACAATCACCCGAGTCTACGGGGCTTCCGGGGCTGTTCCGCAGGGCCTGTGACCGGTCTCATCCGCCGGCCTCCAGGGCGGCCAGGGCCCGGCGGGCGACCTCGCGGCCGATCGGCAGCGAGGCCGTGGCGGCGGGGGAGGGGGCGTTCAGCACGTGCACCGCACGGCGCGGGGAACGCGGATCCCCCGGGTCGAAGCCCGCGAAGGCGAAGTCGTCCAGCAGCGAGCCGTCCCGGGCCACCGCCTGGGCCCGCACCCCGGCGGCGGCCGGCACCAGGTCGGCGGCGGTCACGGCGGGCAGCAGCCGTCGGACGGCGGCCGTGAACGCCCGCTTGGACAGCGAGCGGTGCAACTCGCCGGCCTCGTACCGCCAGTGCCGCCGGAGGATCCGCCAGGTGCCCGGGAAGGCCAGGGTCTCGGCCAGGTCGCGCGGGCGGACGGTGCGCCGGTCGTACCCCTCGCGGGCCAGGGCCGGCACCGCGTTCGGGCCGACGTGGACGTCCCCGTGGATGCCCCGGGTCAGGTGCACCCCGAGGAAGGGGAAGGCCGGGTCGGGCACCGGGTAGACCAGGCCGCGCACCAAGTCCCGGCGCCCCTCGACCAGTTCGTAGTACTCACCGCGGAACGGCACGATCCGCACCCCCGGGTCGTCCCCGGCCAGCCGGGCGATCCGGTCGCTGTGCAGCCCGGCGCAGTTCACCAGCACCCGGCAGCGCAGCTCCCCGCCGGAGGTGCCGACCGTCACCCAGTCCCGGCGCCGGGCGAGCGTCCGCACCTCGGTGCCGGGCCGCAGTTCGGCACCCGCGTCCCGGGCCAGCCGGGCGTACGTCGTCGCGACGGCCGGGAAGTCGCAGATGCCGGTCGTGCCCACGTGCAGCCCGGCCCGCCCCGCGACCTCCGGTTCGTACCGGGCGATCCCGGCCCGGTCCAGCTCGGTCACCGGGATCCCGTTGGCCCGCCCCCGCTCGGCCAGCGCCGCCAGCCGGGGCAGCTCGGCGTCGTCGGTCGCCACGATCAGCTTGCCGGTGACCTCGTACGGGATGCCGTGCTCGCGGCAGAACCCGACCAGCTCGGCGGCGCCCGCGACGGCGAACCGGGCCTTGTACGAGCCGGGGCGGTAGTACACGCCGCTGTGGATCACCCCGCTGTTGCGGCCGGTCTGGTGGGCGGCGAAGCCGTTCTCCTTCTCCAGCACCGCGACTCGCAGGCCCGTTCCCACCTCGGTCAGGGCGTGGGCCGTGGCCAGCCCGACGATCCCGCCGCCGATCACCACGACATCGAACCCGTCCGCCACCCTGTGCTCCTCGTCCGCCGCCCGGCCCCTGGTGCAGGCCCGGCGCGGTCCGGCGCCGGGCCTGCGCTGCCGATGCTGCCACGGGTCGGCGGCGCCGGGGCCGGTTTCCCGGTCGCCGCCCGGGCCGCGGTGCCGCTGCTGTGGCGGGGACCGGCCGCCGGTGGTGGTGTGCCGGGTGTTGCGCGGCGGGCGGCGGGTGCGGCCGCTGTTCGCTGCGCACCGGTCGGCCCGTCAAGGCTCCGCTGCGCGGCTGCGCGACCTTCCGCCCGTTCGACGCGGTGCGCCGGGCCCGGGAACGGCCCGCCGTGGTCCGGCAAGTGGCATGCAGGGGTGGGGGGGCGGGGGTTTGCCCCCCCCCCCCCCGGCGGCGCGGTGGCCGGCCCCCGGGGCCCCCCCACGGGGACTCAGGCCCCCCCCCCCCCCCC
>NZ_JBIRJC010000067.1:0-15836 GCF_044329365.1 Kitasatospora sp. NPDC017646 | reverse complement strand
CACCGGCCCCCGGTCGCCGGGGGCGGGCGGGCCCGGGCCCCGCCCGGCGGGGGCCCGGCTGGTGGATTGGTGGGGGGGGCGGCCTTTTGGCCCCCCCCCCACCCCGGTGCGGAGCGGAGCCTTCCCCTGGTGGCTCCGTCCCGGTGAATCGGCCAGCCCCCCGGCCCGGCCGTTCGTGGTGGCACCGAGCCCCGGCTCCGCGCCACCATCCCCCCTCGTGCGGCGCGCCGGGCCCCCTACCCGGTGCACCGACCGCGGCTAGACCTCCCAGGGCCAACCGGCGTCGGACCCCGCCTCCAGGAGGGGGATCAGTCGGAAGGCCGCGTCCCCGAGGCCGCCGAAGGTGTGCCGGTTGGCGCCGCCGGGGCCGTGACCCAGGGCGTAGCCGGCCAGGTTCCAGGTGTAGACGGGCACCTGGGCCGGGACGGCGGCAAGCGGGTCGCTGCCCCGGTAACCGAAGCCGGTCTGTTCGTCGGTGACGATCACCACCCGGTCGTGGCCCCGGTAGTGGGTGCGGACGGCTTCGGCGGTGTTGGTGCCGCCCAGGCTGGAGAACCGTTCCAGCACTCGCAGCACCGCCTCCCCGCGGCCGACCTCGATCGTCCGGCTGGTGCTGCCGAACTCGACCAGGTCCGCCTCGGCCGCCCGTACCTTCAGCGCGGTGCCGAAGATCGCCGCCGAGTCCGCCCGGTTGAGCTGGGTCTGCGCGCCGGGCCGGTCGAACATCGAGCCGGAGCGGTCGACCAGGATCAGCGTCCGGCCGGGCAGTTCGGGCACGTTGGCGAGCGAGTGGCCGAGCGCCGTCTCCAGCGCGTGCCCCCACCGCAGCGAGGGAGCGTGGCGGTGGGCGGCCAGGTAGCGGAACGGGAACTGGCGCGAGCGCCGCACCTCGCCCCGGTCGGAGATCCGCCGGGCCACCTCGGCCGCGACCTCGTCCGACACCCGGGCCCGGTCGAAGTTGCGCAGGTTCCGGACCAGCGCCATCGGGCCCATCGAGGGGATGACCGCCTCCCAGGCCGCCGCGTCCAGCGGGCCCTGCAACCAGCCCGCCAGCGCCTCCCAGGTCAGCCCGGCGGCGGCGAGCCGCTCGGCGCCGTCCTCGGCGGTGACGGCCGCCCGGCGCTGCTCGACCGGCAGCGCGAGCAGCTCGCGGTTGGCGGTCAGCATCCGGTCGGCGGCGGGCGGGACGGCCTCCTCCGGCCGGTGCCGGCGGTCCAGCGCGTACGCGAACAGCGGGCCCTGCCAGGGCTTGGCCGGGTCCGGCGCCGGGTGGGTCAGCTCCAGGACGTCGCCGAAGCGGTAGCCCCTGCCCGCGGTGTCGTACTTGAGCAGCGACCGGGCGTCGTACAGCCGCCGCACCGCGTCCGCGACGCCGCGCTTGAGCGGCTTGGGCAGCGCCCGGCCGTAGCGCGAGGTCCAGTACGCGAGCAGTTCGCCGGGCTCGTCGGCGCGCCGCAGCACCGCGTCGACGACCTGCCGGGAGTACCCGTGGACACCGGCGTCCAGCCGGGCACGGGTGAACTCGGCGGCGCCGACCAGCGCGGCGGTGCGCATCTGCGCCCCGTACCGCAGCCAGCGCAGCAGCCCGAGGGTCCACTCCGGCTCGGAGACGGCGAGTTCGCGCACCAGCGCGGTGTAGCGGTCGTCGCGGTCGCCGCCGCGCTCGTAGAAGGTGTCCTGGCCGACCGTGTTGGCCACGGCCAGCAGGAACAGCTCGGACTTGCGGTCCCGGACGTGCCCGGTGCCGCCCTCGTGGGTGAGGCCACGCTGCCCGGTCGTGCTCACCGGCGAACTCGGACTCGACTTGGCCTTGCGGATGTTGAACCTGGACATGCTGCAGCCCCCCTCGGCGTGCTCGGTGGTGGACGGGAGGGAGGCATGCCGCGCTGAGGGGTGCCCGAGATCGTGCCGGACGTCGTCGAACGGCCGGCTTCGGCGGAGGTGTGTGCCTTGTGCTCTACCCGATTGAGCTAGCGGCCGCACTCGCGCACGGCACGCCCGGGACTCGAACCCGGAACCGCAAGATCCGAAGTAACCCCCGCCTGCGCACCGGGCACTCCGAAGCGCAGCTGCCTCCCGAGATCAGAGGTGGCCGCGGTCGATGGAACTCAGCTTCACCGCGCCCCACCGGGGGCACTCGACCGAAGTAACCGCTGCCGTCGCACCGGGAGGTGCGGAATTCTTCTATTCACGTATGGATGTCCAGAGTTCAAGGACGGCTGAGGTGACGAAGCTGCTCTACCGACTGAGCTACACCGGCCCGGAGCCGATGACGGGACTCGAACCCGCGACCCGCCCATGAGGAGTGGAAGTAACCTCGGCCTGCGCACCTGGACGGGAGAGACCTTAGTCAGGCCCCTCCCGTCGGTGCACCTCATTTACCGTCAGGCGATTCCTCGGCGGCTCTTCCGGCGGCTCTTCCGGTGTTCCGGCGACTCGGGCCGCTCACGCCGGGGCGACGATCACCGCGCGCGCCCTCTCCGTCAACTCCCGCACCCGGCGTTCACCCTGGAAGGGTTCCAGCCGGCGCAGCATCTCCACCACGTACTCCCGGCTGCGCTGCGAGGAGATCCGGCCGGCCACCTCGACGGCGCGCTCGCCGGCGGCGAGCGCGGCGTCCAGGTTGCCCGCCTCGGCCTCGGCCATCGCGGAGACCACCAGCCGCAGGCCGTGCGAGCGGACGAAGCCCTCGGTGGGCCTGGCCAGCGCCTCGCGGGTGAACTGGCGGACCTTGGAGGGCACTCCGAGGTCGCGGAAGCACTCGGCGGCGTCGGCGGCCAGCCGGTCGTAGGCGTAGAAGTCGATCCACGCCGGGTCCGGGTCCCCGGCGCGCGCTCGTTCGAGTGCGCTCTCCGCCGCGCCGAGCGCCGTCGCACAAGCCGCCGCGTTACGGGCCTTGGCCTGGGCGCGTGCTTCCACCAGGTGGAAGAAGCTCATGGTCCGGGCGGTGGCCAGGCTGCGGTTGCGCTCCAGCGCGGCCTGGGCGAGGTCGACGGCCTCCTCGGCGAAGCCCCGGTAGCCGGCTTGCAGACTCATCGAGGCGAGCACGTACCCGCCGAGCGGCACGTCGGCGGCAGCCCGGGCGAGCCGCAGGGCCTGGATGTAGTAGCGCTGGGCGGCCTCGTGCTGTCCGGTGTCGAAGGCCATCCACCCGGCCAGCCTGGTCAGTTCGGCCGTCGCGCCGAACAGCGCCCGGCCGACCGCGTCGCTGTACGAGGCCAGCAGCAGCGGTGCCGCCTCCACCCGCAGGCACTCCGGCACCATCGACGAACGCCAGTCCCCGCCGCCGTACTTGGAGTCCCAGCGGCGGGCCTCCTGGGCGGCCTCGCGGAGCTTGACGGCGTCCGAGTGGCCGACCCGGTACGAGGAGTTCTCACTGGGGGAGCGCGGTACCTCGCGGGCCACCGAGCCGTCCGCCGGGTTGATCAGCCAGCGGGAGACGGGCGTGGCGTAGGCGGCGACCGAGAACGTCCCGGCCAGGCTGTCGCTCCAGCGGCCGCCGCCGGGGCCGCGGCGCAGGTCGAGGTCGACCCGGAACAGGTCGGTGGCGGAGCGCACGGCGTCGGCGACGTCGCGCGGGAAGGCCAGGCCGAGTTCGGGCGCCGGGTCGGTGTCGCCCAGGCCGATCTCCTCCAGCGGGACGGGCCGGCCGAGCTTCCCGCCGATCGCGGTGGCGATCAGGTGCGGGACGGGCCCCTGCGGCACCATGCCCTTGCTGACCCAGCGGGCCACCGAGGTCTTGTCGTAGCGCAGCGTCAATCCGCGCTGGGCGCCAAGGTCGTTGACCCGGCGGGCCAGGCCGGCATTGCTGATCTGGGCGAGGGTCAGGAGCGTGCCGAGCCGTTCGTTCGGTCCTCGTGGGCTGACGGTCATGGTGGCGGCGGCACCTCCTGCGGCCTTGTGCGCGGGGCCCGGGCGGCACCGGGCCGTAGCTGCTGTACCTAGAGTAGTCGGACGCGTTCCGACGGTTAAGAGGCCGCATTCCGGATGGCGGGATCGCGCACCCGGCGGCGCCGCGCCGGGCTGTCGCGGTGGTTGGTCCGGACCACCCGGAGCCGTTCGGCCGCGCCGCGCGCCGGAGCGTCGTGCTCCGGTCCCGTGTTCACGTGCGCCCGGCCGTGCCCCCTGGCCCGACCGGCTGCTCGGCGTTTCGCTGGTGGTCGTGGGTCGGCCCGCCGTCGAGGACCCGGCGGGCCGGGGACGCCGCCGCCTCAATCCCCGCGGGCGGCGGTGAAGTCCGGGAGGGCATGCGGATGCCCTCCCGGGCGGGGCGATGCCTTTCGGCCATCTCGCGATGCCCATGTCAATGGCGTCGTCCGGGCGGTCCGGGCCGGGGAGGGGGAGGCCCGGCCCGCCCGAATCCGTCCCCGCCGCACTCCCGTCCCCGCCGCACTCCCGTCCGGTGGGTTGCCGCAGCGCGGGCGAGACGGAACCGGAACCGACGACACCGGCCCCGGCAGCCCCCGGTGGTGGCACGATGTCTCCTGACGGCGTGCCGGAACGAGGGCACGCCCGGACGCGCGTGCGTGCCGCCCGGCACCCCACCCGGCCGCCCGCCCGGCGCCGGACGCGCCGCGCGAGTGCAGGTCCTCGTCCGGTGGAGGCGCGATGCGGTGGCTGACGGGCTGGAGCACGGGCGCGCCCCGGGCGGGAACACCGGCGCACGAGGCACTCGCCACGGTCACGCCGATCGCCGCGCGCCCCCTGTGGACCGGTCCCAACCCGCTCTGGGCCGTGGGCGACTGGCGAGCCGAGGAGATCCGCCTGGTCACCCTCCGCCCCGGCGCCCCCGCCGCCGTCAGTACCGGACCGACCACCCCCGACCCGGTCGAGGACACCCCCGCCACCACCCGGCTCGCCGTCCTCGGCCACTGCGGAGCCACCGACGCCGAACTCGCGGCCGGCCTCGCCGCCGCCCGCGGCGGCGCCGTCCGCCACCTGACCGCCTGGCCGGGCAGCTACACCGTGGTCCTGCGCACCGGCACCCGCTCCACCCTGCTGCTCACCGACCTCGCCGGCGCCCAACCCGTCTTCCACACCCCCTGGGCCGGCGGCACCGCGTACGCCACCGCCGCACTCCCGCTCGCCGACCTGGTCGGCGCCGCACTCGACACCGGCCACCTCGCGGCCCGGCTCGCCTGCCCCGAGTCCCCGGAGGCGCTCGGCACCGGCACCCCGTACCTGGGCGTCCAACGGGTGCCGCCCGGGCACGTGCTCGCCATCCGCGGTGGACGCCCGTACCTCGACGCCTACGACGAGCCGCCCGGCGCCGGACAGCCGCGCGACGAGGCGCCCGCCATCCGCGAACTCACCCGCGCGCTGCTGGAATCCGTCCGTTCCCGGGTCCGCACCACCGCACCGGCCGACGGAGCCGGCGGGCGCGCGCGGCTCGGCGTCGACCTCTCGTACGGCACCGCCTCCGCCACCGTCGCCCTGCTCGCCGCCGCCGTGCCGCTGCCGCCGGTGGCCACGGCCGTCGGGGCCGTCGGGGCCGTCGGATCCGCGCCGCTCGCGGGCGGGGCCAGGAGCGCGGCCGGGGCGAGGAGCGGCGCGGTCAAGGGCTCCTGGGTCCGGGACACCGCCCAGGGACCGTCCGCCCCCGAGCAGTTGGCCGCCGTCACGCTCGGCGAGACCGAACCGCCCACCACTCTCGCCCTCGCCCCCGACACCCCGCGGCTGCGGCACACCGTGCTCGACCCCGGCCCCGACACCCTCCCCTACGCCGTCCTGCGCGCCGACCCGCAGTCCGGGCCGCTCACCGACGAACCCGGCCCCGAACTCGTGGCCGCCGCCCGCGCCGAGGCCCGCTTCGCCGCCGGCGGCACCGACCACCTCACCGGCTACGGCGCCCGCCAGGTCCTGGACGGCCACCCGGCCCGGCTCGCCGACCTCATCCGGGCCGGGCGGCCGCGCGAACTCCTGCCCCCGGTCGCCGCCCTGGCCGGCGCCGACCGGGCCGCCGCGGGCGTGCTGGCGGGCGCGCTGCGCACCCCGCTCACCGTGGTCCGGGCCGCCCACCGGCTCTCCCGGGTCCGCTACGCCGAGGCGCTGGACGAGGCGGCCGCCAAACTGACCGCCCGCCACGTCCCGGACGGCACCGGCACGGCGGGCGACCGGTCGGCCGTCGACCTCGCCTGGTGCGTCCCCGGCCCGGCCGCCCGCTGGCTCTCCGACGAGGCGCTCTCCTCGGTGGCCCTCCGGCTACGGCTGGCGGCGCGCAAACCGGCGCCCGAGGAACACCCCGGCGCGCACCGAGCCCGCCACGCCCTCCACCGCCAGGCACGCTCCTACCGCACGCTCGTACACGCCACCGAACGGCCCGGCCAGCGCCTGCACGCACCCTTCCTCGACAACCAGGTGGTCCGCGCCGCCCGGCTGCTCCCCGACGACGTCCGCCTCCAACCCGGCGCCCGGCACGCCCTCCTGCACGCCGTCCTCACCGGCGCCGGTCGCACCGACCTGTCCCCCGACTGGGGCCGCGGCCCCCGTCCCGACCGCACCGCCCCCACCCGCGCCGGCCTGCGCCTCGCCGCCGACGGCCTCGCCGAACTCTTCGACGCCCCCCTCCTCGCCGAAGCGGGCCTCATCGACCTCCCCGCCGTCCGCGCCGGTCTCGCCCGTGCCGCCGACCCCGCCACCCCCCTCCCGCCGGCCGCCCTCGCCGGCCTCGCCGACCTCGTCTCCACCGAACTCTGGCTCCGCCGCCTCCGCGCCCGCCGCCACGGCGCCTGCTGGACCGGCCTTCCCCACCCCCACCGGCCGGCCCTCACCCCCTGACAGCCGCCGGGGCGCCACCCCGTCGCCACCGGAAGGCCCGTCGCCCTGCCTGTCCCCGTCCCTGCCCCGCCCCTTCGGCCTCATGACCACCAGCCCACCGCCGCGCCGTGACGCCATCGCCTCGCCGACCCCCTTCCACGACGGCTCCTCGGATCGGCCCTGCCTCCTCCCTCCGGGCAGTCGCGCGGGCCCGCCCTCCACACCCCGTCGCTTCGCCGGGTGGGCTTGCCCCGGGCGGTCCTGCCGGGCCCGCGCCGCCTCCTCCTCCGGCGCGGCTGGCCACGGCGGTGGCGCCGGCCGGGCGATGATGGCGGGGCTGTGAGTCCGCGGTGAGGAGTGTGTCTGGTGGCCGGTGTGAGCCCGGGGCAGGAGGTTCCCGTGGTGCTGTCGGTGCTCGGGCGGCCGCCGACGGGGCGGCCGCCCGGCGTGCTGGCGGCGTGTGACGGGTCGGACGGGTCGCTGTGGGCGTTGGACCGGGCGATGACGGAGGCGGAGCTGTTCGGGCTGCCGCTGTACGTGCTGGCCGTGGTGAACCCGGCCCCGGCCGGATACCCGCCGGGGATGGCGGAGCTCGTGCAGGAGAGTGTGGAGACGCTGGTCGAGAGCATGGCGGACGGGCTGCGCCGGGCGGTGGCGACCGTGCTGCGGCAGCGGGTCCGGCCGTACGCGGGGGAGATGTCGCTGCACGTGGTGCTGGGCAACGTGATCGAGGTGCTGCTGGAGGCGTCCACCCGGCAGCACACGCTGGTGATCGGCACCCGCGGCAACGGTGGTTTCGCCCGGCTGCTGCTGGGCTCGGTGAGCTCGGCGGCGGTGCACCACGCGGCCTGCCCGGTCCTGGTGGTGCCGGCGCCCGCGGAGGGCTGATCCGGCGGGCCCGGGCGGGGGTCGGGCGGTGCCGGGAATGTACCGAGATGGTTCATCGTTCACCCATTCCGTACATCCGCCCGATCCGCCGCATCCGCACGAGACGCCCCCTGGAGCCCCTCGACATGAAGGTCGAAATCTGGTCCGACATCGCCTGCCCCTGGTGCTACATCGGTAAGCGCCGCTTCGAGCAGGCCCTGGCGGACTTCCCGGGCAAGGAGGACGTCGAGGTCGTCTACCGCCCGTACCAGCTGGTCCCGGACGCGCCCGCGACGGCGAGCCCGCACCGTACCTGGCTGGCCGAGCGCTACGGCCCGCAGTCGGTCGCGATGGACGCGCGGGTGGCCGAACTGGGCCTCGCCGAGGGCATCACGTACGACTTCGACGCCGCCCTGCACGCCAACACCTTCCTGGGCCACCGCCTGCTGCACCTCGCCGAGGCCGAGTACGGCGTCGAGGTGCAGGGCCGGCTCAAGGAGGCGCTGCTGAAGGCGCACTTCACCGACGGCGTGGACGTCGGCGACCGCGCCGCGCTGGCCGACGTCGCCGTGGCGACGGGTCTGGACCGTGACCGGGTGACCGCCTACCTGGCGGGTGACGAGGGCACCGCGGAGGTCCGCGCGCAGCTGGCCGAGGCCCGTGAGCTGGGCATCAGAGCCGTGCCGACCTTCGTGTTCGAGGGCAAGTGGGCGGTCCAGGGCGGGCAGGAGGCCGCGACCTTCCGCAAGGTGCTGGAGCAGGTCGCCGCCGAGATCGGCGAGCGCCGACCGGCCCCGGTGCCGGTCGCCCCGGCCGGGGAGGTCTGCGCGGACGGCTCCTGCGCCATCTGAGCAGGAGTGCGCGGGAGCAGGAGAAGCACCGAAGCAGGAGAAGCACGGGAGCGGGGCACGGAACAGGGGCCGAGGCCCGTTCCCGGCGGAGCTGTCAGCAGCCCCCGGAGCGGGCCCCGGCCCGTGTCCGGACCTCTACGAGCACCTGAACCGGGCCTGAGCCCAGTCCGCGACGTTCGGCGCCGACCAGAACCCGTGCACCGGCGTGACCACCAGCCGGACCGACTTCAGTCCGGCCAGCGGCACGTGCACCGGAACCGCGTCGTCCCCGGCGCTGAGGGCCCGGGAGCGCCACAGGGTGCTGCCGTCGCCGTCCTGGACGGTGAAGACGACCCCGCCGGGGCTGAGCGTGGCGTCGTCGACCCCGGCGACCGCGTCGAAGGACGTGCAGCTGCGGTTGAGGTCGATCAGCGTGGTGGCCGGCGCGCGGACGGCGATGACGTGCGGGTGGTACCCGCCGTCGATCCAGCCGCCGTCGCGCTGCCAGAACCTGTCGCTGCCCTTCTGCCGGATGCTCGGCCCCTCCGGCGGCACCCGGTGGTTGCCGGGCTTCAGCACGGGCAGGGAGTCGCCCCAGAAGTCGGTGGGCGCGGGTGGGGTCGGCGGGGTCGGCTCCGGCACCGGCGGCACGGTGGGCGTCGGGATGACCGGGATCTCCGGCGTCGGCAGCGGCGGGAGGGCCGGGAGGGTCGGGGTCGGGATGACCGGCGGCTCGACGGTCGGTCCGGGGGTGGGTTCGTGCCGGGGGGCCCGCGCGGCCACCGGGGCCTCGGTCTGCTTCGGGGCCGGCTTCGGGCTGGGGCTGGCGCTCGGACGGGCCGTGGGCCGTTCCGGGGCCGGGTCCGGAGTCGAGTCCGGAGTCGGGTCCGGAGCGGGGGCGGCGCTGCTGGGCGCGGGAGTGGGCGGCGCGGGCACCGGCGCCACCGGGGCGGGCACGGCCGGTGCGGAGGTGGCCGGGGGAGCGGCCACGGGGGGCTTCGGCTCGCTCGAGCCGGTCAGCGCGTACGCGGCCACCGCGGCGGCCGCCGCCACCGCGGCGGCGGCGGCGATCCCGGCCTTGGCGGCGGTGCCGAGGCCCTCGCCGGCCGCGGCACCGGCCGCGCTCCCCCCGGAAGCACCGGAAGCACCGGAAGCACCAGTGGCACCCGCCCCCGCCCCCGCCGTGGTGCCCGAGGAGTCGGCCGCGGCCGCCGCCGTTCCCGCTGCCGCACCGCCGACCGCGGCGGCACCGCCCACGGCGGCCGCGGCGGCGCCGAACCCGCCGACCCCGACCCAGACCAGCACGCCGCCGGGCAGCAGCGCGCGCAGGCCGGTGTTGATCTCGGTGAGTTCGAGGCAGGCCGCCGTACAGCGGTCGCACTCCTTGAGGTGACGGCCGACCTCCGCCGAGGCCCGCTTGCGCAGCGAGCCGCGCGCGTACGCCCCGAGCCGGTTGGCGTACGCCTCACAGGTGCTCTGCTGGCTGCCGGAGACGTGCGCCTGGAGGAAGGCGGCGGCCAGCCGGTCGCGCGCCCGGTGGGCCTGGACGGCGGTGGCGTTGGCGGTCTTGCCGAGCATCACGGCGACGGTCTTCGGCGACTCCCGTTCTACCTCGGTGTGCCAGAGCACCACCCGGTCGTCCTCGGGGAGTTCGGCGTAGGCCTGCATGACCATCCGCTGGTCGGCCATCGCCATGGCCCAGGCGTCGGCGCCCGGATCGGCCAGGTCGAGGTCGACGACGGCGGCCGAGGTCTGGGCGAACACGCCGAAATCGTCGATCAGTTGTTCGCGCCGCTCGCTGCGGGTCCAGGCGGCGGCGACGTTGCGTACGGCGGTCAGCAGGTAGGCGCGGACGGCGAACTCCGGTCCCTTGCCCGCCTTGAGCGCCTGGAGCGTGCGGGCGAATACCTCGCCCGCGAGGTCCTCGGCGGTGAAGCTGTCCCGGCAGCACGTGCGGGCGTAGCGGCGCACCGAGTCGACGTGCCGGAGGTAGACCTCCTCGTAGGCGGTGTCGTCGCCGGCCCGGACCCGGGCGGTCAACTCGGCGTCGGAGGGCGGGCGCTCGCCGTCCACCGGGTCGGCGGGGGCGGGCACGGTCGGGCGGGCCGGGCGGCCGTCGCCGACGAACGCCTCGGGGGCGACACCGCCCCGGCCCGCCGGGGCCTGGCCGGGCACCCGGCCGGGCGGCAGTGCGGCGGCGGAGCCGGACAGCGACTCGCGGCCGGGCCATCCGCCCTGGTCCGGGACGTACCCGGCGCCGGAACCGGTCGTCGAGCCCGAACCGATGGGGGAGCCCGAACCCGTTGGGGAGCCCGGCACTTGGGAGGCACCGCCACCGCCGGGGCCCGCGGCGGACCCTTCTGCCGTGCTACCGGAGAGGCCCCCGAAATCGAGGCCGTACCCGTAGTCGTTCTGTTCCTCGGCGCTCACAACGGACCCCAGATTCCACGACAGCCCCCGTAGTGTGGCAGGGCGCGCGGGAGTGCGTGACCGCACGGTTCCCCGGCGTACGGCGCCGACGGCGTGCGAAGGGCGCGCATCGGGACATTGGCTCCAACCACGGGCAAAGGATGGCATAGCGCAGGGGCGGGCGGTAGCCGGACCGGCCGGGACCCACTCTTCCGAGGGGCCGTCGCGGATATGTTCGCCCTGTGTGCGGCGAGGGGTCGCGCGACGCCCACACCCGGCGCGCGTGCCCTGCGCGCGCCGGCGTCTCACCCAACTCCCTTGCCCGTCGGGCGCGTCGACCCTGCCCGTCCGGCGCGTCGACCGTGCCTGCCGGGCGTCACGACCAGCACCCGGCCGCAGGGCCGCTCAGCGGGCCCGCAGGCCGTCCAGCAGGATCTGCAACAGCCGGTCCGACGGCCCTGCGGCCGGTTGACCGTCCGTCTGCGGACCAACCGCCGTGAAACCGGCGGCAGTCGGCGCCGAGACCGAGGGCCGCGCCGCGTGCACCGGCACCGACGCGGTCAGCACCAGCACCACGTCCGACACCGTGACGCCCGGCCGCAGCTCGCCCGCCGCACCCGCGCGCGCCACCAGGGCGGCCAACAGTTGCAGCAGCAGCCGCGGGTCGGCGTCCGCCGACGAGGGCTCGGCCGCCGCCCCGGACCGCGCCTCATCGTCGCGCAGGTCGAAGCGGACGGCCGCCGGCGGTTCCGGTGCTCGCTGCTCGGGCGCCCGGCCCAGCTCCTCCGCGTACCGGAAAGCCTCCGGCGGCAGCAGCCGCCCCGCCCCGGTGCTCACGGCCCGGGCCAGGTACCCGGCCAGTGAGTCCCAGGCGCCGTCGCCGCCGTACAGCGACTCCCGCGCCTGCGCGGTCAGCCAGGCCACCTCCTCGGCGGCGATCCGCTGGACCAGCACCTCCTTGCTCGGGAAGCGCCGGTAGACCGTGCCGACCCCGACGCCGGCCCGGCGCGCGACCTCCTCCATCGGAGCGCCGTAGCCGAACTCGCCGAAAACCTCCCGGGCGGCCCGCAGCACGCTCTCCAGGTTCCGCCGGGCGTCCACCCGCAACCGGGCCCCTGGTGCCGGCACGGTGGCCTGCGGGGGCTCCGCCCGGTACGGGACGGCCGCGTACGCCATCCCGCCCTGCGGCAGGTCCACCGGGCCGCGCTGCTCCGGCACCATGCCCTGTCCGGCGTGCGGTGCACCCGCCCGCCCCAACACCTGCTTCTGTTCCATCATCCCAACTCTCCCCCGCAGGCGTCCGAAACCGGACCCTGTCGTCGCCCGCCCCTGCACCCCCCGGTGCAGCTCAGCCCGTCAGAAATGACCAGATGACCCATCGCTCGTGCCGCCCGTCCCGTTCCGGTGACCACGGTCGTGCCGCCGGGCCGCCTTGACGTCCGGCTCGGCGCGTCGGCACCGCCCGGGGCCTCGTCCGGGAACTACCCTTCCCCGGATGACTGTCCCCCAGTCGGGCTCTCACGCCAACGCTGGAACTGGCCGTAGTGGCCGCTCCACGGTGCGTCGCCGCCAGTTGTCATGGCGGTGGCCGCTCCGGCACACAATCCGACCATAGTTCACGGCTCTTCGCGTCCGAAAGTGCGTCAGAAAGTCGCCCAGCAAGCACAACTGGCCACGGACGTCACTTCCGTCGCAACCAGCCCCGTACGGACTGTGGACAAGACCACCTCCGCCGGTCCTTCATAGGGGGGCGTGATGGGGGGACACCCCCGGCCGCGAGGCCGGGACGAAACGTCACATCGGCAGGAGGTGCACCATCAGAATCCTGATCGCCGGGGGCGGCTGCGCCGGGATGGCCACCGCGCTCCACCTCCAGCGTGGCCTGCGGGAGCGGCTGCGGCGCGGTGAGGTGGAGATCACCGTCGTCGAACCCCGCGCCTACTCCACCTACCACCCGCTGCTGGCCGAGGTCGCCGCCGGCTCGATCGACCCGAGGCACGTGGTCGTCCCGCTGCGCCGGGCCCTGCCGGACTGCCGGGTGCTCACCGCCCGGATCACCCGGATCGAACATGCCGCCCGCCGGGCCCTGGCCGATGCCGCGGACCCCGGCGAGCCGCCGACGCCGCTCGAACTCCCTTACGACGTCCTGGTGGTGGCCCCCGGTTCGGTCTCCCGGACCACCCCGGTGCCCGGCCTGGCCGAGCACGGGCTCGGCTTCTCCACCGTCGGCGAGGCGGTGCACCTGCGCAACCACGTGCTGGAGCAGCTCGACCTCGCCTCCGCCACCCGCGACCCCGCCCTGCGGCAGTCCGCGCTCACCTTCGTCTTCGTCGGCGCCGGGTACGCGGGCGTCGGCGCGCTCGCCGAACTGGAGGACATGGCCCGCACCGCCGTACGGGGCCACCACAACGTTCGCGCCGAGGACCTGCGCTGGGTGCTGGTCGAGGCGACCGACCGGATCCTCGCCGAGGAGTCGCCCGAACTCGCCGAGCACACCCTCGGCCAGCTGCGCGAACGCGGCGTCGACATCCGGCTGCGCACCACCCTGGAGTCCGCCGTCGGCGGAGTCGCCGCGCTCTCCGACGGCAGCCGCTTCGGGGCCCGCACCCTGGTCTGGACAGCGGGCGTCCGGCCTTCGCCGGTGCTGCGCGACACCGACCTGCCGCTGGACACGCTCGGTCGGGTCCGCTGTCTGGCCACCCTGCAGGCCGTCGGGCCGGACGGACGGGCCCTGCCCGGCGTCTGGGCGGCGGGCGACGGCGCCGCCGTCCCCGATCCGAACGCGGGCGGCGCCCCCTGCGCGCCCAACGCCCAGCACGCCTTCGCCCAGGCCGAGCTGCTGGCCCGCAACATCGTGCTGGCCCTGGACGGCGGACCGCACGCGCCGGGGCTGGCCGCGTACCGGCCCGGCCCGGCCGCCTGCTCGACCTCGCTGGGCCTGCACCGGGCCGTCGCCCACACCCGGCGCGGCCGTCGGCTCACCGGACGGCGGGCGTGGTGGCTGCACCGGGCGCGGCACCTGCGGCGGCTGCCGAGCGCGGAGCGCCGGGTACGAGTGCTGATGGACTGGGTGCTCGGTGGGGTGTTCTCCCGCGAAGTGGTCTCCCTGGGGGCCATGGAACACCCACGTTCGGCCTTCGAGGGCGGATTCGACTCCGGAACGGGCCGGCCGTTCGGGGCCGGGCCGGAGGCTCCCCGATGAACGCGCCCGTCGCCCAGGGGCGACGGCCGGTCCGACGGGCGATCCGACGGCCACGCCGGGCGGGCGACTTCCGGAACCGGCCCTCCGCCTGACAGGATCAGCCCGAACTGGCCATTACCCCGTGTGCTGACGTGCACACAAAAAGTGATGATATGCCTGGAAAACGAGGAAGCGGCCGTCGTTTGAACCTCATGCGCTGGAGCGCCCGGCTCACCGGAGTCCCCTGGCGTGCCGCCCCGGTCCACGGGGCCGGCACCGACGAGGGCACGCCCTCCACCGAGGGCATCGTCGTGCCCGGCCCCCGCGACCCGATCAGCCCCGCCACCGCAGCCGAACTCCTCGACCCGCACAAACCCCAGAACCTGCGCGAGGTCCTCAACCGCATCCCCGCCCCGGTCGCCGTCACCTACGGCCCGCTCCACCAGCTCGGCTACGCCAACCGCGCCTACCGCGAACTCTTCGGCGACCGCCCCACCGGCCTGCCGGCCGGCGAGGCCCTCCCCGAACTCGGCACCATGGGCGTGCTGCCCCTGATGGACCAGGTCATCCGCGGCGGCCGGCCCCGCAGCGTCAAGGCCCGCTGCATCCTCGGCCTCACCGGCAACCGCTACTACAACGTCTCCTGCGTCCCGCTCGGCACGGGCGACACCGGCGACACCCCCAGCGAGGGCCCGCCCGCCGGAGTACTGATCTTCGCCGCCGAGGTCACGGACCAGGTCCTCGCCGCCGCGCGGCTGCGCGAAGCCGAACGCCGCCAGCGCGAGGCCGCCGTCACCCTCCAGCGCAGCCTGCTCCCGCAGAAGCTCGACCAGCCCGCCGGCCTGCGGGTCGCCGCCACCTACCAGCCGGGCGGAGCCGAGGCCGCGGTCGGCGGCGACTGGTACGACGTCATCGCCATCGCCGGCGGGCGCACCGCACTCGTCATCGGCGACGTCATGGGCCGAGGCCTGCGAGCGGCCGCCGTGATGGGTCAGCTGCGTACCGCCGTGCGCGCCTACGCCCGCCTCGACCTGCCCCCGCACGAGGTGATGTGCCTGCTCGACGGCCTCGCCATGGAGATCGACGCCAACCAGATCGCCACCTGCACCTACGCCGTCTGGGACCCGCAGCGCCGCACCCTCTCCTACGCCTCGGCCGGCCACCTCCCCGTGTTGCTGCGCTGCCCCGACGGAACCATCCTGCGCAGCGAGGAACAGAACGGCCCCCCGCTCGGTACCGGCGGCGGCCTGCACGTCTCCCACACCCTGCGCCTGCTCCCCGGCACGACCGGTGTCCTCTATACCGACGGGCTGGTCGAGCGCCGCGACGAGGACATCGACCAGGGACTCGACCTGCTGGCCCGTACCCTCACCGGCGCAGTCGGCGCCCCCGAGGTGATCTGTGCCCGGCTGCTGCGGGCGATGGGTGTGACCTCGGAACACGACGACGACGTCGCTGTGCTGGTCTTCCAGCTTCCGGCGGAGGAGTGCGCCGAAAACTCGCTTGCGGCGCTTGACTCGGCCACCCCAGAGGTCTAATGTTCTTCGAGTTGCCTGGCAGGGAGCACCGGACACGCATCAGCGCGGACGGTCCCGGGGCAGCCAATTCCTTGAAACACCACTCCGGTCCGTACCGGTCGTTTCGCTTTTCGCGTCACGGCTCGGTGCTTATTCGGTGTGCTCGTTTTATCGGATTGCAGTCGGACTCGGCTGGATTCGCTTTTCGGAGCGGGGATCGGCTAGAGTTTGAAACGTCGGACGGGGCGTCAAGCCGCGGAAGACACCGGTGAGTTG
>NZ_JBIRJC010000066.1:0-26200 GCF_044329365.1 Kitasatospora sp. NPDC017646 | reverse complement strand
AAAGGCGATGGGTGGTCGAACGAAGCTTGGGGTGGATCATGCAACGCCGCCGTCTCGCCCGCGACTACGAGACCCTCCCGGCCAGCTCCGAAGCCATGATCCACATCGCCTCGATCGACAACCTCACCAAGCGCATAACGGACGAGACCACACCAACCTGGCGAGGAACTTACTAGAACATAAAGGGCAAACTACTCTCACCAAATGCCCTCTGAGCACGCGGCAGATCGGCTCGACGCCGCCGAAGCGGCCCCGGTGCTCGTCGATGAACGCTACGAGCGCAGGTGTGGCCGGTCGAGCTCGGCCGCGAAGAAACTCGCCGCGGCCTTGAGGATCTCGTTGGCGCGCTTGAGTTCGGCGATCTCCTTCTTCATGGCCTTGATCTGCGCGGACTCCTCCGTGGTCGTGCCCGGGCGCTGCCCGGAGTCGACCTGGTCGCGTCGCACCCAGTTGCGCAGGGTCTCGGCGGAGCCGATGCCCAGTTTCTCCGCGACGGCCCGCAGCGCGGCCGACTCGTTCGGGTAGTCACCGAGGACCTCGGCGACCATGCGCACCGCACGACGGCGCAGCTCAGGCGGGTAGGAGGAAGGACGTGCCATGACTCGAATCCTTACACGAAATCGAGTCTCCACCGAACCCGGGGCGGTTCACTGAGAGGCCATTTCACGCCACCAACCACCGACAGGTCACATATCTGGTTCTGCGGATTCGGTGCCGCCATGGTGGAGAGCGGGCGATGATGGACATCGGCGAAGACACGACCGGAGACTGGATGACGCACGAGGAGAACGCCGGGCAGGCAGGCACACCGCGAGAGTGGGAACTGCAGCCGCCTCATCCCGTCGGAACATCCAGTGGTCCCAGCATCCCAACGCCCCGCTCCAACGATCCGTCTGGGGAAGCTGGTAGGGCCCCCGTCAGCAACCGGGTCAGCGACAGTGTCGTTCACGGGAACGTGATCCAGGGCGGGGTCGTGCACATTCACCCTGGCCCCGTTCAAGGAAACACCGTCGATGGCGGGCGGCGGCTCGGAAAGCCGATCAGGCAGTGGGACGCACACGACCTGGAGGTCCACCCTGCCAGCGCTGGCCGGAAAGGGTCCGGGCGGCTGGACGGACGGCAAGTCGGCATCATGCCGGGCTATGTACACCGAGCCCACGACCAGGAACTGGACAGCGCCGTACGCGACGTCATCGAAGGCCGCAGCCGGATGGTGGTCCTGGTCGGTTCGTCCTCTACCGGCAAGACCAGGGCATGTTGGGAGGCCGTCCAGCCGCTCGCCGACCAGGACTGGACGCTCTGGCATCCCTTCGACCCCACCCGCGCCGAGGCCGCCCTCGCGGACCTCGAACGAGTCGGGCCGCGCACGGTGGTGTGGCTGAACGAGGCCCAGCACTACCTCGGCCACCTCCAGGCCGGCGAGCGCATCGCCGCCGCCCTCCATACTCTTCTCACCCGCCCCGACCGTGGGCCGGTCCTGGTCCTGGGCACCCTGTGGCTCGAGTACGCCAACGCGTATACCGCCCTGCCCCGCCTCGGCGAACCCGATCCGTACAGCCGGACCCGCGAACTCCTGACCGGTCACACCCTCACCGTCCCCGACACCTTCGACCGGCACGCGCTGGACACAGCCCAAGCCCTCGCTGGCGACGGCGACCGGCTGCTGGCGGACGCCCTCACCCGAGCCCGGGACACCGGGCGCCTGGCCCAGGACCTCGCTGGTGCCCCCGAACTGCTTCGCCGCTACGAGCAGGCCGACCCCGCCGCCCGGGCCCTGCTGGAGGCCGCCATGGACGCCCGCCGCCTCGGCGTCGGCCTCCACCTCCCCCAGACCTTCCTCACCGCCGCCGCCACCGATTACCTCACCGACCACGACTGGGACCAGCTCACCGACAACTGGGCCCAAGCCACCTACGCCGACCTTGCCCGCCCCGTTCACGGCAAGCAGGCCCCCCTGCGCCGCGCCAACGCTCGCCCCGCTCGCCACCAGCCAGGCAGCCCAGGAACCGCGCCTGCGCACGGCCCGGCTGCGGAGCCGGCGTTCCGCCTCGCTGACTACCTTGAGCAACATGGCCACCGCTACCGCGAACGGCTGTGCCCGCCCGCCTCCTTCTGGCACGCCGCCCACAGCCATCTCACCGAACCCGGTGATCTGGAGGTTCTCGCACATGCCGCCGCGGACCGGCGCCGCTTCCGCATCGCCTACGGGCTGTTCCGGCGAGCGGAGGAACTCGGCAGCGATGTCAGACTCCACCTGGCCGACGTTCACTTCGAGATCGGAGATCTGCGGGGAGCCGAACAGCTATATCGCGAGGCGGTAGCGGACGGCCAGCACGCCGCCCTCGACCTCCTGGGCAACGTGCAGGAAGAGCTCGGGGATATCGCTGGCGCCGAACAGACGTACCTCGCTGCCGTCGAAGCGGGCATCGAGCACGCCGATTTCGCCTTGGCTTTCTTCTGGGAAGGCGTCGGAAACCTAGAGGGTGCGGAGCGCATCTTCCAAGCCAAGCTGGACGGCGGCCATCCGTACTCCGCGTTCCACCTGGCGCGGCTTCGGGCGGCCTCCGGCGATCCGGCAGGAGCCGAACAGATATACCGGGACACGCTTGGCCACATCGGCCCGCGCGCGCAGGTTGATCTCGGCATTCTCCGAAACGCGGCCGGAGACATGGAAGGCGCCGCACAAGCCTTCCGCGAAGCCGCCGCCGCAGGCGACGAGGCCGCCGCGATTTACCTCTCTGAGCTAAACCAATCACCCCGGAATCTGCAGACTGTCGAGCGGGAGTTCCTCAACGCTGCCGGCACCGACCCCTCCCTGCTGAACGAGCTGGCAGCACTGCGCACCGCAGCAGGCGACGCCACGGGCGCAGCAGAGCTGTACCTGAACGCCGCCAACGCCGGCAAACTTCTCACCACCACCCCGTGGCGCTACGGACTGGAACCGGACGGCACCCCCTCGCCACCCTGGACACCCTGATCAAGAGGTACGGGGCAGGCAGCAGCGGGCCCAAGTCCTTTGCCGTACAGACCTGTTCGTGCCCTGGCGCTCAAAGCACCCCGGACTCGACTGTCCGGGCCAGGATGTGCTCTGCCTCAGCCGCCGTCAGACGTAGGCAGGAAGAGCTTCTCTGCCCGAAACAGCGGACCGTGCATTCATATCCGCTGTCGGCGACCTCGGTGACCGACACGCACATGTGCATCGGCACATCGCATCCCTGAAGACCGCGTTCGAGGTGAAGGTGGCGGCGCAGCGCGGCGAGTCTGTGGTGCGGTGGCAGGGTGCGGTGGGTACGGCAGCCGTTGCAGTTCAGGAGGTGCTGCACGCTGCCTTTGCGGGCGAGGAACTCCTTGCCCTGGCCTTCCATGGTGTTGCAGCTGCCGCACAGGGGCCCGCGGATCAGGCCGTGTTCGTGGCAGTGGTCCCAGGCGGCTGCGGGCCGGGCCGGTTCGCATATCGCGCACAGGAAGTCCTCGGCCCGCGGTCCGCGTTCTCGTACGCCCGCGTAGGTGGCTCCTGCCAGTTCCTGCTGGTAGCGGCGCAGTCCTGCGGCGGCGCAGGCGGGGCAGATTACCTTCCAGCCGCTGGTGGTGGATGTGTGCCAGGTCGAGTCCGTGCTGCGCGCGCCGCAGGTGCCACAGACGCGGCTGCCAGCAGCCAGCGCGGTCTCGGTCTCCTCCCACTGGTCGAGGATGAGAGCAAGGGTGCGGGGGACCAGCCACGTGTCGTCCGACCAGACCAGCGTGGGGACTGGAAGCATGCAGGCGATGGAGTGGTTGGCGCAGCGCTGGAGCAGGCCCTCGGGAGTCAGGCCGCAGGGCAGTCCCCACCCGTCGGAGCTTCGCCGGCAGAAGGGTGTCCCGCACGGGCAGCCGTTCTTCATCCGCGTAACCGCGGCCGCGTGGTCGACCCAGCGGCGGATCCGTTCTCTCCAGCCCGTGCGAGCAGGTGTCGCCGGCTTGGGCTTGCCGGGACTGTGTGGTCGTGGGTCGACGAGGTCGCTGGCGTCCCAGGGCAGCGCGGCGATCGTGCGCCCGGCCGAGCGGACCTCGGATTCGTCGAACTGCCACCGGTTTGCGAGCTTGTGGGCACGCACCGGCACATGCCCGAAGAAGACCAGATCGTGCTCGGCGAAACGCTTGCGCTGGAACTGCTCCGGCACCATCGGGACCAGGCAGCCGCGCATCTCCTCGGCCAAGCACTGCACAGCCAGCTTTTGACTGATCATCCGACCAGCCTGCCATCCGGCTCTGACAACGGGCCCGGGTGATCGGCTGCTCCGGTCTGGTGGTGCAGCTGCGAGGCTTTGCCGACTGAACCGGGTCGTGACCGCGGGTCCGGGCGCCTCTTCCCGCAGCAGGCTGCGGGTCGCTTCCGTCCTTCGTCAGTGGGGCTGTGGCGGGGAGGCCGTCTGCCAGGCTCCGAGGGCGTCGAGCAGCGCGGTCTGCTGGGCGGTGTGCCCTCCGGTGGCGGCGAGGCGGTTCTGCTTGCGCAGCCAGGATCCGGGGCGGAAGTGGGGGTCGCTCACGTGGCCGGTGCGGTTGGCCGGGCCGATGAGGCTGCCGCCTTCGGCGAGGTAGGCGGTCAGGCGGCGGTAGGAGCGGTTCCAGTCGGGCTCCAGTTGCCAGAGCGGGTCGAGGGCGTCGAGGGCGTGGTGCTGGTGGTCGGTCAGGCCCGCGGCCTTGCGCTGGCGGCGCATCCAGGCGCCGATGGCGTAGCCGTCCAGCGTTTCCTTGGCGGGGATGGCGAGGTGGCCGGTGCGGGCCGCCCAGGCGCGGGCGTAGGCGTGGCCGCGTTCCCAGGCGCCTGCGTTCTTCGACCAGATCATGCCGAGTGCGTCGAGTTCGGTGATGCGGGCGGGGGCGAGTTCGCCGCAGCCCTTGAGGTGGCGCTGGCGGGTGATCCAGCCCATCAGGGGGCCGTCGTGGTCGGGGTCGGTGGGGTCCAGATGGTGGTGCTCGGCGTGGAAGGCGGCTGCTGCGGCGTACATGCGCTCCCCTGCAGATTCGCACCGGGGCGCAGCGCGGGGCGCGGCACGGGCCCCCTGAAACGCACGGGGATGTCACCGTGAACCGGTCTCGGACGTCACCTGGCAGACGCGCGGGAAAGAGGCTGGACACACACCACGGCATCCGGTCCTAAACCCCCACCACCAGGCGCCTGGAATCCCGCTCCTAATGTCACAACGACCACCAACCCGCTACCCGCTCCCACCGGCCAACAATGACCGGTCCCGGCACCCTCCCGAACTCCGAGACCCAACACGACGAAAACAACCAGAACCGGCACCGGAAAACAGCGCAGACCTCCGGCGATGGCCGGGGCCTGACGACCCATCGAAAGGGCGGGGTGTCGCCTACGGCGCCACCGAAAAAGAGCGGCGCGGGCATGGCCGGGGGCCTGACAGCCCCGGCGGGTACTCAGATCGAGCACCCGTCTCAAAGAGCCCCAGGGCAGCCTTCCCGGCCGGACGCCAAGGACGACGCCCCGCGTTCCAGATTTCTGAAACGGACCCGGAGGGCCGGCAAGACGGGGCACGAGCCCAGCGAGCAGGACAGCCGAGCCGGGCGCAGCGGGACCGCCCTGGCGGCCCCAGCGCCGAGGTCCTCCCAGAGGCGCCTGCGGCGCCCCGGGCAGATGCCGGCCAGCCCCGCGACGGGGGCGCGCAGCCGCCCTTCCCCAAGGCCTCACCCAAGGACGGCGCACCCGCCTCCTGGACGGCGGCCTGACGGCCACCCACACCCCGGACGCCGGGCACCGAGACGACGGGACGGCGGCACCGCCGCGGGGAGCAGCCGCCCCCGGCTCCATACGACGCGCGAGGCATCAACCGACGACGTCGACCAGGCACAGCGACCCAAGCGACCCGCACGGCCGACGACAGCCCCCAGACGGCGCGGTGGGCTGCCCGGCAGCTCACCGATAACCGCTACCTGCCTCCCCAGACGGACAGGTAGAGCACGAGGGGGACCAGACTCAGCAGGACACCGATCACCTTGCCGATCGGGCCGCCGTTCCTCCGACCGGCAAGCAGCAGCACGACACCGGACGGGAAGACAGCCACGAAGATCGGCAGCGGGGTCAGCAGGAACGCGAGGGAGAGCATGATCTCGATCCCGAACTGTAGCCAGCCGACGACAAGGCATGCCACACGAAAACCCCAACGCCCCGGCACCGCCAGGGGGATCAAGGTACTGAAGCCGGCCAGGCACCACATGACCAGGGTTTCTCCGTCAGCGCCTGCCTCACCCGTCACGTACGCGACCGCGTAGATCAGCCACGAGGCACCGGCCCACGCGGCGAGCCCCCATGGCCGGGGCTCGGCGTAACGCGACGACACCGATCCGGTCATCATCCACCCCCAGGGATGCTTTGAACGCGTTCAAGTTCATTGAACGCGTTCAAAGTAGCACCGCCCCCCACCCCTTGAAGACCCACCCCCCTCCTGTGGACGCAGCGGTGCCGGCCATGAGGCTTGTCACGCGAGGCACCCCCGCCCGGCCCGCCGAGGATGGCGGCACCGAGCAGGACCGCGAAGTGGCGGACTCCGACAATCAGCCAGGCGGCCTCGCGCCGACGGCGGCGAGGACGGCGCCCAGACCCGCACCCGGACGGCGGCCCGCGGCGGGCGCCATTTCATGGCACGCGCGAGGCATCAAAGACCCTCAGAATTCGCGGGCAAAAGCCAGCGGAAGACCCTGGCGGAAACGCCAGGCTAAAACGCCCCCTCGAAACCACCAACAGAACGATCCAGGCACCCCGTCGAAAACCAGCTAATTCCTCGCCCCGACACCCTCACTCTCTACCACATGACATGCCCACGCCGAACACGCACAGCAACCAAAACCAGCCCCGACAGACACCGGCGCTGCGGTCGGCCGACTGGTCCAGCCGACCCCGCCAAAATCTCCCAAAACACCGCAAGCACGGTCCCTGCTACTCCAGCAGGTCACACCCGGGGGAAGGCACATCAGCACCCGCGAGAGGAAAGGGACGTAGCCCCCACCACAAGCCGCGGGTTAGTTGGGTAAAGACATCATGTGTCCGCCGAAGTGCTTTGGCGGAGACCTTGTTCACGAGTGCGAGGAGAATGGGGATGGTCGATCCGTTGGAGACTCAGTGCCCTCAATGTCAGGCCAGACCTGGCGTGATGTGTGGTGGTCGAGCGACGGTTCACCCAGTTCGGGCGGGTGCCGCCCGTCTCGGACCCGCAAGCGCCCGTACCGGCTCCCACAGCTCCGGCCGGCTGTTCCCTTCCGGCCCAGCGGCCTGGGAGAGGGGCTTTGAGCGTATGGAACCGGACTGGCCGGACTTCCTTGCGAGCCCCTTCAATGGGGGGCAGTTGAGGTGCTGTATGGCTTTTCCCGACCAACGGGCCGGATGTCCGGTGTGCGCGCGGGACTGCTGGCTGTGCGGCGCCCGTACCGGTCGGCCGTGCCGCGAACACCCAGGCGTCCGGCGTATCCATCAGATCGCCCACGGCGTCCGACGCTGGAAGCTGACCCCCGAGGCATCCCACGCCTACCGGACAGCCCTCGCACGCGCCTGCCCACACTGCGGCGCAGTCGCTGGCGGACTCTGCGTCAACGCCGGCGCTGGTCCCCGCACCCCACGGCGAAGCCCGCACGCCTCGCGGTAGAGCGGCTCCCGGGTCGGAGCGGCGAAGCGGGGCAGCGAGCAGATCCACTGACGGCCAGGCTCCAGACGTCCCACCGGCCGGGTTGCTCTACAGCTTGCCGTACAAGGTGCCCTACGAATTGCCCCACGAGTTGCCGTACGAGTGGCCCCACGACTTGCCTCGCCCGCTGGTGCCCCACAGACAAACACCGCAGGTCAGCATGGTGGTCAAGGGGGTGTGAGTCCGCCGACTACTCCCCTGTGGACCCTTCGGTGTTCAGGGACTCCCACCTGCCACCCCTTGGCTGCCACACTGGCGATCATGACGAACTCCGAGCGGCGCCCGCTGTGGCGTCCCTTCTCCGAGTCCCCCGCCGACCCGGCCGCCGTCCAGGCCTCGCCCACGGCCCGGCTCACCGCGGTGGAGCGGGCCCCCTTCCTCGAACCCGTAGAGGCTCCGGCCCCGCGGGTCCCCGGCACCCGCCGCCCACTGGGCCCCGGCGCCCTGGTCACCCCGGCCGCCGACAGCTGACCACCCAACACGAAGGCGTCGGCAGGGACAGTTCGCTGTCCCTGCCAACGCCTTCGTCACGCCTTCCCGCTCAGGGGGTCACCAGTCCACCCGGGGGCCGGTGTAGTCGTCCCTGTAGGCGTCGGCGGCCAACTCGTCCGGATCCCGGCGGCCGACGAACGGCGTCGCGGCCGCAGACCGGGCCGCGCCCTTACTGACACACCGCTCCCGGTTGTGCCTGCGGCGCTGCACCTCGTCCCAGCGCTCCGGCAGGCGATGACGGGCATCGCAATCGACGCCACCGCAGTGGATCCCTTCGGCGCTACTCATGGATCCCACCTCTCTGGTGAAGGATGGTGAACGACGGCGGGTCGCCCCCATCGACGCTGGGGGCGACCCGCCGTTTGAGTGAGCGCCACACTACCGGCGACGCCCGGGTGGCAACGGCTGGCTTTGTTCGCGAGAACCCGACAGCACCTGTACACGAATTTGGGAGGCGTCGGCGGCGCGTCGTGTTCGATGTTCATCAGAACCGACAGCACCCCCAGCGCGCCCCGCCGTCTCCGTGGCATCCGGCCACGGAGCCCACGTCAAAACCCGTTTGGCGGACCACGGCGACCACTGCTAGGTTTCCGGAGGCCGTGCGAGAGAACGAGGAGGTGGTACCCGTGAACGCAGTATCGACATGGGTGCTCCCCTCCGGGGTCACGGTCGGACGATAGGTCGTCGTCCGGGAGCGCCATCTCTGAGCACTCCCGAAAGGCACGACCATGCACTTCACCTCTGAACAGCGTTTCGACGACGACGTCGTCGAGCGCGAGTTCACCCTCGGCGAGATCCCCGGCATCCTGTGGACGCCCACGTCCGCCTCCGCGTCCGCACCGGCGCCGCTGATCCTGATCTGCCCCCCGCCGCTCGGACTGAGCAAGATGTACCCCCGGCTGGCGGGGCGGGCCCGGTACTACGCGGCGGAGTACGGCTTCGCCTCGGCCACCATCGAGCTCCCCGGGAGCGGTGACCGGCCCCGTTGGGCCGCCGCCGACCAGGCCCGCGCCGAGCTGCGCCGGGTAATGGAGGCCGGCGAGCCGGTCAGCGGCGAGATCGTCGACGCCCTGGTCCTCCCGCTGGTCGAGAAGGCCGTCCCGGAATGGCAGGCAGCGCTCGACGACCTCCTTGCGCTGCCCGAGCTCGGCGGCCCGGTCGGTTACGAGGGGGGAATCATCTCCATCGGCGTCCGGCTGGCGATGGTCGAGCCGCGCATCGCGGCCGCCAATCTGTTCGCCGGGAGTCTCGTGCCCGCTGCCATCTTCGAGGACGCCCGGCAGGTCACCATCCCGCTGCACGTCCTGCTGCAGTGGGACGACGAGGGGAACCCCCGGCAGGCAGCCCTGGACCTGTTCGACGCCCTCGGCTCCAAGGAGAAGACCCTGCACGCCAACATGGGCGGGCACACCGGCGTCCCTCAGTACGAGCTCGACGCCGGGGCCCGCTTCTTCACCCGGCACCTGAAGTGAGGCCGGGCCGTCAGGCCGGCACCAGACGGTAGGCGGTGCCGGCCAGGACCCCGCTCATGGAGGACAGGCCCCTGCCCTCCTCAGTTCTCTACACCGCGGGCCCCTGCCAACTCGGCAGGGGCCCCGTGCTACCCGAAGCCATGAAATGTTCGATTTCTGCAGAGCTTCGAGTGCTGCCCAAACTCGTGTACAAGTGCTGTCGGTTCTCGTGAACAAAGCCAAACGGCCCACTGTCAAGCGCGACGCACGGACCGAGGCACAGCGACAGTCGAGAGGTCGTCCTGGAGGACGCCGCGTCGTAGGCGCCGGCCTGGCCTTCAGTCGCGTTGTGGCGGCCGTCACCCGAGGTGGTTCCGCAGGCCGGAGGGGGTTGACCGGCCGCCAGAACGGTGTAGTGTCCGCCGACTTCGCGGTAGCCCTGATGTTGATCGCCCGCGTTGGTGCGGGTTCCTGGACGGACTTGACCGGCGGGCTCGCTCTCCTACCGTGCGGTGCCACGGACCCGCCCTGGCCCTGCCTGGGGCACCGCGACACAAGACGTCATCGTGCGCGGCCGCGTCCGTCCAGCCACCCACGACTCGGAGGGGAACCATCATGACCACCCGCGCTTCACGGCGGCGCCCGGCGCCGCGCACCAGCAGGTCCACCCGGCGGTCCCAGGCGCCGGCGCAGCCGGAGCGGCCGGCCTGGCGCGATCCGGGCCGGATGCTCGGTTCGGTGCTGTCGAACACCGGCGCCGGGGCGATCCTCGCCGCGCTGGCGTTCCTGGTGCAGCACGTCGAGGTGACCTGGCGCTGACGTCCGGTCGGGGGCCGGTCCGCGGCCCGCTCGGGGGTTCGGGTGCGGACCGGCCCGTCCAGTGTCCGCGGGCGGGCGGCGCGGTGCCGCCCGGGTTGGTCCAGGACGGTGTCAGGGGGTGTCCCCGTGCCAGTCCCAGCGGCGCGGGTCCGCGGGCCTCGGCTGGTAGTGCGCCCGCCCGCCGGCCCCGTACTGGCCGATCTCGGTGGCCAGCGCGGCGCCGTCGACGAGCTGGTCCTCGTCCCAGCCGGTGACATCCAGGAGGAGGCCGTCGAGCGGGCCTCCGACCAGCTCGCGGTACTCGTGCCCCGGCCGGGGCCCAGGGTTGGGGTCGTCATGGTCGGCTCCGTAGACCCGGCCCCGCAGCAGCGCCTCGTCGTCCATGGTGGCCAGCATCCCAGCGGGCACCGACATCACGGACGTGAGCCAGGGCGCCGATGCCGAGCCGCCCGGCGGCGATGGCCGCTACGTCTGGCTACCACCAGGCCGGTTCGACGTCGGCGGCCTGGCCGTCGTCCTCGTCGCGGTCGGCGGAGCGGTCGCCGGTTTTCAGGGCCTTGGTCTCGTCCCGCCACAGCTCACTGATGCTCTGCCCCGGAAAACCGTGATCGTCCTTCGCCAGCTCCCGCGCCTGAGCCTGACGGAATGCCGCTCCCAGGTCCTCCTGGTAGGGCCCGGTTTCCGCCCATCCACTGCCACCCACGCAAAACCCTCCCTGGTCACCCGTCCTGGCTGCGCCGCACGCTAGCGGTCGCCGCTGACAGGGCCGACCGTTCGACGACCCCTGTGTGATCAGGACTGGCCGGTCAAACTTCGGTGAGACCCGTCAAACTTCGGCGAGACGGGACAGCTGCCCTACAGGCCACACAGCCCCACAGGCCGCCCTACAGACAAGCGCCCCTACCAGGGCGAACACGGGCCCTGCCTCACAACCCCCACAGGGCATACCGGACAAGGCGGGGCATGTGGGATCACAGAGCACACAGCCCGCCTCACAGCCTCGCAGGCGGCCCGCAGCCAGGCTCACAGGCCCCACAGCCAGACCCAGAACGGCCCACGGCGGCGCCCCGGACGGCGGGACGCCGGCCCCGGGACGGGCCATCAGAGGCGGAATGCAGGAGGGGCGGGACGGTGGCTTATGTAGGTCCACCGGTTCTGTCCGTTGCCCGCTGCCCAGGTAGTACTCACCCACGCCGCGGTCGTCACTGACAACAGGCGAGGGAGGGCTGCCCGACGCTCCGGCTGCGCTTCGTTCCTCGTGCCGGAACCGCGGACCTGTCCCAAAGAGTCGGGGCCGGTGACCCCGGCGGAGCGGAAGACGCCGTCCTCGCCGAAGCGACTGGTCGCCTCGCGCCAGCCCTCGGGCGCGCGGTAGTGCTTGCCCGGCAAGGCGACGGAGATCTGCGACTTCTGCCGGTCGAAGCACCGCCAGCTCCGCCGGGTCGCCGTCCGCATTGACGGCGGCCATCGCGTTGACGAACGCCAGCGGGCACGGTCGGCCGGGCCGCTCGCCGCGCCCGGAGCGGGGTGTTCACCTGGACAGCCCGATCGCTCTGCGCCCGGTTCTGTCCGTGTGCGGGATTCTCTCGCCTTGCCGAGCCGGTACCTTGCGTTCCATCGCTTTCCAGCCCACGGCCGGCGGGCCCATGTGGAGCGGCAAAGAAGCCGGGTATCGGCGAGAGTTCGCGTTTCGCCGTTCGTCTCAGCCGTCCGAGTCACCCGCGTGGCGTGGTGCCTGATGGCGGCCGGGTCCGGCGATGACGATGAGTGTCGGCAGGCCGGTGAACGCCGTGTGCATCTGCCCGCGAACCACATCGTCGAGCTGGCCCGCGCGGCCGACCGCCTCCCGCGAGAGCGGGCCGACGGCTGCGGGTCCGGCGCCTCAAGGAGGAACCGCACGTGATCGCCTCAGACGATATTGCCCGTACACGAAGGACGGGAGAGGGGCCGACGCCCTCCCTCCGGTCGAGGAGCGCCCGCCGCGGCCGGCACGTACTGGCCGCCGGCACCCTCGCCCTGGGGATGTCCTTCGCGCTCGCCCCGGTTCTGGCCACGCCCGCCTCCGCGGCCGGCACCTGCGTGACCACCGGCAGCCTGGTCACCTGCACGTTCAACTACACCGGCGCGGCCGACTCCTTCACCGTCCCCGCCGGGGTGACCCAGCTTGGCTTCGACGCCAAGGGCGCCTCCGGCGGCGCGTCGGCCAGCGGAGAGACGGGCGGTGCCGGTGCCGAGGCCATCGGCACCCTGGCCGTCACACCCGGCCAGACCCTGCAGGTCAACGTCGGCGGAGCGGGCGGTAACGGCAGCAGCGGCTCCGGGGGCGTTGGCGGTTTCAACGGCGGCGCGGCCGGCGCGGCGAGTCTCGAGGGCTTTTCGGGCGGCGGCGGCGGCGGAGCCTCGGACGTTCGTTCCGGCACGTTCGACCTGGCCTCACGGCTGGTGACGGCCGCGGGCGGCGGCGGTGCCGGCGGGGGCGGAACAAGCAACTTGCCCGGGGGTACCGGCGGCGCCGGCGGCCAGTCGGGTGTCAACGGAAGCAACGGCGGCAGCGACGGCACCGCCCCCGGCGGCGGCGGCGGTGGCGGCGCGACTCCCACCACACCCGGCGCAGCCGGTACCGGCGGCAACGGAGACGCGAGCCCGGGAACACTCGGCACCGGCGGCGCCGGCGGCACCGCGCCCTTCTCCGGCGGCGGCGGTGGCGGCGGCGGCGTCTACGGCGGCGGCGGTGGCGGCGGCTCGAACACAGGTGACAACCAGGAAGGGGCCGGTGGTGGCGGGGGTGGATCGAGTGCCGCACCGGCCGGCAGCACCTACACCACCGGCGCCAACAAGGGCAACGGCGTCGTCATCCTCACCTACACCCTTCCCAAGGCCGGCGCCACGACCACCACCCTCACCTCCAGGCCGAATCCCTCCAAGCAGGGCAAGCCGGTCACCCTCACGGACATCGTCTGCCCGTCCCCCAACACCGCCGGCGCACCGACCCCCACCGGCACCGTCACCTTCGCCTCCGACGGCACCCTCCTGGGCACCGCGCCGCTGACCCCCGGCACCAACCACTGCGCCGTCGCCACGCTCACGGTCAGCACCCTGACCGCCGGCACCCACGTCATCACCGCGACCTACTCCGGTGACGCCAACTACCAGTCCAACTGCGGCACCCCCGAAACCCTCATCCAGACCGTCAAGAAGAAGTGCCACGAATGGGACTCCACCCTGCCCGCCGGCAAGGACGACGACTGCTGGAACGACTGAACAACAGCTGAACCGACCAGCTGGCATCTCAACCGCGCGGCCGGATCCCACGCCCAGAACGGGCGCGGGATCCGGCCGCCGCCACATCTGCGGCAAGCCGAGCTCACGCCGAGTGAAGAACACCCGCCAGCCCAGCACGTCCAGATCTCTTGCTCTGGATCGCACTGCTGGAACGTAGCAAGGACTTGTCCGAAACCGGATAAGTCACCCAGACGACCGACCACCACCAAGCTTGATGGCCCGCGCGGGGCACCCCCGCCTGGCCCCGGCGAGGACGGCGGCACCGAGCAGGACGCCGAGGGGCATGACGTGACGAGCAACGAACGGGACGAGCGCGGCGCAGCAGGCCAAGGCCGGCCCCCCGTGCGGACGGCACCCGGGACGGCGGACATGGACGGGCGGGCCAGGCCTCGCCCGCACCGGACGGGGACGGCGGCGAGCAGCACGACGCCCTGGGCGGCCCGGACGGCGGCACGCAGGGCAGCCAGCCGGACATCGACGAACAGCCCCCACGGCAGGCCGCCGACATCCGATCTGACAGGATGACAAACCGGTGCGCGTCACAAACCATTGCCCGTGACGCGCACCATCCGGCTCCCGAAAAGATCCGCCGGAAACCCGGCAGAAAACACGCTGCGAAAACATGCCGGAAGCGCAGGAAAACCATCAGGGAACAAGAACACCCGGAAATTCCCCGCCTCTGATGCCTCACTCCCGATCACATGGCATGCTCACGGCGAACACGCACGGCAACCAAGACCAGCCCCACCACCTCGACCAAAACAGGGGCGCGGCCACCACCGGACCAGTCCGACATTGGTCCAGCCCAATTCTTCTAAAACCCCCTAAAGCACCCAAAACTACCAACCCACCCGCCCACAGGTCACACCCCGGGGAAGCAGCGGAGGGACGGCAGGTGACCAGGCGGGCCGCCTCATGTCGCCCCGAAACGGTCATATCCTCCGAATATGGGCGACAGATGCGCTTGGTGCGGGGACGTCCTGCCGAGCGGACGGGCCGCCGGTACTGCCCACGCCCGCGTCCCTGCCGCCAGGCCGCCTACCGGGCCCACAGGCGCGCCAAGGCCGCGATCCGCGCGCGCGTGGCCCTGCTCCAGATCAGCCAGGAACTCCAAGCACACGCACTCGCCCTGGACGAGCTGATCGCCGAAGCGCTCCACGCGCAGCAAGGGCTGCCCGGCGCCCACCGCACCGCGGCGGCCGACTTCCAGCAGCTGATCCGCGAGCTGGTCCGGTGCGCGGTGATCGCCGACCGCAAGGCCGGCGCCACCCGGGCCACGATCGGCAAGGCGCTCGGACTCAGCACGGACGCCGCCCGCGCCCGCTACGGCAAAGTCCGCCTCCTGTGGCCACCACCCCCAGAACCCACCTGACACGGCGTCGCCCGACGGACGCGGCGCGGCGCCGACCCCTCACCGGACGGCCCCGCCGGACGGCTGCCAACCCAGCCCGCCGCAGGCGCCGCAACCTCGCCGCCCGCCCCCCACCCACCCACAGGCCCAGAAGAGGTTGTCAGGGTTTCATCGGGGCCCGTCATGCCGTTTGAGCTGCCGGTTTACCCGTGCGCGGGTGGACCGGAGGGGACCGCATCCAGGACCCCATCCAGGCATCCGGACAGGCCCCCATCCAGGCCCTCATCCAGGCCCCCATCCAGGCCCCGACCGGATCGGACAGCACCACCCTCAGACGGCGCCCCGGGCGAGCGAGCCCCGAACGACGACCACCAAGCCGAGACCGGCCGCCGGCGTCGACGAGCATCCCGCCGACGAGCAGGCTCCATCCGCTCAGGCCGCCGATGTCCTGCTCGATCCAGGCCGGCATCGGGCCGTGGCACTCGATGGTGACGGGATGGGGGCTAGTACTACAGGGATAGATCTTGGTTCGTGAGTGCGGCAGGATGGTCGGCCGTGAGTGCACGAGGCCGGGCTGGCGATGAGGTGACGGCGGAGGACCTGGCGGTCCTCGATGCGGAGTTCGGGGCGGTGTGTGCCCGGATCGAGCCGCTGTTCTACCGGCCGGAGTCGCGGGCGCATGCCCGCGGCTACCTGCGGGGGCTGCTGGCGCCGCTGGAGAAGAAGAACGGCTGGACCATCGCCGAGTTCACCGGCGCGCCGGAGCCCAAGCGGGTCCAGCGGTTCTTGAACCTGACCCCGTGGGACGCGGACCGGCTGCGTGACCTGCTGGTCGGCTACGCGATGGAGCATTTCGCCGATGAGCGTGCGGTGCTGATCGCGGACCCGACGGGCTTTGCGAAGAAGGGCCGCAAGTCCGCCGGGGTGCAGCGGCAGTACTCCGGCACGCAAGGTCTAGCCCCAGCGCCCGTCGGAACGGGCCCGCACGCGGTGGGAAACCGTTGGCGGCACCCGCACGGCGGATGACAAGGTGCGGGGCATGACGCCGCAGCATCAGATCCGCGCCGACTACGATGCCCGGACCATCGTGGTCTACCAGGCGTACTCATCCGCGATCGCCGACGCCGCACTGCGGGCGGGACGCTTCGTCACCCCGTTCTCGTTCCAGCGGATGACGTGGATCAAGCCCTCGTTCCTGTGGCTGATGCACCGCAGCAACTGGGCCCGCAAGCCAGGGCAGGAGCGCGTCCTCGCAGTGCGGATGACACGGGAAGGCTGGGAGCAGGCCCTGTCCCAGGCCATACATACGACCGCGGACCCAAAGGCAGTGGCTCAAGCCGCCGTGCACCTTCAGTGGGACCCCGAGCGCTCGCTGCGTGGAGCGGCTCTGAACCACTACAGCATCCAGGTCGGAATCGGTCGCCACCTGATCCGCACGTTCGCCGAAGAATGGGTCGTCGGCCTCACCGACCTCACCCCGCAGGTCCACAAGGCCGCAGCGCTCGTCCGAAACGGACGCGCCGCCCAGGCGCAGCGACTCCTGCCCGCAGAGCGCGTCTACCCGATGAGCCGGACCGTGGAAGCGCACCTATCGCCGACGTAGATCACAGTCGACCAGCAACGCCGATCTATCCCTGTAGTACTAGGAGATCCAGCCTCGGCGGAGCAGGCCGTCGCCGAGCTCGGTGGTCCCCTGCCGGGCGGTACCGCCAGCGACGATCGATGGCGTCCGGGTACTGGTGAACCCTGCCGACGTCCCGCCGGCCGGGTTGCTCTACAGCTTGCCGTACGAGGTGCCCTACGAATTGCCTCACGACTTGCCGTACGAGTGGCCCTACGACTTGCCCGCCCGCTGATGCTCCGCAGAGAAACACCGCAGGTCAATGCTGGTGGTCAAGGGGGGTGTGAGTCCGCCGACTACTTCCCTGTGGACCCTTCGGGGGTTCAGGACACCCACCCGTCACCCCTTTGACTGTCACACTGTTGATCATGACGAACTCCGAGCGGCGCCCGCTGTGGCGTCCCTTCTCCGAGTCCCCCGCCGACCCGGCCGCCGTCCCGGCATCGCCCGCGGCACGGCTCACCGCGGTGGAGCGGGCCCCCTTCCTCGAACCCGTAGAGGCTCCGGCCCCGCGGGCTGTCCCCGGCACCCGCCGCCCACTGGGCCCCGGCGGCCTGGCCACCCCGGCCGCCGACAGCTGACCACCCACCACGAAGGCGCCGGCCGGGACAGCGAACTGTCCCGGCCGGCGCCTTCGCCACGCCTTCCCGCTGAGAGTCACCAGTCCATCCGGGGGCCGGTGTAGTCGTCCCGAGGTGGTTCCGCAGGTCGGCGGGGGTTGACCAGCCGCCAGAACGGTGTAGTGTCCGTCGGCTTCCCCGTGGGCCCTGACGCTGGTCGCCCGCGTTGTCGCCGGGTTTCTGGGGGGGCCTGACCGGCGTGCTCGCTCCCCTACCGTGCGGTGCCACGGACCCGCCCCGGCCCTGCCCGGGACGCCGCACCACTGCACGTCATCGTGTGCGGCCGCGTCCGTCCAGCCACCCACAACTCGGAGGGGAACCATCATGACCACGCGCACTTCACAGCGGCGGCGCCCGGCACCGCGCACCAGCAGGACCACTCGACGGCCCCAGGCTCCGGCGCAGCCCGAGCGGCCGCAGCGGCCGGCCTGGCGCGATCCAGGCCCGATGCTCGGCTCAGTGCTGTCGAACACCAGCGCCGGGGCGATCCTCACCTCGCTGGCCTTCCTGGCGCAGCACATCGAGGTGACCTGGCGCTGACGCCGCGTCGTCACCCAGACCGGAGCATGTTGGCCGGGCCGTCCAAGATGCCGCCGGGCCCCAGGTAGGCAGGCAGGCAGCGGCCTCCTCCGCCGGTCCGGGCGCAGGTCGAGGGCTGCGGGCTCCGCTCACGTGTTCAGGCCGGGCCGGTGACCGGTGTCAGGGAGCGACCGGGCCGCCGATCTTGGTCCAGGCGCCGTTGGCGCCGGTGTACTCGAAGACGCCGGAGTGGTCGGGGCTGACGCCGTAGAGATGGTCGTCGGTGGCGGCGAAGGTGGCGCCGGGGCCGCCGATGCGGGTCCAGGTGCCGCGCCCACGGTCGTACTGCTCGATGTCGCCGGTGGTCAGGTCGGTCGCGTAGAGGGTGGTGCGGCTGGTGAAGATGCGGTCGGTCGCACCGCGGACCTGCTTCCAGCTGTCCCCGGCGCCGGTGTACTCGAAGACGCCGAAGTGGTTGACGCTCACTCCGTACAGGTGGTCGCCGGTGGCGGCGAAACCGCTCCCCGGATTCCCGATCCGCGTCCACGTGCCGCGCCCACGGTCGTACTGCTCGATGTCACCGGAGGCCGGGTCCGTCGCGTACAGCGTCGTCGCGCTGGTGAAGATGCTGCCGGCGGCGCCGCGGACCTTCGTCCACGCGCCGTCCTTGCCGGTGTACTCCTCGACGGCCGCGTGGTCCGGAGTGATCCGGTACAAGTGGGCACCGGTCGCGGCCACGGTGGGGCCACCCGGTGCGGCCGCCGCTGCCGGGGGCACGCCGCCGGCCGGGGACGAGGGTGCGATCCGCCCGGGTGTCGGTACGGATGCCGCCGGGCCCGAAGCGGACAACGGGCTCGCGGCCTCGCCGGAAGGCGTCACCGCCGCGGTGGCCGGGGATCCGGGCAGGGACGAGGACGGCAGGTTCAGGTCGGACGGCAGGGACAGTCCGTTCGGCGAAGCGGTCACAGCCGGCGCGGCGGTGTCCTCGCCGTGCCGGGGCTGCTGGTTCTGGTTCGCGACCACCACCGCCGCGAGCAGCGCCAGCAGAGCGGCCCACTGCGCCGGGGTCCGCCAGCGCCTCCAGCCGCCGCGGGTGTTCGGTCGGGAACCGTCCGGTGCGCCGGCCGGCCGAGAACCCGACGGCCCAGCGGTGGAGGGGGAAGCCGGGGTGGCAGAGGGGCGGGATCCGGCGCCGGTCCCGGCGGGGGGACGGGGGGTCTCGGTCCCGGTGCGGGGAAGGAGGTCGGTTCCGGTCCCGGCGGGGAGAAGCGGGTTGGTTCCGGTCCCGGCGGGGAGAAGCGGGTTGGTTCCGGTCCCGGCGGCAGGATCGAGGGTGGCCCCGTCCGCAGGTCCGGCGCCGGACTGCGAACCACCGGTGACCTCCTTTCCGGGGACTGTCCGTGCCCTGTCCCCGGACCCGTCGCCTTCGAGGGCCGGCTCCTCGTGGGCGGATTGTTCGCTGGGCGGTCCGGGCACATCCTCGCTGGTCAGTGAATTGTTCGCAGGTCGTTCGCCGCCGGGCGCGGCTCGTTCACGGCCGGGAGACGAGGCCGGGGCCGACGGCGGCGCTACCGCCGCGGACGACAACTCGGTCTGGGCCCGCAGCGCAGCGTTGCGCCGCCGGCGGGCGGTCTGGAGCTCGGTCTCCCGCTCGGGGGCGTGAGGGAAGCGGTCCTTGATCAGTTCCTCGAGCCGTTCCCACGGAATGATCTTGGCGCCGGAACGGTACTCGCTCCACACGCTCTTCACTCCTCCGTACTGCGCGTGCAGCTCGTCCCCCGTGCGGTCGGCGGTCAAATCCCGCACGTACCGCGCGAGCGTGTTGGCCTGCTCGGTGCGCCCCCTCAGCGGCCCCTGCCCCCGCCCCGCTCTGCCCACGGTTCCCCCTCGCTCATGACCGTCCCGTGCACGAACGTTCGCCCAAGTTCGCAACGTTCGCCGAAGTTCGCCGAAGTTCGCCGAAGTTCGCTTGACTTTGGCCCCGCTGACCTGCGGAGACAGCCAACACATCCCGTTCGCCGCTGACGCACAATCACATCAGGTTCCACCGTGGTGATCCACCGCTTCCGCCAATCCCGGCAGCGGCCCCGCCCACCACCCGAAGGAACCGCCATGCGCCGCACACCGCGCCCTCACCCGAAACGTCTGGCCGCGCTCACCGGCCTCGCCCTCATCGTCGGGGCCGCCGTCCTGCCCGCACACGCCGACAGCACCACGCACGAGACCACCGACGTTCTGCCCCGCTCCACCGGTGCCATCGGCCACGGTGCCACCCCGGGCGGGCAGGTCACCCGCGACCAGATCATGGCCCGCGCCGAGGACTGGGTGGCCAAGCAGGTGCCGTACACCCACGAGGGAGTCCACGGCCAGAAGTACGACTTCTGGCAAGACGATCCCACCGGCGGCCCCTACCGGCAGGACTGCTCCGGTTTCATCTCCATGGCATGGCAGCTCGACAGGAGCCGGAGCACCGACGACCTGTCGGACGTCGCCGAGAAGACCACCTGGGAGCAACTGCAGCCCGGAGACGCACTGAACACGACCAGCGGCGGACACGCCATCCTGTTCGCCGGCTGGACCGACAAGGCCAAGGGCGTCTTCCGCTACATCGCGCAGAGCCGACGGGGAGTGCCGACCATGGCTGCCTCCGCCAACCGGAACGACCAGAAGATCGCCGGTCACGACGCGTCCGGCTACCAGCCGCTGCGGTACCGCAAGATCTCCGAAACCCCGCCCGCGCCGGCACCCGCGCCACAGCCTCCGGCACCCACACCCGCGCCCGCACCGGCCCACGAGGCCGCCTCCTCGCCGGCACCCGCCGCCACACCGTCCGCACCGTCAACGTCGGCACCCGCTCAGAGTCCGGCACCGTCGACGCCGGCACCCGTGCCTGCGCCGGCACCCGCGCCCGCAGACTCCGGTACCAGCGTCGCCGCGACCGGCAGCCGCCTGTACCGGATCGCCCCGGACCACACGGCTGTCGAGGAGTACACCGGCAAGGGCGACACGTGGGTGAAGGTCCGCGGCGCCACCAGGGCCATCTACACCAGCCGCAGCACCCTCTACGCCACCGACCGCACGACCGGCGACATCTGGCAGTACGACCCCGCCCGCAAGAACACCGGCGGCGAACCCCACCAGGCCGGCGTCGACGGGCCGTGGATCCGCATCGGCGGCCCCGGCGCCCAGTTCGCCGCCACCGCCGACCGCCTCTACGGCGTCAGCCCCGACCACACCGGCCTCTACGAGTACACCGGCACCCCCGGCGTGTGGAACCGGGTCCGTCTCGCGGGCACGGACCGGATCCTCACCAGCGCCGGCACCCTCTACGCCGTGGACACCGCCGCCACCGCCGTCGGCGGCGACATCCACCAGTACGACGCCGCCAGCGGCCGCTGGACCCGCATCGGCGGCCCCGGCGCCCAGTTCGCCGCCACCGCCGACCACGTGTTCGGCGTCAGCCCCGACCACACCGGCCTCTACGAGTACACCGGCACCCCCGGCGTGTGGGACCGCGTCCGCAGCACGGGCACCGACCGGATCTACACCAGCCACAGCACCCTCTACGCCACCGACCCGGTCACCCCCGCCACCCCCGGCGACATCCGGCAGTACGACCGCGAACACCGCACCTGGACCCGCATCGGCGGCCCCGGCGCGAACTTCCTAGCCACCGACACACACCTGTACGGCGTCAGCCCCGACCACACCGCCATCTACCAGTACACCGGCCGAGGCGACGACTGGACCAAGATCAGCGGCCCCATCGCCGCCTGACCAGTCCGGCCCTGAAGGCCCGTGACCCGCCACCAGCCCGCGTCCGCCGCCACCAAACCCGGCCGGCCGCCGGCGCTCGCGTCCGCCACGTCCCGCACGACCGAACACCCGCCCGCCCATCCCAGGAGGCACACCATGAAACTCCGACTCCCCGCCCGCCCCCGGCGCGGCCACCCGGCCGCCGAACACTCCCCCGAACCGTCGCCCACGCCGTGGACGCCGGCCCGGATCGTCCGGCTGCTGTGCCTGGTGATCGCGGGCGTCCTCGCCCTCGGCATCTCCGCCAACGCCGCCACCGGCAAGCGTGCCTTCACCACTCCCCCCAACCCGGTGGCCGTGTTCGGCGACCTCGTCGCGACCAAGGACAGCGCCTACGGCCTGGCGAAGGACCCCTCTGCGGTCTACCGGTGGGCCGGCAGCCAGGACCGCTGGATCAAGATCGGTGACGGGGCCGCCCGCATCTACGCGAGCGAGGACACCGTCTACGCCACCGACCCCGGCAACGGGGACATCCGCCGCTACGACTCCGCCACCGATTCGTGGACCCGCATCGGCGGCCCCGGCGCCGACTTCGCCGCCACCGCCAAGCACCTGTACGGCATCAGCCCCGACCACTCCGCCGTCTACGAGTACACCGGCAGGGGCGACACCTGGACCAAGGTCGGCGGACCGGCCGACCGGCTCTACACCTACACGGGCGAAACGCCCGCCATGAAGCTGAACCCGAAGGTCGTCCCGGGCACCCCCTCCGACAGCCCCCTGTACGCCACCCAGCACGGCACCGGCGACATCTACCGCTACGACGGCCACGCCACCGCGTGGACCCGCCTGGGCGGCCCCGGCGCCGAGTTCGCGGTCACCGACAACAACCTCTACCGCCTCGCGGCCGACCACTCCGGCGTGGCCGAGTACACCGGCCCCGGCGACAAGTGGAAGGCCGTGCGCGCCGAGCGCACGGAGCACCTCTACGCCGCCAACACCCTCTACGCGACCGACGGAACGGGCGGCATCGTCAAGTACAACGGACACCCCAACCGGTGGAACCCCATCGGCCAGCCCGGAGCCGCGTTCGCCACCTCCGGCGACCACCTCTACGGCCTCACCCCCGACGGCTCCGCCCTCTACGAGTACACCGGCAAGGAAGCCGTCTGGACCAACCACGGAGCGGCGCCCGCCCAGCCCGCCAGCCCGGAAGAACGCAAAGCCCACCTCAGGGAACTGACCCAGCCCGGCCCGGCCGCCACCGAGGCCTGGAACCAGGAACGCGCGGCCCACCTCGCGGGCAAGCCCGACCGCTACCAGTTCAACTGGGACACGAACTACTGCAACTTCCCCGCCATCGACAAGAGCCCCGTCTTCGACTTCGCCACAGCGTGCGCCCGCCACGACTTCGGCTACCACAACTTCAAGGACCTGCTCAACCTGGACGACCTCGCCGCCAACCGTGAAGGCCAGGAGGCAAAGCACCGCGTCGACGTCGTCTTCAAGGACGACATGGACAACTCGTGCGACACGAGCATCGATCGCCTGTCCTGTCGGGACAGCGCCAGCGCCTACTTCCTCGCCGTCGAACACTTCGGCTCCACGAGCCAGATCCAGCGCTTCGTTCCCCCCGTACCGTCCTTCACCTGGCACAACCCCCTCGGCTGGATGTGACGCTCCCAAGCCCCGCCCCGCCGGCCACGCAGCCGGCCGGGCGGGGCGCACCGAGGCGCAGGCGGGCCGTCCGCGGCCCGCAACCAGCTCGCCACCCCGCCACCTTTGAGGAGACGCCCCCGTGCGCAGTGGTCCGGGCCTGTTCGAGATCGCCGCTGTGGCCGTCCCGATCCTGTGGCCGTTCTACCGCCTGGCCCTCGGCCACCACCGCGCCGCGCTCCAGGGGCGGGCGCTGCCGATGGGCCGCGGTTGCGGCGGCTACGGCTACGGCTACGGCCGCATGAGCGTCATCGCCGCCATCCCGTCGGCGCGCCCCTCCACTGGTGGGGCTGAGACCGCGGCGTCATCCGCGGCCCGAGCGAAAAGGGGCGAACGCGGGCGAGGACCATCCAGCACACGCGGGACACCCGGGGGCGGACGCGGGGGCGGGCGGCCCCGGCGCCCGCGAGCTGCTGCGCCGCCGCGCCGCTCCCGCGCGCCCGTAGCGCTCGAACCCAGCGCGAACGCCCTGTTCCACAGCCATCAGAACAAACCTACGCTGCATCAAAGCCCAAGGAGCGAAACCGTGAAGGGACATGACATCGCGCGGCTGGCAGGACGCCGCACCGCACTGCGATACCTCGCCCTGGGCACCATGGCGAGCCTGGTCGCCGCGTGCACCGGCAACAAGACCGAGGCAGGCAGCCCAAAGAAGCAGGCCCTCAAGGCCTTCGCCGTGGGCGAGTGGGATTACCAGTCGAGTGCCGGACACCAGGGAGTGCTCACCATCACCACGGACGGCCGGTGGTCCACCACCCAATGGCAACTCGCCGGCCAGTGGGAACTCGACGGCACCCACCTGCGGGTTCGGTCGTACGACGACGACGATCCCTTCGTCGTACCGGACATGACGCAGAGCGTCGAGGACGGATTCACCGGCCAGTACAAGCTGAACGGCGGCTGGTCCAGCGACATCGGGCGCACGGCCCAGGCCACCTACAAAAACTCACAGCTGACCCTCCACTTCCCCACCTACGACGACGGCGGAAAGGGCAACGGCCTCACCGTCACCTGCACCCGACGCACATGACCCAGGCCCCTGGCCCCGGTGCCGCCCGCCCCGGCGGGCAGCACACGGCCGACGCCACCCAGCACCCAGCCGCCACCGACACCCCGGGCAGTTGAACCAGGACGCCGCGGGCGCCACAGCCGCAAAGGGCGGCTGGCCGCCCGCGGGGGCCGAACAGCAAGCCTGCTTCTGCAACGCATACCGCCCGGTGCCCACCACACCCGCGGCTACACCAGCACGGCGACCGGCCCCACCCCGCGGTCGCCGACGCCTCGACCCCGGACGCACTCACACCACCGACAGCGTCCCGGCAACAAGCGCCCGTTCCGCAACTCCCCTCTACAACCGGTCATTGGACGGCTCATTGAGCCGAGAACGGGGCACGAAAACCTTCGCCTGGTTTTAAAGACTCATGGGCGACGGGCGCCTTGACCGGTGTCGTGTACTCACTGACCACTCAAATCCAAGCCAGCCAGAGGAGACAATCGTGTCTGACTTGAAAGGACCGTTCGGTAACGGCAACCACACCAGAGCATTCCTCACCGGACTTCAGCTCGGCAACAGCGGATGTGGCTGCCTGATCTTCATCGCCCTGATCGTGATCATCATTGCTGCGGCCAACGGGTTCCAGATGCACTAAGCCCAGGCGGCGATGGGTCCGGCGGGGGGCGAAGAGCAGTGAGACCTCGTCGATGTTCCCGCGCGAAAGCCGGTGATCGAAACGATCCGCAGCGGAAAGCGTTGACCGCGTCAAGGGACCGTGGCTGGCCAAAGAACGGGAGGGAATAAGTCCGTCCGGACATGATTGCCTTCGTGAGGCCCCGCAGGACTGCGACGGTGGACGGCCTGTCCGCGCCAACCGGGCGCGGACGAGATCAGGGAGCCGCACCGTGATCAAGAGACTTCCCGTACTTGCCGCAGCTGTCGGCCTGCTCCTCGCGCCCCTGGCCGGTACCGCGTCGGCTGAGACCACCACCCCGGCGAAGCCCGCAGTGGGCTCCGCCGTCACCAGCGGAGTGTGGAACACCGCCACCTACAACCCCGACGGAAACACCAACACCGTCGAGATCAACCAGTACGTCGGCAGCGACAACCACCACTACGTCACCGGCTGGCTCTACGCCGGGAGCAGCAACGTCGCGTTCTACTACGACCAGTCCTTCGACGGCGGCCGGACCTGGAACAGCTTCCTCGACCGGCGGTACGTGGGCCCTGGCGGCTGGTACACCCTGCCGACGAAGTACGACGACGGAGGCGTGTGGTACCGCGCCTGCTCAGCCGCCGAGTGGGCGGGGAGCCCGTACGCGAACCCCCAGTGGGGCTACAACATCGCCTGCACCAACTGGTACTGACCCCGATCCCGGGACGGCCCGCCGAATCCGGCCGGCCGTCCCGGCTGGCCAGGCGCCAGCCCGGCGCTGATCGAAGCACCCACCCGGGTTCAACGACACACCACCCCGCCGGACACGGGGCCCCACCTCGCCGTCCCCGGCGGCCCAGCCGCGTACGGCGAAGGCCGCCAGGGCGCCGGGCAGGGCCCGCTCCAACCGCCAACAGGTCACACCCCGGCCCCTCCCGCCGTACCACCCGAACATCTCCAGCTCTGGAATGATCGACATGAGCCTGCTGGGGAAGGTGTGGGGCTCGAAAAGTCATCGTTGCAGCTCAAGCCGTGTATCGGTACTCGTTGATGACGCCGCCGAGGATGTGGGTGCGCAGGACTCTGCGGGTCTCGAGGTCGTTTACGACAGCGGGTTGCCCGTTCGCCTGGGGCGGTCGTTGGTCTCGGGATTGGTGAGGCCGGTGCCGGTTGTAGTGGTTCTGGTAGTCGGCAAGGACCTGTCGGGCGTGGGCCTCGTTCATGATCAGAACGTGGTCGAGAGCCTCG
>NZ_JBIRJC010000065.1:0-27208 GCF_044329365.1 Kitasatospora sp. NPDC017646 | reverse complement strand
GGAACTCCTTCCCCCCGGACCCCTACGTCCACGCCTACAACGCGGACGGCAAGGAGATCTACAACCAGAAGACACAGCCCACAGTCAAGGGCACCGGTCAGTAGGCGTGATCGAGTTCATGCGTGGGCGCGGACGGGTGGGGGCGGTTTCGATGCCCTCGGCGGTGAAGACGGGGTTGGACGCCCGGCTTCGGTCAGCAGTTCCGTGAGCAGTTGTCCGTAGGCAGTGCCCAGATCGGGTCCACCGGATGGTCCGGCGTCGCCGCGCAGTTGTGCGGTGAGCGTCCGGTCCTGGGGCGGCCGAGGCGCAGTAGCCTGCAGGGGCGACGGCCACCGGTCCTCCAGACCATGCTGCGGGGAGGTGTGCAGCAGGTGATCGCGGGCGGAGCGAGTCCTGCAATGGGGTTGTGAGGCAAGTCACCGTCGAAGCCCCGGCTGTCTAACTGCCTCTCACGCGCCTCTCACGGACTGGGCGTCATGAGGTGTCATCGGGCGTCATGCGTGGTCGACGAGGTAGGCCCTGACCTGCGGGTTCTGGACTGAACGGACGGGCCGTCACGACCTTTCGACTCCGGGGGTCAAGGGGCCGCAGGTTCAAATCCTGTCGCCCCGACGGTAATGCCGCAGGTCAGAGGCCGTTTTCTCGTTCGCGAGAAAGCGGCCCTCGGCATGCTCCGGGGCCTGCCTCTCACATTCGTCTCATGGTTTGCGGTTCGACGGCGGGGCTGGAGGCCGCTCGGCGTCGCGAGTCGATGACCATGTGCACCTGTTCTGCCTGTATATCCGCTCTTTAGATCACCGGCACGGGTTCGGTGGTTGCTCGCCGTGATCGCAGATCTCGGCTGGGGGTTCGCACTTGACGCTTTCGCCACCGATCAAGTGCGCGTCGACAGGTCCAGCGGCTGCCCAAGCGCCCGGATGAGTAAGAGCACGCCCCCGACTACGCTCAGAACAGCGCCAGGCCCTCGCTGCCGGTGTCCGGAACGACGGGCCGGAACTGCGCGGGGACGGCGTCATGGCGGCCAGGCCCCGCAGCAGCGGCCACCGCCGGGGCTGTCTCGGCCAGCCAGGTGCGGAATCGGTCGACGGCTTCGCGGTAGGGGACTTGCGCCAGGATGCGGTGCTCCCCGCTGGGACAGTAGTCCACACTCAGGGTGATCATGCAGGAGCCGGGCGCGTTGTGACTGCCCGTCCAGGAAGCACGCAGTTCACCACAGGGCTTGCGCCCGCGGGAGCTGCGGGGGGCGCGGTGGGTCGGGCGTAGCGGTTCGCCGACCAGGAGTGCGGTCAGTGCCGCCAGGTGCGGCAACGGCAGCGTGGTGCGGGCGCGGCAGCCGGGGCAGCGGTGCCAGTGCCGCAGCCAGTCCTCGGCGTGGGTATGGAAGAGGGATGCGTAGCGGCTGGTCACGTATACGTCGTTGCTGTAGAGGTAGTTCGGCCGTTCCCGCGTGTTGCAGGACTGGCAGACGGGCGCGCGGACGTAGCCGTGCTCGTGGCAGTGGTCGACCGCGAAGGCAGGTGCTTCCCGGCAGACGGCGCACCTCCACCCGGACACTTCCAGCGAGGCGCGCTTCTTACTGAGCACCGAGTAGACGTGGCCTTCCAGCTCCCCGTTGTACGGGCGCGGCGTGGTTGTGCGGCAGTCGGGGCAGATCGTCTGCCAGCTGCTGCCGGCCTGGACCCGCCACTGCTCGGGCTGCTCCGCCACAGAGCCGCACCTCTGGCAGGTCCGCGCGGCCAGCAACCACCGCTCCTCGGCGTGCTCGGCCGCGTCCAGCACCTTCACCAGCGTGCGAGGTAGCCACCATGTGTCCCCTGCCCCCGCTCCGGTCCGCTCCATCAGAGACCGACGCCAGTCGATCCCCGCCAGATGCGGCAGAGGGTCACTGCCGCGCAGCAACGGCCCAGGGGCAGCATCGACGCGAGCCCGGGCCCATTCCCGGCCCAGGCGCTGACGCCACCGCAGCGCTGGCCCCTCCCTCTGCCTCGCTTTCAGTGACCCGCGGAAAGGAGCGACACGGACCAGGCCGACCCCGCTCACCTCGACCGCACGCAGCTCCTCGGCCGCCCGGCGCACATCGGTCTCTTGAACATGCCACCGGCCGCCGACTCCCTTCACCGTCGGCACCGCACGTGCGCCGAGCAGCACGTACCCCACCCGCGGATCGGCAGGGAAGCCGGTGAACGTTTGCCCGGCGGCCGGGAACACACTGTTGGCCATCAACTCGGCCCACAAGGCATCGGCGACGGCCAGGGGCAAGAGGTGGCCTGTGCGGCGCGGAGTGGCGCGGTGCGGCATGCCCGGCACGCTATCAGGCACCACGGACACGAAGGTCCGCTCCTGGTAGTGCTTGCGGCCCTGCGGGCTCGTGAGGTAGCGCGCAATCCCGCGGCCAGCGCCTGCCCGGGCCAGCTCGCCGGCCGGGCGAGCGACCGAGAAAGGCAGCGTGAAGCAGTTCCGGAGTACTACGCGTTCCAGACCGAGGTCAGCCAGGTCAGGTCGGCTTCGGCCTGGCGGCGGGCGCTCCGTTCGCGGATGAACAGCTGCTCGGTCTTGGTCAGCACGAGGGTGTACGGGCGTCCCTGCCGTCTGGTCCGGTGGTGTGCCGGGAGCTCGGCCGAGTCGATTTTGGTGTGCACGTGCCGGCGTCCGTCCTTCGCCAGCGGCCATTCAAGGACTCGCCGTGAGCGGGAACCAAGGAACATCTCCAGGGTGGCGCACAGTTCGCAGCCGCAACCGGTCCAGGCGATCGACCAGTCGTCCGCGGCGCGCGGCTGTCGTCCGGTGATCGCGCGGAGCCGGTCCGCGCAGTCGCGCGCGAGCACGTCGAGACCCGCCGTGCGCCTGGCGTCCGTCGGCAGCGCCTGTGCCGAACGGATCTCGGTCGGACCGGTCGTGGACGACAGCCGCAGGTCGCCGTCCACTGCGGTCCAGGCCCCGGCGAACAGCAGTCGCGCCACTGCTGCACCCGGGCCGGAGGCCCGCAGTGCCGTGCAAAGATCCGGCAGCCTCTCGGTCCACTCGTACCGGTGGGGCTCGTGACGGTTCCGCGGGCCGAACCAGCCGTCGACGACTTGGCGCAGCCACGCGGTGCCGTACCGCTCGGCCGCCGCAGACAGCCCTCCCGCGTGTTCCGGCCCCAGCGCGCCCACCCGGAACGGCTCCAGCAGCATCGCCGCGGTCTCGGCCGCACTCAGGCCCGCGGCCATGTGCAACGCGCAGTCCAGCAGCTCGGGTTGGGCACCGGTGTGCTTCCAGAACGGGGCGAGGGACTGTGCGGCGGTGCGTGCGCCGTCCAGATCTCCCCGCTCGATGCGGTCGCGCAGTTCCTCCAGGGCCCACCGCGGTCCGGCCTCGCCACGTGCAGCGAACGCCCGCTCGCGCGGCCACACGACGACCGCGGCCCTCCCGTACCACCGGTCCAGCGTGTTGCCGTAGTTGCCCGTGTAGCCCTCGTACTGGGACTCATAGGGCGTGGGGTCCGTGCTCGGGGTGCTGGCACAGGCCTCGTGTTCGTAGACGTACAACGAGATCTCCTCGCCGCCGGCGCCGTTTGGGCGGGACGTGTTCGTGCGCACCCTCTCCAGCCCCGCTCCCGGCCCCCGGGCGATCAGGGTCCGAGCCTGGGAGGGGCGACACTCGGTCGGCGGGCCTCATGCCGAAACCGAGTGGTCACGCGAGTAGCGGGACCAGTCACAATCAGGACGCGAGGCCGCCGCGGAGCGGCGAACGGCATGATGTCGTCCGCTGCCGATCGTTTTCACCCGTCGGCCCGTAGGTCTGCCGTCGGCACACCTGCGGCCGTCAGCAGGTCGGTGCCGGTGCGGGTGTTGGCCGGGTCGGATGCCGCCGTCATCAGCCACTCGGCGGCGGAGGCCTCGGCTTCGGGGGGGGGGGGATCACCAGGAGCTCCAGGCGCACAGGGGTGAAGGAGCACACCATCACCTCGTCCGCGTCCTGTTCCTGTTCGCACCACCCGACGCTCGTCCTCGACCGGCTTCCCTGCCTTGCCTCCACGTGGGTCGGCGTACGCTGCACCGGCATTTCCCCTGTCCCAGCACTGCACCGGCTCTCACCCGGCGACACCTCGGCCAGGATGGCTCCTGTGGCTGTGGGGTGCGGCGCAAGAAATCTCGGGTGGCTATTCTGGTCGAACGTCGCGCGGGGGAATTTTCAAATACTGATTCATGTGTACGGCGGGCTCGAATTCTCGCAATGCGGAGTATCCTGGAAGGTGCCGGTAGGAGTTACCGGTAGGACGATCGCGAGGAGGCGAATATGCAGATCAATGAGGCAGGATCCCTGGCTCTGCGGCCCGTGATCGAAAAAATGTCCGCCTTTTCGGTGGGAAGATCATAGGGTGAATGGGGGTCGGGGGGGCGTGGATTCAGATTCTGCTGCCCTGGTCGGCGCTACGTCTAGGCAGGCCGGAAGGCCGTTTCCCCGCAGCGATGCGGGGAACGGCCTTTTTCTGGGGTGGGGGCCGTGTGTCATGGTTCGGCGGAGGACGGGTTGTGCCGGCGTCTGGCGGTGGTGAAGTAGGCGGCGCGGCGGCGCAGGTGGCGGCGACTGCTGTAACGGGGCGCACCCGGTACGGCGGGCGCGGCGCCGTAGAAGATCCGCTTGCCGACCTCTACCAGGGCGAGGTAGCCGACGACCATGCCGACGAGTGCGGCGAAGAACGCGCCCGGCAGGGGATGGAAGCCGAGTGTGGCGGCCACGGGCGTGGCGGGGATGAGCGTGCCGACGGTGACGACACCGAGGGCCGCGAGGGTGAGCGGCAGGCTGGGATGGCTGCGGAAGAACGGGATGCGGCGGGTGCGGATCGCGAAGATGACCAGGGTCTGGGTGGCCAGGGACTCGACGAACCAGCCGGAGCGGAACTGCTCGGGTCCGGAGTGGAAGACCCCGAGCATTATCCCGAAGGTGAGGAAGTCGAAGACCGAGCTGAACGGACCGAAGTAGAGCATGAAGCGGCGGATGAAGCCGATGTCCCAGTGCGAGGGGCGGCGCAGCTGCTCCTCGTCGACGTTGTCGGTGGGGATGGCCAGCTGGCTGGTGTCGTACAGCAGGTTGTTGAGCAGGATCTGGGACGGAAGCATCGGCAGGAAGGGCAGGAACAGCGAGGCGCCGGCGGCGGAGGCCATGTTGCCGAAGTTGCTGGAGGTGCCCATCAGCACGTATTTGATGGTGTTGGCGAAGATCCTCCGCCCTTCGGCGACGCCGTCGGCGAGTACGTTGAGGTCCTTTGCCAGCAGGATGACGTCGGCGGCGTCCTTGGCGACGTCGGTGGCCGAGTCGACCGAGATTCCCACGTCGGCCGCGTGCAGGGCGAGTGCGTCGTTGACGCCGTCGCCGAGGAAGGCGACCCCGCGGCCGCCGTGCCGCTGGGCGTGCACGATGCGGGCCTTGTCCTCCGGGGTGACCCGGGCGAAGACGGTGGTGTGTGCGATGGCTGCGGCGAGTTGGGGCTCGTCGATTGCGTCGAGGTCGGTGCCGGTCAGCGTGCCGCCCTCGGCCAGCCCCAGGTCGCGGCAGATCTTGGCGGCGACGGTGGGGTTGTCGCCGGTGACGACCTTCACCGCGATGCCGAGGTCGGCCAGCCGGCGCAGGGCTTCGGCGGCGTCGTGTTTGGGTGGGTCCAGGAACACGAGCAGTCCCAGGAGGCGCAGGTCGTGTTCGTCCGCGGGCTGCGGCGGGCCGCTGCTGTCGGCGGGGCGGGTGGCCACGGCGACGACCCGGTTGCCGGCGGTGAACTCGGCCGCCAGGGCGTCGTGGGCTGCGGCCGGCACGTCGGAGCAGCGGTCGAGGACGCTCTCCGGTGCCCCCTTGGTCACCAGGGTCACCTGGCCGGCCGTGTCGCGGACGAGGACGGTGACCATGCGGCGCTCGTGGTCGAAAGGGAGTACCCCCAGCCGGGTGTAGCCCGCCGGTGCGGTCCGCTCGCCGACGGCGGCCGGGGACTGCCACAGCGCTTGGTCGAGGGGGTTCCCACCGATGGGCTGCCCGTCCGGTGTGGTGTTCTCGGTGCACAGCAGCCCCCAGCGCAGCACCGTGTCAGGGGTGTTGTCGCCGGCCGGCACAGCGCGCATGTAGTGGATGCTGCCCTGCGTGAGGGTGCCGGTCTTGTCGGTGAACAGAACGTCGACGTCGCCGAGGTCCTCGATGCACACCAGCCGTTTGACCAGCACCTTGCGGCGGCTCATCCGCCGGGATCCGGCGGCGAGGCTGGTGGAGACGACGGCAGGCAGCAGCTGCGGGGTGATGCCGACCGCGATCGCCAGTGAGAACAGCAGTGCGTCGATGATCGGTTTGTGCAGGACCACGTTGATCACGAAGATCGACGTGGTCAGCGTGCCCGCGACGTACACCAGAAGCATGGAGAAGCGGCGCAGCCCGACCTGGAACTCGGTGTCGAGCAGGTGCGTGCTCAGTCCGGCGGTGATCCTGCCGAACTCGGTGCGGGCGCCGGTGGCCACCACGATCCCGCTTCCGCTGCCGGCTCTTACCACAGTGCCCATCAGTGCGCACCCGGACAGCTCCGCCAGGGGCGTTCCCGCAGGTACGGGGGCGGTGCGCTTGTCGACGGGCAGCGATTCGCCGGTCAGGGCCGACTCGTCGCACTCCAGGCCCGCGACGTCGAACAGTCGTATGTCGGCCGGGACGATGTCCCCCAGGCGCAGCTCGACCACGTCGCCGGGGACCAGCTCGGTGACGTCCACCGAGCCGGGGCGCCCGTCGCGGATGACCACCGTCCGGTGGCGGATCCGGGAGTGCAGGGCCTCGGCGGCCTTCTCCGCCCGGTACTCGTTGACGAAGCCGAGCCCGACCGACACGCTCACGATCAGACCGATGATGACGGCGTCACTGCGTTCGCCGACCAGGTAGGAGGCGACGGCGGCGATCAGCAGCAGAGCGAGCAGCGGGGAGCGCAGCTGGTGCCAGAGCACGGGAAGGAACCGAGCCCGGTGCGAGGCGACCGCATTCGGGCCGAACTGCGACTGTCGCCGTGCGACCTCCCCGCCGGGCAGGCCCCGGTCGGCGGCCACGCCGAACTCCTGCAGCACGTCCGCGACGGGCAGCGCGGCCGCGGACACTGCCCCGGCCACGGAGCTGGTCGAATGCGCGGGCGCGGAGACCGTCATCGGCTTTCCCGGCCGGATCCTGGGGGCCGCTCGGGCCGGTTGCCCCAGTCGCCCTCAGGTCCGACGGCCGAACGGGACGCAGGCCGGGACTCGGACGTGGCGTACGGGGTGCCGCTCATCGATCACCTTCACCGCCTTGAGTCACGTCCTTGAGCCACGTCGTCCGGCGGGAGCGCAGTCCGGCGGCCCCGGACGCACTCCATGTCACCAGACTGCCACCGATCGATCACGAAGGAAACGCGGGGGATTGCCACGGCCCCTGCCTCGCGCTCCGGAAGCGCCACTCGCGCGGTACCGACGCCGCCGCTGCGACGGGCCGAGCAATGCCCGGATCGAACCCGTGATGACCGGATACGTCGTGGTCGGCCCACACGTGTCATGTCGGCTGTGGCGGACCGGCCGGGTCCAGCCTGCCGATGATCGGGTCGTCCTCGCAAGGCCTCCGGTGACTGGGGGGTACGAGGAGTTCGGCCCAGACGGCCTTGCCGCCGTCGTTCGGGAGGGCGCCCCAACAAAGGGAGAGACGGTTGACGACGATGGAGTGGAGCATTTGCCGGGCTGTGGATGGTGGCGGACGGCGGTGAATGCAACATGCTGTCCCCGGCCACCTGGTAGTGAAACTCTCGGTCGACGCCCGGGCGCCGGCGGAGCCGTCGAAGGGGCCGCTGGACCTGCGGTACGAGGACGACACGGACAACGGCGTCACCTTCGAGTACGACCTGCACCCGAGCGGCGCGCTGCGCGTCCTGCGGGTCTTCGAGGACACGCCGCACCGCATCGAGGCGTGCTTCAGTCCGGGGGCATGGCTCCAGGTCGTGGCCACCTACCGGCGAAGCGGCTCCGAGTACTGACGGCGGTCCGCACCGGGCGAACCGCAGGCCCTCGGCGGCGGTTCGCCCGGCTGCTCAGCGGTAGCCGGGCAGCGTCCACCGGTCGCGGCTGATCCGCCCCGCCCATACCGTCTTTCCCGGGGGCGGGATCGTCGGCACAGGAGGCCAGGATGCGGCACTACCGATGGGTTCTGGAGACGCAGGACGACGACGGCCACTGGTCCCGGCAGGACGGCACTCCCATGCAGAATCCGCTGGAGTACGAGGGGCCGCCCCAGCGGGCGGCCAACCATCTGCGGGAGGTGTTCGTGCGCACGCTCTCCCGGCCTGCTCCCGGCCCCCGGGCGATCAGGATCCGCCTCTGGGACGGGGCCGATGCCGCAGGCCAGCCCCAGGCCGAGGCCGAATGGTCACGCGAGTGACACACCCGGCCCCGCGGTCGTAGCGGGCGGCTCCCGTCCCGCCGACTACGCGGGTGCCGGCCAGGAGGCGGCCCGGCTGTGGGCGACATCCGCCCGCCTGGCGGCCCCACCAGCGCCGTCGGAGGGAGCGGCGGCCGACGGCAGGAAGCCGGAGCGGGACTCCGACTCTGCCGCCCCATCGCCCGTCTCCGCGGCGAGCAGGTCGCTCGCGGTCCGGGTGTCGGCCGGGTCCGCCGCCTCGGACATCAGCCGGGAGGCGTCGACGGCATCCGTCGCCGGCGGGACGACCAGCAGGTTCAGCCGGCGGGGGGCGTACGAGAACACCGCGATCGTGTGCTCGTCCTGCTCGGTGGTGAACCAGCCCGCGTGGACGGTGTGTCCGGTGACCGGGATGCGCGGGGGGATGACGGGCCACTGCGCGGGGTTCACGGTGATCCGGGTGATCCGGCCCCACCGCTCGTCGAGTTCGGCGGCCAGGGAGGGGAGTTCGAGAAGAAGATCACGCGAGCGGGGCCACCAGGCTCCGTCCAGTCGGCCGGGCCGCGCGCCCCGGGGCGCAAGGGAGAGCCGTACGGTGGAATTCCGGATGGGAGGCGTCGTCGCACGATCGAGCGTCGTGGTCATGATCAGGAACCTGTCTCCGGGCCCGGCCCACGAGGTCGGGTCCGGCATTGCCATTCGCCGGAGACGACGCCAGTATCCGGTGCCGGCATGCGAAGTGCCTTCGGTGATATCCAGGCTACTCTCGGTCGGACGGGTGCGGTGGATGGCGTCCAGGTAATCCTGAGTGCTGGGCTGGGTCCGCTCCCCCGTGTCGAGCGTGCGCGGACCGCTCAGCCGAGCAGGAGTTCTGCCGCCGTGGTGTGGTTCCCGGTCGCCGAGGCGCCGGCCATCGCCGAGGCGGCCGTCGCCGGGTTGGTGCCGGGCGGTACCACCAGCAACAGGAAGTGGTCCTGGAACCCCCGGGTGACGCTGATCGTCGCGTCGCTGCCGACGAACCAGTTGATCCTTATCGTCAGGCCGTTCGCCGCGAGGGACCGTGGTACACCGTCCCAGGCCGTAGAGTCGAGGCCGACCCGGACGATGCGTCCGAAGTGGGCGCCGAGCGCGGTGATCAGGTCCGGCAGTTCGGCGAGGACGTGGTTCGAGCGGGGCCACCAGGCTCCGTCGAAGATCCCCTCCCGCGACATCGTCGAGGACGGCTACATCCTCGGCGTGCTCACCGCGGCCCGCGCCACCGGCCTGCTCACCGTCGCACCGACTCCGTGAAGCCGTCGGTGCTCCCCGCTGCTCGGCGAGAACCGGCCGGACCGACGAGACCAGGGCACGACGAAGGACCCGACCGCTCAGCAGTCGGGTCCTTCGTTATGGCTGATCAGCCGTGGCGGAGGATACGCTCGCCCGAGTCTGGACGTTGCTGGGCGGGGATGAACGCAACCAGAACTGCAACCGTCCGGGCTTGGCGCCATCCGTGCTCCGCTCGGGGAGCCGCCGTAGCCGAAACCGGCACGGATGGGCTCGCCCACGGGAACGTCGTGCTTCTTCACGAAGCCGCGGACCTCCGTGTAGAAGTGCATGGCCTTGGCCTGGTTGTCGACGAGGACGCCGGTCAGATGGTTTGCATGGACGGGGATTCCTCGGCTCGGGATGCTTTCCGACACTTCGGCACGATGCGGCCCGGGCGGCGCCGTGCTCAGGCGCGGGCCGGGGATTCCCACGCGGGACGGGAGGATCCTCGCGGCAGCAGTACGTGGCGGTACGCGCCAGGGGTCTCGGACATCCGGATCTGGTCGGTGACGCCCTGGTAGTCGCCGAGCGGGGTGCGGGCGATGAAGGTCTCCGGGTCCAGGTAGGCGTGCTCGTCGCCGGTTCCGGCGACGGCCGTGGCGTACGCCTTGTCGAAGACGCCCAGCGAGAGGATCCACAGCGCGACGCGTGTGAGCGAGACATGGACGCGGTAGGAGCCACCGTCCACCGCACGCCGCCGCATCGCCTCGACGATGCCTGCGGTCAGGAACCAGGCCACCAGATAGTCGTTGACCACGGTGATCGGCGGGAGTGCGGGACGTTCGCCGTCACCCTCCAGGTGGAGCAGGCCCGCGACCGAACCGGCCGTCTGGTCGAACCCGATCCGGTTCGCCCAGGGGCCTGTGGTGCCGTGCAGCGAGACGGTGGCGTGGACCAGGCCGGGGCGCAGAGCGATGGCCTCGTCCTCGGACAGACCCATCGAGGCGAGCAGGCCCGGGCGGCGGTTGGCGTAGAACACGTCGGCCCCGGCCAGCAGTTCACGTATCACCGCCGCACCTTCTGCGGTACGCGGCTCCACGGTGGCCGAGCGCACCCCCACCTGGGTCGTGTTGTACGTCACCGGGTGTTCCAGCTCGCCCGGCCGCCACAGGTTCAGTACGTCCGCGCCGTGCAGGGCCAGTGCGCGGCCGGCCCCCGCGCCCGCGATGATGTGGCCCATGCCCAGCGCCCGTACGTCCGCCAGCGGGGCGGTCGCGCCCGCGCCCACGGTGGGCAGCGGCTCGGGGTCGCTGTCGCCGATCCTGGTGATCTCCACCAGCGGCATGCCGGAGAGGACCTCGGTGAACTGCCGCTCCTTCAGGAACTCCTGGGGCGTACGGATCACCGGCAGCACCACCCCGGCCCGCTCGGCCGCCTCCTCCAGCTCGGCGGCCCGCCATGTGGCGATCGCCGCGGCGACCGCATCGGGGTCCTCGGGCACACCGAGTAGGCGCTCGGCGGCGATGCGCAGGTTGGGATACGGGTTGAGCGGCATCACCCAGCGGTCGTCCGCAGTGCGGTAGAAGCCGTTGACGAAGGCAAGGGTGGGGACGGACGGCGCGCCGCCCGGGTAGCCGTTGAGCAGCTCCCACTTCTGGTCGTAGAAGGGGCACAGCCGGTGCGGGGCGACCCGCAGGTCCATCGAGATGTCCTGGCCGCGCCCGCCACGCTGCCGCCAGAGGGCCGCCACTGCGGCGGACTTGGCGGCGAGGGCGAGCGAGGTGGCCGCACCCAGGCGCAGCGTGCTGGGCACGATCGGGTCGGCGCCGCGGAAGGTGAAGCTCCCGCCGGTGTCGGCGCGGTTCAGCCCGATGGTGCCGAGTACCTCGTCGAGCGCGGTGTGGATGTCGAAGGCGTCGTCGGTAGCGGGGTTCGCGACCGCCTTGGCGATGCTGTTGGACAGGGACATGACTGCTCCAGGGTGCTTGCCGGAATTGGGGGTCAGCTGCGGGGGAGGGGTCAGGGCTCGTCGAGCGCGCGCATCAGCGCGATCTGGCGGTGGTCGCGTTCGGCGGCCAGTTCGGTGACGCTGCCCTCGGCCAGGAACTCCTTGGCCTGGGCGATGAGCAGGGCGAGCGTCGGCTCGTCGAAGGAGGGAGTGCCGAGGGCCGGCCAGGCGGCTTCCATCTGGGGGCCGAGGTGGGCCAGGAAGTCGGGCAGTCCGCCCTGACCGCCGCCCAGGTGGAAGGAGCGGAAGGGGCCGTCCACGGCCCAGCGCAGGCCGATCGAGGAGGTGACGATGGAGTCCAGCTCCTGCTCGGTCACCACACCGGTGGCCACCAGGTGCACGGCCTCGCGGAACAGCGCGGACTGCAGCCGGTTGGCGACGAACCCGGGGACCTCCTTGCGCAGCACCTGGGGCTGCTTGCCGAGCGAGGCGTAGAACTGCCGTGCCTTCTCGACGGTTTCGGCCGAGGTGAGCGCGCCGGGGACGATCTCGACCAGCGGGATCAGATGCGGCGGGTTGAAGGGATGCCCCACTACCAGCCGCTCGGGGCTGCGCAGGGCCTCGGCGATGGCGGTGGCCGGAATGCCGGAGGTCGAGGTGGCCAGCAGCGCGTCCGCCGGGGCGTACTGCTCGATGCGCTGCCACAGCTCCTGCTTGAGCGGCAGCCGCTCCGGGCCGTTCTCCTGTACGACATCGGCCTGCGCGACAGCGCGGGCCAGGTCGGGCTCCAGGCGCAGGCGCGCGGTCAGATGTGCGGTGTCGAATCCGAGTTGGCGCAGTGCCGGTTCGCAGGCGGCGAGTTCGGTGTCCAGGTAGGCGTCCAGGTCGGGGCGCGGGTCGCAGACGGTGACCTCCAGGCCGCCTGCCAGGAACAGGGCGGTCCAGGAGGCGCCGATCAGGCCGGCGCCGACGACGGTTGCGCGGATGGGGCTCATGCGGAAGGTACCTTCTTGAGGTAGTCATGCACGGGTTCGGCGGGGGCGAGGGTGAGGTCGGCCAGCACATGGGTGGCGCGCACGACCTCGCGTACGGGCAGATCGGCCAGCGGTGCGAGCGCGTGCTCGAAGAGCTGGAGCCGCGCGGGCCCGGACCAGGCACCCTTGACGGTGAGATCGGTGATCCGGGTGCGGACGAGTTCGCAGCGCAGGGGAGCGCCGTCGTATCCGCGGTCGATACCCAGCAGGTAGGTGGGCGCGGCGAGTTCGGCGCGGGCCTGGGCGGGGTCGAGCGGCTGGTGCTTGTAGCCCATGGTCGCGGTGGCCACCCGCAGCGAGCCGTGGTCGAGGGTGCCGACCAGGGTGTCGCCGTCGACGTAGAGGCGGGGCGATCCCGCCTTCTTCGGGTACGCGCTCAGTTCGCGCCCCGAGGCGATGGCCGGTGCGCTGTCCACGTACATCGCCAGACTGAACTCGCCCTGCTCGCCGTCGAGTTCGACCGGGATCAGCTGGCCGGACTCGCTGTAGCTGCCGAGGCCGGCGACGTCCGGCATCCGGATGACCTCGAAGTGGACCAGCGGCTCGGGCACGGCCAGTGGTTCGGGGACGACGCGCCGCAGGGCGTCGGGGTCGGTGCGGTAGGTGATGGTCAGGTACTCACGGTCGGTGAAGCGGTACGGGGGTAGCGGGTAGGCGGGGGAGTTCACCGGTGTGGTGAGCAGCAGGTCGGGGATGTCGTCGGCGCGCATCGGGATCACCAGGCCAGGGTGGAGGCGCCGAGGGGCTCGGCGCTGCGGGTGAGACGGGGGCGCAGCGTGGAGTACGCGATGCGTGTCGGCAGATAGCTGGTGCTGCCGAACGGACCCTCGACAGTGGTGAGGTGACCGGCGGCGTCGGTGGGGTCGGGGGCGGGCAGGTCGCGGACCTGCGCGCGCGGGAACAGCCCCAGGTCCTGCACCCACATCGAGACCTTGGCCAGATCCACGTGCACCCGCCAGGTCCCGCCCTCGCGGGCCCGGCGGCGCAGCGCCTCCACCGTGCCGGCTGCGCCCAGGATCGCCGCGAGGTAGTCGTTGAGCAGATAGGTGGGCGGCAGCCTGGGCCCGTCGAAGGAGCCCTCCTCGGCGGAGAATCCGCTCGCTGCACAGGCGAGTTGGTCGAATCCGCCACGTCGGGACCACGGTCCGGTCGTGCCCCAGCCGTGGAAGTCCAACAGGACGAGTCCGGGCCGCTCCTCGGCCAAGGCCGCCGGTCCGAAGCCCTTGGTGTCCAGGTTCAGGTAGTTGCTCACATACACGTCCGTCTCCGCCAGTACCCGGCGGAAGGCCTTCGCCTGGCCGGGGGCGTTCAGGTCGCAGAAGGCGGCGCGCTTGCCGATGCCGGTCTCGATGATCATGCCGTTGGGGTCGGGGTGTGCGGGGGAGGACAGGTGCATTACGTCCGCGCCCAGCTCGGCGGTCATCCTGGCGGCGATCGGCCCGGCGATGACGTGCGTGTTGTCCAGCACACGCACGCCGGAGAGCGGGAGTTCGGCCCCGCCGGGGAAGGGCTCGGGCGCGCTGTCGCCCAGTTTGTCGATGTGGATCAGCGGGCCCTGGTCGAGCAGCCGGCCCTGCGGGTGCTCGCGCCACTCGGCCTGCGTCCGTACGGCGATGGCGGTGCCGCCCCGCGCGCAGATCGCCTCCTCCAGCGCAAAGGCGTCCCAGTGCGCGACGGCGTCCGCGATCCGCTCCCGGTCGGGCGGGCAGTCCAGAACCTCGCACGCCGTATCGCGCAGATGCGGGTAGCTCAGCAGCACGTAGACGTGGCGGCCGTCGGCGGCGCGGTAGAAGTCGCTGTTCCCGAGCAGGTTCGGGTCCTCGGCGAGTGCAGTGACGGCAACGCCGTTGACGCTGGTCAGGAACACGGCCATCAGCTGGTGCACGGCCGACTCCACCGACACGGTGACATCCTGCCCGTCCCCGCCGCGCTCCCGCCACAGCGCGGCGACCTCCGTGCCGAGCGCCGCGAGCGCGGCCGCGGCGGCGTCGCCGATCCGGTGCACGGAGGGGGTGACCGGATCGGCGCCGGTGATGGTGACCTTGCCGCCCGCGTCCGCGGCGCCGACGCCGAGTTCACGGTAGAGGCCGTCGAGTACGTCATGGGGAGTGCGTGGCATGACCGGGATCCTTTCCGAAGGACTACTGCTGCCTTCAGGAAAGCCGCGCCCCTTCGGGCCGGTCCAATATGAGTTCCAGGCGGTGGCTATACGGTCCGTCATATAGAGGGCCGTTCACCTGCAGTGATATGTCTGGCCCCAGATTCCCATAGGTGCATCGGTATTGGCCACAGGCCGCCTGTTCGGGCTTTCCTGGATTCACCGAACGATCCCGAAACGGAGGCGAAATGCCGAAGGCAGGAATGCTCGCCGGTGTCCGCGTCATCGAACTCGGCAGCGTGATCATGGTGCCGTACGCCGCCCAGCAGCTCGGCGACCTGGGCGCCGACGTGATCAAGGTCGAGCCGCCCGTCGGCGACATGACGCGCAGCTACCCGCCGATCCGCCACCCCGGAATGGGCGGTGCGGCCCTCAACCTCAACCGCAACAAGCGCAGCGTCGCTCTCGATCTGAAGGCCCCGCGCGGCCGTGAGGCGCTGCTCGCGCTGCTCCGTACCGCCGATGTGTTCCTGACCAACATCCGCCCGCAGGCCCTGGCCAGGCTCCGGCTCACCCCCGAGGAACTCGCCGCCGCCAACCCGGAGCTGATCCAGATCAACGCCCAGGGCTTCCGCAGCGACAGCGAGCTCGGCACCCTCGCCGCGTACGACGACATCATCCAGGCCGTCTCCGGGCTGGTCTGGCTCAACCAACAGGCCAGCGGGGAACCGCACTTCGTGCCTACCCTGCTCGCCGACAAGATCTGCGGCCTGCAGATCACCCAGTCCGTGCTCGCCGCCCTGCACCACCGCGCCAACGGCGGCGGAGGCCAGCACATCGAAGTGCCGATGGCCGATGTGATGATGGCCTTCAACCTCGTCGAGCACCTCGGCGAGGCCGTGCTGGAGCCCGACGGCTCCTTCGGTGCACCCCGCTCGATGAGCCGCGCCCGCCGCGCCCAGCGCACCGCCGACGGCTGGCTGTGCATCCTGCCGCACAGCGACCGCAACTGGCGCGACTTCACCGCCTTCGCCGGCCGCCCCGAACTCGCCGACGACCCGCGGTTCGCCACCCGCGCCACGCGCGCCGCCAACGCCGACGAGCTCTACCCCGTACTGGACGAGCTGGCACGGCAGCACACCACCGCGACCTGGCAGGACTTCTGCCACCGCGTGAGCATCCCCGCTGCTCCCGTGCACTCGATCGCCTCGGCCGCGGCCAGCTCGTACGCCCGCGAAGGCGGTCTGCTCACCGAGGTCGAGCACCCCACCGAGGGCGTCTACCGGTCCATCGCCCGCCCGGTGCGCTACTCCGCCGACCCCGTCCCGCCGCTGCGCCCCTGCCCGGCCATCGGCGAGCACACCGACGAGGTGCTGCGCGAGGCCGGCTTCGACACGAACCTGCTGCGCCCCGCGCACACCGCCTGAACAGGAGTCCGCCATGACCGACACATCAGCACTGCTGCCCGCCCAAGCCCTCGAACTACGTCTGAAGGTCCGCCGGTTCCTCGACGAGGAGCGCGCCCGCGGCACCGTGCTCGGGCGCCCGGATTCCTGGCTGACCGGCTGGCTGCCGGAGTTCAGCCGCAGGCTCGCCGAGTGCGGCTGGGTGGGCATGGCCCTGCCCGAGGAGTACGGCGGGGGCGGCCTGGGCTTCGCCGCCCGGGTGGTGGTGATCGAGGAACTGCTCGCCGCCGGGGCTCCGGTCTCCGCGCACTGGGTCGCCGACCGCCAGGCCGCGCCCTCGATCCTGGCCCACGGCAGCGAGGAGCAGAAGAAGCGTTTCCTGCCCGCCATCGTCGAGGGCCGCTGCTTCTTCTCCATCGGGATGAGCGAGGCGCAGGCCGGGTCCGACCTGGCTAACGTGGCGACCCGCGCCGAGCGCGTCGACGGCGGCGGCTGGAAGCTGACCGGCACCAAGATGTGGACCGGCGGCGCGCACGTCAACGACTACGCGATCGTCCTGGCCCGCACCAGCGACCACACCGACCGCCACCAGGGACTCAGCCAGTTCATCGTGGACCTGCGCGCCCCCGGGGTGCGCGTGGAGCCGATCCGGCTGCTGACCGGCGAGCACACCTTCAACTATTTCCACCTGGAGGGCGTCGAGGTCCCCGACAGCATGCTGCTCGGCAGCGAGGGCGACGGCTGGGCGCAGGTGACCGGTGAGCTCGCCTTCGAACGCAGCGGCCCCGAGAGGTACTTGAGTACCTTCCCGCTGCTTGTCGCGCTGGTGCGTGAGCTGTCGGGCCGCGCTACCACCGCCGACCAGCAGGCCCGCCTCGGCGCTCTCCTCGCGCGGGTGTACGCCGTACGCCGGCTCTCCCTCGGGGTGGCCGCGGCGCTGGACGCGGGACGCCCCGCCGACGTCCAGGCAGCCCTGGTGAAGGACCTCGGTACCCGGCTCGAAGGCGAGGTGGTGAACGAGGCCCGGCGGATCCTGCCGGTGGCCGCCGACGCCGGAGCCACGCCCGGCACGTACCCCGAACTCCTCGCCATCGCGCTCCTGCACACCCCCGCATACACCCTGCGCGGCGGCACCAACGAAATCCTTCGCGGCATCATCACCCGAGCCCTTGAGCAGCAGGAGCAGCAGTCATGAGCGTCTCGCAGCAGCTTGCCGAAGTCCGTTCTGCAGGGCGCACCGCAGGGACCGGGTCCGGATCCGCGTCCGGGCCGGTTGCCGAAAGCATCCTCGTCGCCCGGCCGCTCGCCGAGCGCACCGGACTCGGCCTACCCGCAGGCCCCTTGACCTACTGCCTGGCCACCAGCCTGGCGATCACCTGGGCCCACCCCGCCGCCTTCCACGTCGGCCCGGCGGGGACCATGGGCGAGGACCTCGCCCTACGCGTCTCGGGCACCCTGCCCCGGGTGCCCTGGGGCGGCAGCGCCACCGTACTGGTCGCGGCGCAGGGTCCGGGCGGACCCGTCCTGTTCCCTGTCGACCCCGCTCGTACGACGATCGCAGCCGGCTCCAACCTCGCCGGAGAGCCGCGCGACACCCTGCACCTGGCCGACTACCAGGTCCCTGCCGAGCTCGTACGCCCCCTCACCCCGGACCTGCTGACCGAGTGCGAGCTGCGCGCCGCCCTGACCCGCGCGGCACTGATCGCCGGGGCGGCCGAGCGCTGCGTCGAGCTGACGGTGGCCCACACCTCCAGCCGCATCCAGTTCGGCCGGCCGCTCAGCCACTTCCAGGCCGTCAAGCAGGAAGAGGCCCGGCTCATCGAGGAGTCCGCGCTGGTCGGCGCCGCAGTGGAGGCAGCCGGAGAAGCGGTCGAACTCCACGGCTTCGAGGCCGCGTTCGCCATCGCCGCCGCCAAGGCCCAGGCCTCCGCCTCGGTGGCAGAGATCACCAGGATCGCCCACCAACTGCATGGCGCCATCGGCTTCACCGAACTCAGCGAACTGCGCTTCGCCACCACCCGGCTGTGGTCCTGGCGCGACGAGGACGGGGACGAAGCCCACTGGTCGGCCCGTCTCGGCCGTACGGCGCTCGCACAGCGGGCGGAAGACCTCTGGCCCCTTCTCACCGGCACGAAGTCATGGTGAATCTCTAGGATCTTGGCATGGACCTCACGCCACGCCTGCTGGAGCAGTTCACGGTACTCGCCGAGGAGAAGCACTACGGACGGGCGGCCGAGCGGCTGATGATAAGCCAGCCCCCGCTCAGCCAGGCCATCCAGCGTCTGGAGCGGATCGTCGGCGCCCGGCTGCTCGACCGGAGCAGCAACGGCGTCGAACTGACCGCAGCGGGCGCGGCGTTCGCCGCAGATGCCCGTCACCTGCTGGACGCCCAGCAGGCCGCACTCGCCCGCGCCCGCCGGATCGCCTCGGGGGACGCGGGCGAGGTCCGTATCGGGTACGTCAGCGGTCTCGCGCACTGGCACATGCCCCGGCTGCTGGCCAACGCGGCACGCGATCTGCCCGACCTGCGCATCCAGTTGACCCAGGCCTCCTCCATCGCCTTGGTCGAGGCGCTACGGCTGGGCTCCGTCGACCTCGCCTTCATCCGCACCGCACCTCTGCAGGCCGATGACCTGGAACTGCTGGAGCTCGGCCGTGAGCGGGTGTATGTCGCCCTGCCCGAGGCCCACGCGCTCGCGGGTGCGGCCGAACTCTCCCTGCGCGCCCTCCAGGAGGACTGGTTCGTCTTCGTCAGCGAGCGGGCCCTGCCCGAGCTAGCCCGCAAGGGGCAGCTCATGTGCCGCCGCGCGGGCTTCAAGCCCCAGGTCAGGGCCCGCGCCGACGACCTCCCCGGACTCCTTGGCTATGTCGCCTCCGGGCTGTGTGTCGCCCTGGTCTCCGAGCACACGGCCGATCTCGCCTTCCCCGGTGTACGCGTGCTCCCCCTCGCCGACACCGACCCCGAGTTCTCCCTCGCGATCCGGGCCGTGTACCGCCCGGACCCCGACCCGGCCGTCCCAGCACTGCTGCGGCACACCGCGTCCTGGTTCGACGCGGACTCTTGACCGCGTACCGTTTCACAATGGCTTCACCGGGTGTGACCGGGCGTTTCGCGGCTTGGTCAGCCGGCGGGCGGTGCTGGTTGATCAGCCCGTGGACGGCTGGGAGTCGGGTGACCCTGGTGCTGGGCGATCGGCCCGTTCAGGACATGCCCGGCCGCTGTCGGGTGCGCTACCTGCAGCGGCGCGAGGCCCGTCCTCGCCCTCATGTGACCCGGGACACGCACCGCCGTCGACGGCGGTCGGTGTGCCCGGACAGTGACGAAGGCCCGGACCGCTTTGCAGCGGTCCGGGCCTTCGGCCAGCGGAGGATACGAGATTCGAACTCGTGAGGGGTTGCCCCCAACACGCTTTCCAAGCGTGCGTCGACGGACTCGCGAGTACCTTTGACGTGATCACATCGTGCCCCTGAAGCTGCAGCTCAGCATAGGTGGCGCGGTTGTCGGCACGCACAGGCGGCTGTGGCGCCTGGACCGGCACGTGGGGGTCGCTGGCCGTGTGGTTCTCGGTCGGAGTGCACCCCCTCGACGTCGCACCGGCACGATGTCCCACCGTCCCGCCCGGCGCTCCGCCCGCGTGCTGCGCGGTGCAATCGGCCGAGCGCCGGGGGGTGTTCGGGGTCAGAGTTTGAACATCGCGGTGTACGGGTGGGTGATGCGTTCCTGCCGTGATCCGAAGTCGACGAGTACCGCGATGTCGTCGTCACCTTCGACGCCGATGACCCGACCGAGGCCGTACCCGTCATGGGTGACCCGGTCGCCGACGGCGAAGTGCTTGCGTGGTGCCTCCGCCCGGGGCTTGAAAGGGCTGGTGGGCAGGGGGCGGCGACCTGCTGAAGATTTCATCATTCAGGCCAGTATGCGCCTGGAAGCGCGGGCGCGGGCCCTTTCGTGCATACGAGTTCGAGTCGGGCCGGAATGCCGCGCCCGATGTCCGGTGCGCGCCCTGAATGGCGCCGGTGGTCGGCGTGGTGCGCCGCCTTCGCGGGGCTGTCACCGCGAGGGCAGGCGTTCCGCACCGGGGGAATCGTCCTCCCCTGGGAGCCGTCGGCCTCGACGGAGTGCGGGCCGGATACTCAAGGGGCTTGTTCTCCAGGCGTGTTCACGGTCCTCTCGGTTCGGGACCGGCCGTCCCGGGGAAGGCTCCCGCAGAACCGGGGGTGAAACATCCCGCCGCGGTGGGCCATGGCCTGCTACAGTTGACTTAGTTGCAGTAGTGGTTCCCATGAACTTTGTGTGCGCCTGCTGATGTGTTGCAGGCGCATTTTTTGTTCCCCGGCTCTTCCCCGGTGGGCGCTCCATGCGGTGACTCGAAGCCGCGCTGTGCGTGCTTCGGACAGTCCCTTGAAGGAGATTTTTAATTAATGGCTAATGGCACTGTGAAGTGGTTCAACTCGGAAAAGGGCTTCGGCTTCATCGAGCAGGAGGGTGGCGGCCCCGACGTCTTCGCCCACTTCTCGAACATCAACGCCAACGGCTTCCGTGAGCTGCTTGAGGGTCAGAAGGTCGAGTTCGACGTCACGCAGGGCCAGAAGGGTCCGCAGGCCGAGAACATTCGCCCGCTGTAGTTCTTCTGCCACGGCACCCGCCTGGTAGCGAGGGGCCCGCACCGCGCACATGCCCGGTTGCGGGCCCCTCGGTCATCGCGCCACGGCGCATCCTCCCGGCCGTTCGGGCCTGGGCTCCGCCACCGGTGGCATCCCCACGCGAGACGCACAGCGCCGCGTCCGGATCGGCGCCCCGCCGTGACAGCTCACGGTTCGAGGTTCTTCGCTCCCGCCCTCCGCGGTGAGCGCCGACCATAGGTGACGTGCCGCACGGTTCCACCGTCCACGCTCCGCCCGTCACACTTCCGGCCCGTTCCCTTGCGGTCTCCGCCGGCGCCCCGCGCCACGGAACCTTCCTCGTGACGTGCCGCCCGAGGAAGGTTTTCCGCATGGCCCGCTCCAGTCGCTCCTCGTACCACAACGCCGACTTCCGCTCCGCGGCCGGCTCCCGCTCCGGTGGCGGCTCCTTCTACGGTGACCGGCCCGTCGGAGACCGACGCTCCTCCGGGCGGAGTGTCCCTCGGGGCCCCTCCGTGCAGGGCGAGTTCGCGGTGCCGGTGAGCACGACCCCGGCACTGCCGGCCGTCGAGTCCTTCGACGAGCTGGACCTGCCGAAGGCGCTGCTGGCGGTGCTGATCGGCCAGGGTGTCACCGCGCCGTTCCCGATCCAGGCCGCAACGCTGCCGAACTCGCTGGCCGGCCGTGACCTCCTCGGACGGGGCCGGACCGGCTCCGGCAAGACCATCGCGTTCGGTCTCGCCGTGCTGGCCCGCACCGCCGGGCAGAGGGCCGAGCCGCGCTGCCCGCTGGCCGTGGTGCTGGTTCCCACCCGCGAGCTCGCGCAGCAGGTCACCGAGGCCCTCACTCCGTACGCCCGCGCTGTACGCCTGCGGATGGCGACCGTGGTGGGCGGGACGTCGATGAGCCGCCAGGCATGGATCCTCAACCGCGGGGCGGAGGTCGTGGTGGCCACCCCGGGCCGGCTCAGGGACCTGATCCAGCGCGGCGACTGCCGACTGGACCGGGTCGGCATCACGGTGCTCGACGAGGCCGACCAGATGGCCGACATGGGCTTCCTGCCGCAGGTCACCGAGCTCCTCGACCAGGTCGCCGAAGGCGGCCAGACCATGCTGTTCTCCGCCACCCTGGACCGCAACGTCGACCGCCTGGTGCGGCGCTTCCTCAAGGACCCGGTCACCCACTCGGTGGACCCGTCCGGGGGAGCGGTCAGCACCATGGAGCACCACGTGCTGCACGTGCAGAACTTCGACAAGAACGCCACGATCGCCCACATCGCGTCCCGGGACGGCAGGGTGATCATGTTCATCGACACCAAGCACGGCGCGGACCGTCTGGTGGAGGACCTGCTCGCCAACGGGGTGAAGGCCGCGGCCCTGCACGGCGGCAAGTCCCAGCCGCAGCGCACCCGCACCCTGGAGCAGTTCCGCACCGGCCAGGTGACCGCGTTGATCGCGACCAACGTCGCCGCCCGAGGGATCCACGTCGACGGGCTCGACCTCGTCGTCAACCTGGACCCGCCGGGCGACCACAAGGACTACCTGCACCGGGGCGGGCGGACGGCCCGGGCCGGCGAGTCCGGCACCGTCGTCACACTGGCGCTGCCCAACCAGCGCCGCGGGACGGCCCGCATGATGACGACGGCCGGCATCACCCCCGTCACCACCAGGGTCAGCGCCGGCGACGAGGACCTGGCCCGGATCACCGGTGCCCGCGTGCCCACCGGCATTCCCACCGAGATCCCCGACCCCGTCGTCGAGCGGCCGCGCCGCGGCCCGTCCGCGGGTCGCTACCACCGCGGCCGCCCCGCCCGCGCCGTCGGCGACACCCGGGCCGCCGCCGGCCGCGACGACCAGAGCTCCTCCGGCCGCCGCCGGACGCCCCGGCGCGCCGCTCCCGCCGCGTAGTACCACCGGGCCTGCTCGTCGCGGAGGATCTTCTCCGCGTGGCCTCGCTCGAACAGTAGGAGCCGGTCGGTGTACTCCTCCCTCGCGGAGCGCATGAATCGTTCCGCGTGCGGGCTGCCGTTGCGGCTGTGGGGCGGAATCCTGGCGACGGAGATGCTCTCGCCGGCGAGGGCGGCGTCGGAGGCCGTGGTGAACTTCGAGTCACGGTCCCGGATCAGGCGGGTGAAGTCGGCAGCACGGTCGCCGAGTTGCCGGAGCAGCTGGCGAGCCTGCTGGGTGGCTCGGGCGGCGGTGTACGCCAGATGCGCGATCGGGCCGTGAGCGGGGCGAAGCGGGGTTCACTGTTGCGAGCCTGTCCACCGTCTGCGAAACGGATTCGTGCCTGTACCCGACCGGTCGGTACCGATACCTGCTCGGCCGCGACGGCCCGGAGGCGTTCGAGCGGAGGGGACTGTCGTAGGCGGGGGCGTCCGGGCCGCGCTGGGCGCTGGCTTCGACGAGGTGGAGCCTTGCTTTGAAGTTCCACCCTGATCTCGGACAGCGGGTTCTTACGCTGCGGGGTGAAGTCGTGCTGCAGCCTGGCTCGGGCTTCGAGGGGTGTGAGGTATCCGAACTCAGGGTGCTTGCGGAGCCTGGTGCGGTCGTATTCGACTTCGATGAAGTCAGCGACTGGGGGGCACGGTCGTCCGAGGTGCTTGCGAAACCTCCGGAGAGGACGGTCAGCAGGTCGCCGGCCAGGCGCCAGTCGAGCAGGGGGTGGTAGGCCATGTTGGAGTAGTCGCGCAGGCAGCCGGGGCACGAAGACGTGCAAATGATGGAATGTCCGGTCTCCCTCAGCGAGTCCAGGTGCGCGTGGGTGGCCCGCATGTAGTCGCCCCCGGCCGCGGTCGGTCGTCAGCTGGCCAGGCCGTGCAGCTCGGCGTCCCAGTCGATCGCGCTGCTTTCCGTGCCCGGGGGGACGAGCACGAAGGCTTCCCGGCGGAGCCAGCGGCGCACCTGTCGGGACGGGAGGTCGATGAGGACGACGTTGTCGCGGTTGCGGAGCATGATGCGCAGGGCCGCGCGGCCGTGGCAGGTGCAGGGCGGCCAGATGCGGACGTCGCCGAGGCCGGCGGGCTTCTGCAGTCCTTCCCAGAGGAGGTCCCGGGAGAACCGCCAGGTGCCCGCGTCGGCCGCGAGTCCGAGGAACTCGAGCGCGACGGCGAGCGGGTCGTCGCTGCGGTAGCCGAAGCGCACGGGGACGTCGACGGACTCGACCTCGCCCAGGACGAGTCGGGCATCGAGGTGGATCTCGGTGCTGGTGGCCTCCGGGTGGGGCTGGGAGCTGGGCAGCGGATGGTGGGCGGGCATGGATTCTCCTGGGTCGGTGTCGGGAACGGGTGCCGGCGCCGGGCTGCGCGTGGCTGCGCCGGGCTGTGCGGGGCGAAGAGAGGTCGTCCGGGGCGGCACGGGCGAGGTGTCCGACCGGGACAGGGCGCGCCGGACGACCGGGGCGCCCGAGCGTGACGGCGCGATGATCTCGCCTCGGCCCTGGGGGCTGCCGTCGAACAGGGGAGGCGGATTCGCGGTCCAGACTAGGAGACGGTATCGGCGCGGATGTTCCGGAGGCGCACCGCGACGTGACGGTCTGCGCACCGTTCGCCCGGCACGCGGGGCGGACTCGGGTTCCTTCCGGCCGCGCCCGTCCTGTTCAACGGCCGGAGACCGGCACGTTCAGGCGGCCGCCCCGGCCGTCGTCGCTTTGTCGCCAGTTGGCTGAACCCCCTTGCTCTGAACGATTTTTCGTCATCCCCTGGCCTTCCCTGGGTGTCGGATGCGCAGCCTCCTCCGAGGGGCGGGCGCCGCCCGGGGCGGCCGCCGTCCAGGCCGGGCGGAGCCATGAGATCCTCGGTTTGTTGAAGATTTGTCCATCTCGTTTCGCTCCTTGTATGAAGGACGCCGGGAGGATTTTGATCATGAAGAGATGGATCCAGCGTGCGCGTCCGGGAGGCGAGGCGCTCCAGTCGTTGGTGGACGGTCTGGCCGAGGAGCTGGGCCGGTCCGTCGTCCTCGACGACCCGTTGGTACGGATGATCTGTACCAGTCGGCACTTCGCTGACGAGGACCGCGTGCGCGTCCGCACGCTGCTGCAGGGCATCGCTGACGACGAGGCCATCCGCTACGTGCTGTCACAGGGGGTCGCGCAGTGGACCACTCCGGGAATCCTCCCGGGCCGCGACGACCTGGGGCTGCAGCCTCGCTACTGCGTCCCGATCCGCGAGCGGGGCTTCATGCTGGGCATCCTCATGATCGTGGCGACGGGAGAGCCCCTCACCGAGGCCGAAACCGAGGCCGTCGACAGGGTCGCCCGCGCCGTGGCGGCCGAGATGTACGCCGAGCGTTTGGCCTCTGACGCAGACGAGGAGCACACCCGCCGGCTGGTGAACCAGCTGGTCGGTTCGGACTCGGCGCAGCGCTGCGCGGCGCACCAGCGTCTGCTGGAGGACGGCCTTCTTCCGGCCGGCCCCCACGTGGTGGTGACCAGCGTGGCCGTCTCCGGGCAGCGGGGGACCTCCGGCCAGGTCTCGGTGGCGCTGCGCGGTGCGCTGGACCCGTTCCGGGGGACCCGTACGGCCCGCGGCCTGCTGGCGATCGAGCAGGACCGGGCGATCCTGGTCCAGGTCTTCGAACGGGAACCGGCGGAGGAGGACCTGGACCGGCAGTGCCACGCCATCGTCCGTTCGCTGAAGACCTTCCTGGGCCCGGGGGCGGCCACGGTGGTGGGCGTGGGTGGGCGACAGGCGGCGCTTGCCGGTGCGTGGACCTCCTACGACCAGGCCCGGGTGGCGGCTCGTGCGGCCCGACGGCTGCCCGGGCTGGGGGGTATCGGTGACTGGGAACGGCTCGGGGAGTACACCGTGTTCCTCCAGTTGCCCGACAGTGCGCTCAACGACTCCCTGCTGCCGAAGTCGCTGCGGCGTCTGCTGGACGGCGGCGGCAACCCCCGTTTGGAGGAGACCCTGCGTTGCTTCCTGGAGAACGCCGGTTCGGTGCCCAAGACGGCGGAGATCCTGGAGGTCCACCGCACCTCCTTGTACTACCGCCTGCGGCAGATCCAGGAGATCACGGGCCTGGAACTGGACAACGGCGCGCACCGCCTCGTCCTGCACATGGGGTTGCGGCTGCGGGACCTGCTCCAGGCGCCCCCGGAAAGGCCGGCCTGACCCGGGGAATTGTCGGTGCGCACCGTTTCCGATGCGCACCGTTTCTACAGAGCGATGAAGTTCCGTTGCTACAGAGTGATGAAGCTCCGTCCGGCAATCCCTACGTCGGTCGGTGGTCAACGAGGCCCGTGCACCACGAGAATCATCACTGCGAGCTGCCGCTCATCCCCCGGCGACCTGCGGGCTCCGGACCCCCTGAAGCCATGAGCCGACACGAACGGACAAGAACGAGCGTCATGCACGAAATGATCACGAACGACGGTGTGCGCCTGACCTACCGCGACAGCGGCGGGGACGGGGTCCCGCTGGTCATGCTCCACGGCTGGGGGCAGACGCAGGAGATGTTCCGCCACCAGTTCGAGGAACTGGCGCCGGGGCGACGCGTCGTGACGGTGGACTTCCGGGGCCACGGCCGTTCCGACAAGCCGAGCCACGGCTACCGCGTCGCGCGCCTGGCCCGCGACGTCCTCGACCTGGTCGACCACTTGGGCCTGGACGCCTTCGACGCGCTGGGCTGGTCGATGGGCGCCTCGGTGTGGTGGAGCTTCGTCGACCAGTACGGAACCGGCCGCATCCGCCGGTTCGTCGTGGTCGACCAGCCGGCAGCCGTGGCGGCGGCGCCCTGGATGGCACCGGCCGAGCAGCGGGAATCCGGCGCCATCTTCGACGTGGCGGGGCTCCTGGAACTGGGCGCCGCGCTCGCCGGGCCGGAGGGGGCCACGGTCCGTGAGGACTTCGTCCGTTCGATGTTCAGCGGTGACACCGACCCGGACGTGCTCGCCTTCGTGACCGAGGAGATCCGCTCCACCCCGGCGTACGCCGGCGTCCCGCTGCTCTTCGACCACTGCGCCCAGGACTGGCGTGACGTCCTCGACCGCATCGACGTACCGACCCTGGTACTCGGCTGCGAGGGAAGCCACGTGGACCCCGCCTCCCAGCGCTTCGTCGCCGGGCGGATCCCCGGCGCCCGCCTCCACGTGTTCCCTGCGAGCGTCGCGAGCTCGCACTTCCCGTTCCTGGAGAACCCCGGCGAGTTCAACGCCGTCGTGGAGAAGTTCCTCTCCTGAGCGCCCCGCCGCCGACGGTGCCACCACCGACCGCCGAGCGGCGAGCCGCCTTCCCAGCACCTGCACAGAGTCATTCGAACCGGTCGGAGCCTCCCGTGATCCCGTCGGGTCCCTCACCCATGCCCGAAACCGAGTACCACCAGCTTGACCGAACCGCCCTCGAGGGCGGTAACGGCTGCATCGACATCCTCGCCGCGCCGCCAGGAACCGATCCCGAGGACTGCCTCTACGTCGCCCTGCACGTCCATGGTGCGGCCTCCGTCCGGCGCCGGGGCGCCAGCATCGTCCTGGCCCCCGG
>NZ_JBIRJC010000064.1:0-27712 GCF_044329365.1 Kitasatospora sp. NPDC017646 | reverse complement strand
GGTGAGGGGGGAGGGGGAGGGGGCTGGCGTGGGGGGGGGGGGGGGGGGGCGCCCGCCCCCCCCCCCCCCCCGCGGGGGGGGGGGGGGGGGGGGGGGGGGGGGGGGGGGGGCCCCGCCGGGGGGGGGGGGGGGGGGGGCCCGGGGGGGGGGGGGGGCCCCCCCCCCCCCCCCCGGCGGGCCGGTGCTTCATGGCCGGGTTGCGCGGCCGCAACGCGCGGAACTGCGGCGCTTCACCGGGTGCGACGAGTGGGTCTAGGGTCGCGTGACGGGCACAACGGGGGCGTAGGAGTCGGTGCCGACGAGGGGTGGGGACCGCACGGATGGGCAACGAGGTCGAGCCGATCGACAATAGCGTCGTCGACGGGGCACAGGGGAGCGCCAGGGGAGGGCCTGAGCGGACGAATTTCTCGAAGCAGGTTGCGGCTCTGATGGCAAGCAGTGGCATCAGAGACGTTGATATCGCTCATCGGATGAACGTCAACAAGGCCACGGTCGGCAGGTGGAGGAAAGGGGAGCATCTCCCCCCAGCGGATTTCGTTGAAATCATTCTCAATATGGCGGAGGAGCGGACCGGGAAAACCCTCGCGGTGGGGTTTCGCGATGACACGCACCGTTTATACAGCGCGGCGGCGTACGCCGACCGCTACCACCGCGACGTACAGCCCAGACTCCAGCAGGCGGCCCGGGAACAGGCCCTGCTCCACGACAAGGACTCCCTCAGGACGCAACTGGCGTTCCTGAGCGATGTGCTCCTCAAGAGCCTTACAGGGTTCCTCGATCTGTACGCCCAGCGCGGACACCTGACCGCCGAGCTCTCCCAGTGCCACTACGAGATCGAGGGCCTGCGACGGCAGGTGACGCTACTGCGACGGACCGGGCAGCCGACGTTCGAACTCGACGAGCGGCTGCGGCGGCAGCAGGCCCGGGCCGAGGCACTTCGCGCCGACCGGCAGGCGGTCGCGATCAGCGCCGATCAGGCCGAGCACATCTTCCTGTCGATGGTCACCCCCTCGCCCGAGGAGGAGACCCCCGAGCACCGGATGGTACGCGCCCGGCTGCGCGCGGCGGCCGACAGCCCCCGGCAGCAGTGGTGGCCGCAGCCGCCCGTCGTCGCCACCGGACCGGCACCCGCCGGCGTCGCTGTTGAAGTACCGCCCTTCCTGCCGCCGGCACCATCCCCGTCGTCGGGACGGCTGCTGCGGGGCAGCGTGGCCGTCCTGGCCGTCGCCGTCGCCGTCCTGGCGGTCGCGGTCGTCGTCATTCTCGTCCGCACGAGCGCAACCAGCACCGTGACTGCGGGCGCCGCGGCCCCGACCGTCACTATCGACGCGCACCCCAGCATCGCGGCCACACCATCCGGCACCTCGCCCGCGCAGGCCGCCGCTCCGACTGGCGCCACCGTCGCTCCGACCGCCGCCACCGCGGCGCCGCCCGACTCAGGGCGGTGGACGGCTCAGTATCGTGACACGGCCATCAACGTGCCGTCGGCAGCGAGGACGTGCGGCCGGGCCATCATGGACCTCGATCCGGCCCGCGGGGCCGTGTTGGACCCGGATGACTTCATGAATATCGTGAACCCTCCGGCGGACCTGACGATCCAGCAGCCCTGCTCCAGCCTCAATTCGGTCACCATGGTCTACCCGCACCTCAAGGCCTGGGGAACGTCCTCGGCGCAGGAGCCCGGTCCGGACCAGTGCCGCGACGATGCCATGCGCCAGGCAATGCCCAACCCCGCGCCGTTCAGCAAAATGACCGTCGGCTCCGCCTACTGCGTGATTACCGCGAAGGACTCGGTGGCCTGGTTCAAAGTCACTGCCAAGCCCGGCAGCGACCAGCAGGGGATGACCGTTACCGCCACCCTGTGGACTGCGAGCGGCTGATCCGTTCCACCAAGAGCGGTACTTGCCGACGGGCCGTGAACGGACGCCGCCTTCGCCGCCGCCCGATCCCCTCGACTGGTTGCCCGCGCACAAGACCCAGGCTGTTCGGCCGGGGGTTCGGCTCGGGGTTCGCCACGGGGGCCGGTTTCGGGTTCGGTCCGCGGTGCGGTTCGGCCACCGGCCTTTGTCTCCGCTTGCCGCCTGTTTGTGCTGCTCATCGGGGGTGACGGGTCGAACTCACCACTCCAACTTACCTAATGGGGACCGAAGCCGGCGGATCGCTACCCGTTACCCGGTCCCGCGAGACCTCGAAAAAGAGCGCGGCCGCCGGCTTCATCTCGGCGGTGATCAGCTGACGTCCGGTGAGTCATACGACTTACCCGGGTCTTGAGCCCTCCAGAAAGAGTTGGCCCCGGGCGTCGGCCGACCGCCGCCGAGGAAGGAACGAGATCGTGAGGGTGCCCGGCGTCGGGGCCACTCCTGCCAGACATACGAGGCCCTGATCTTCAGCAAGAGATCAGCGGGCCCCGGCGTCCGGCCCCCTCACGGCCGCCATCGAGCAGATGATCGACGCGCTGGAGCGGCCATGACGGCATCCGCACCCTCCACCACGGCGCCGGACTCGCCCGCGGCTGGACGGAGCGCGACGTCGACGGCCTGGACGGCTGGGTGGCCCTGGTGGAGGGCCGGATCGTCTACAGCGTCCGCCCGGACGGCCCGCCGGAGCCGGTCGTGCACGCCGAGGCGTGGGAGGCCGGCGCGACGCTGCACGCCGCCCTCGCCCAACACCCAGCCCCCACTCACTTGACCCAGGAGGAGGACGAGTCCGACGGCCAGGAGCACGCTCTGCTCGGTGACCTCCTCAGCCGGGTCCGCCGCCGGGCCGCCGGAATGACTCTAGAGAACATCCAGCAGGCCCTGGAACAAGCCCAGTTCGAGGAACGCTGCGCCGACCGGCACGCCGACGCCGGCCACGAGAGCGCCTACGCCCCCGCAGCCGACACCCTCGCCGAGTGGCAGCGCATCCACGACCACACCGCCGCCACCCGCGCCGAGCGCTACGACCCCGACCACGACACCGCCCTCCAGCACGCGCTGCGCCGCGAGCACCACCGCCAGGACATCGCCGAATGCGCCCGCGAGGCCGCCCACCAGGCCCGGCAGACCACCGACGCCGCCCAACGAAGCCTCGCTGGCCCCACCGCCCAGCCCCTCTACACCGCCCTCGACCGCGCCGGCCTCCACGCGCTCACCGACGACGACCACCAGGCCGTGCGCGATCTCGCCCGCCACGTCGACCCCGCCACGCTGCGCCAGGTCACGAGCTGGCTGGAGCGCACCCGCACCGCGGCCTTCGCGCTGCGCGGCACCGAGCAGGCCCGCCCGCCCGGCCCGTCGTACGGCGCCGCCAGTTCTGACCGACCGTGCGGGCCCTCGGAGCCCGCCGCCCCTTCCGTGGCGGGGGGGCCCCCCGCCGCGCCCCCGCCGGGGGGGCGGGCGCGCCCACAACCCCCCCCCCCCCCCCCCGCCCCCCCCCCCCCCCCGCGGGCCCCCCCGGGGGGGCCCCCGCGACGGAAGACCACAGCGCCCTGCCAGGCCCACGCCGCCGACAGCCGGGGCACCTGCCCGGTGGCAGAACTGCGCACCGTCCAGACACGGCTCCTGGCGCTGCTGGAGCGGTACGCCGACGGCCCGCCGAGCATGGACTACCGGTTCAGCCCGGACGAGACCACCCAGCGGGCGATCCGCCTGCTCGCGGCGCGCCTGAACGTGCGTCCCAGAGCCGTACGCAGAACCGATCAGTAGCTCAGCTTGGGCTTTTCGGACACGTGAGGCATGGTTCCCGTGCTCCTCAGGTCCTGCTGTTCTTTTTCCGCGGCGCTCGGTCGCGGCCCGGATTGCGCATAAAAGCGCACTACGGAGCGGTGATCATCGGACACGCATCGTTATGGCGCGTTTCGGTCCTGCCTACCAGTTAGTTGCTTCGATAGGTTCGCTCTGATCTTGGGACTGGCCATGCCGTGCGCCGGGATGGCGGGGCCCGCCAGTCTCCGGCCCAGGCATCGCCGTCGCTCGGCTGCGGAGCCTGCCCGTTTCCGCGCGAGGGAAGGGATCTTGTGGCGCTTCAGGTGGAGGATCTGCGCAAACTATTCGACGGCGGTGGCTCTGCCGCCCCAGTGGAACTCCCGGGGGAGGCGCTCGACTTCCGGCACGACCCGTTCCTCGCAGTCGTATCCGACGGCGTACTGCGCCTGGAGTATGCCGCTGGTGACGATGCGGCCGACCTGATGGCAACCGGTGTCGCGGTCTCCGCGCTGGGCGCCGAACCCGTGCCCGTACGCGTCACCTTCAACAGCCCGGACGGTGAGGTCACCGCCGTGACACTCACGGCCGCGCCCGCCGAACCCGGCGCCCCGGCCCACCTCCTGGCACGCGGCCTCGGCCTGGACTGCGCCCCGCTGCCGCAAGCCGCAGCCGTCACGCGATTCGATGTGCGGGCCGCCGCCGAGCAGCTCCTGCTGACTGGGAGCAGCGAGAGCGCTCGGCTTGCGGTGCTGTGCCGGGACGAGCGGCTGCTCGTCGCCGAATTCCAGGACCCGGCGGGTCGGAACTGGCAAGTCATCGCCGCGGACGAGGATTTGAATGGGGAACAGATTGCCTCCGCAGCAGCCACGTTGGAGGCGGCGAATGCGCCCGTACCGGCGCTCGCCGGTGCTTTGCCCGCCGGGACCTGGCTGGTGATGCCCGGTCCCGTGCTCGTACCGGTGCACGGTGATCGCGCGCAGCCTGTGCTCGATGCGGTTCGCCGGGACGGGCTCGGCCGGGCTCTGCCGGCGAGGCCTGTACCGGCGCGTCCGTTGCCGGTGCGCCGGCGCGGCCTTGTCGCCTTCGCCGGGCCCGAGGGCTTCACCGTCATCGCCTCGGCCCCCGTCGCGCGTAGCCCGCGCGGCTGGGGCATCGGCACGCCTACCGATGGCGATGGCGTGGTGATCAGCTACAGCAACCCGCCGCTGTCCGTCAACGGCGCTTTGGTGGCCCTTCCTGCCACGCCTCCGTACCGCACGGTCCTGGGCGGCGTCCTGCTGGTGGACGCCAAGGCGGTGGCCGGCAGCGCGGTGGGCGCCTACGTCGTGCCGCAGGAGGCCGGGCTTCAGCCGTCCGTCTTCGCGTTCGGTGCGCTCGGTTCGGACAAGGGCATCGGTCCGCCGCCGTTCCAGGTGCGCGGGATCGCGTTGGGCCTGGGCTGGAACAGCCGGATCCGGCTGCCGGAAGTAGAGGCGATGAACGACTTCCCGTTCGTCGCCGCGCTCGACAACCCCGGGGCGATCGGAGGCGCGAACGGCGACCCCGTGGAGATCCTCAAAACGATCACCGCCGGCGCCGATCCCTGGGTGCGCCCGGCGCAGGACGAGGTGTGGGTGGCGGCCGGGCTGGCGTTCAGCTGCTTCGAGGCCATTAAGGGCAGTGCGATGGCGGTCGTGCAGACCGGCGCGGACTTCACCGTCGCCCTGCTCGGACTGGCCGCCACCGAGTACCCGCCGAAGGGCGACAAGAAGTACGCCAAGGCCGAGCTCGGCATCGAGGTCGTCGTCAAGCCGAACAAGGGCGAGCTGCGGCTGTCTGCCGCGCTGACCCGCAACTCCTTCCTCCTGGACCCCAACTGCCGGCTGCGCGGCGGCGTCGCGCTCGCCACCTGGTACAGCCCCAGCCCCGAGGCCGGGGACTTCGTCTTCAGCCTCGGCGGCTACCACGACAGCTTCCGGCGGCCCGACCATTACCCGAGCCCGGCCCGGCTCGGCTTCGACTGGGACCTGACGGGCAGTGTCACCGTCTCCGGTGGCGCCTACTTCGGGATCACGCCGTCCGCCGTGATGCTCGGCGGCTCGCTGGAGGTGAACTTCCACTCCGGGATGCTGCGCGCCTGGCTCATCGCCAGGGCCGACGCGCTCATCCAGTGGCGCCCGTTCCACTTCGATCTCGGCATCAGTGTCAGGATCGGCGTCCAGGCCCAGGTCAAGATCCTCTTCGTCAAGATCACCATCAGGATCGAGATCGGCGCGAGCCTGCGGCTGTTCGGGCCGCCGACCGGCGGTGAGGCCACCGTCCACCTGTGGTTCATCTCGTTCACCATCAAGTTCGGGGCCAACCGCGGCGATGGTGCGAAGTATCTGGACTGGGACGGCTTCAAGGACATGCTGCCCCCGCCCGGCAGCCTCGTGCAGATCCACGCCGGCTCGGGCCTGATCAGCGACGACCCGGTGGGCGGCGGGCACAGTGGGGCCTGGCTCGTCTCCTCGGCAGGCTTCGACTTCAACGTCGAGTCCGCCGTCCCGATCACCGAGATGTACCTCGACAGCCGCTCCAATGCGCCGGTGGAGCGTGGCAGCCGGATCGGCGTGCGGCCCATGGGCGAGAGCGGACGCACCAGCACCCAGCTCGTCGCGCTCACCCTGGAGGGCGAGCCGGTGGTGCTGACCGACAGCTGGCACGCCACGTTCGGCCGGACCTCCGTGGCGCAGTCCCTGTGGGGCACGGGCGCCCCCAACGCGCTGCCCGCACCGGGCCAGCAGCTGATCCACGAGCAGCTGACCGGTGTCCGGCTGGCCTCCCCGGCGACCGAGAACGGAAAGTCCACCGGCTACATCTCCGCCGAGAACCTGGCCTTCGACCCGATGGATCCCGGCGCCCAGCCGCTCGATCCCGACGCGGACGCCGTCGGCCCGGTGCCGCGCCGCCTGGCCGGGGCCGCCGTGATCGACCGCATCCGCACCACCATCGACGCCGCCGAGCAGCGCACCACGCGGCGCGCCCTTGCCGAGGCGTTCACCGGCTTCGGCGTCGGCCTCGGTGAGCTCGACGGCGACCTGCCCGGGTATGTCCGCGCCTGCGAGACCGCCTTCACCGCAGCCCCCCTGCTCGTGTCGGCCAGCTGAGAGGTACGCCCCGTGACCACGCCCAACGTCGAGCACCGGATGCGGCTGTTCGACCACCGCATCCCGTCCCTGTCCGCCGGCAAGCACACCATCACCGTCGATCAGACCCTGGACGCGACCGACGCCGCCCTACCCGTACACCAGCAGCGTTTCGATGTGCGGGAGTTGCGGTTCACTATCGCGCCGACCGATGTCCAGGCCTGTTACCCGCTGCCTGGGGCGAGCGGCTCGTACAGTCAGATCCTGCCGCACATCACCCTGGACACCCCTGCCCTGCCGTGGCTGCGGCGCTTGCGCGGCCAGGCCAGGAGCGTGCCCTGGATGGCCCTGCTCGTCTTCCGCGAAGACGAGCTGCCCGACGATCCGCAGGCGGTCGGCGCGGTGGATGTCCTGACGGTGCGCCAACTACTGGGCCGGGAGAAGCCAGGAAGGCCACCCGCCATCGCGGACGAGCACATCTTCGACGACGAGTGGGACACGGTCTGCGCCACCGTCCGGGTGCCCGGCGCCCTGTTCACCGCCCTCGCCCCCAACCCTGCCGAGATGGGCATGCTCGCCCACGTCCGCGAGGGCGGGCCCCCCGACGCCACGCACACCCGCGCGGCGGACGAGCCCGAGCCGGAACCCGACGTCGAGGACCTGAACGCGGTCGTCGTCGCCAACCGCTTCCCGGCCGTGAACGGCGGCATGCACGTCGTCCACCTGCTCTCCCTCGACGGCTTCGAGGACTACCTGAACGGCACAACCCCGCCCGCCGAGGGGCTGCGCATGGTCTCCCTGTGGTCGTGGTCCTTCGAGTCCGTGTACGACACCGGCGTCGGCTTCGGCGACCTCGCCCACAACCTCGCCACCGGCCCCGACTCCCAACCCGACCTGCTGCTGCGCCGCCACGCCCAAGCACCCGCGCAACCCACCGAGGCCCAGCGCGAGGCCCTGGACCGGCTTGCGTCCGGCGCCGCCGCCCTCCCCCAGCGCCTGGACTCCGGCGAGCGCACCCTCGCCTACTACCGCGGCCCGCTCACCGCCGCCCCCGCCCAGCAGCTGCCCCCGCCCGGCGAGGACCGCGAACGGCTGGAGTCGGCCGGCGAGGCCCTGATCTACGTGGAACGGCACGGCGTCTTCGACACCAGCTACGCCGCAGCTTTCAGCCTCGGCCGCCAGCTCTCCCTCGGCGACGCCGAGTTCCACACCGCCCTGATGGAGTTCCGCAAAGCCGCCCGCAGCGCGGCGCGCCGCCTGCTCACCCGCTCCGGCCCGGCCGCACGCGCGGCCACCCTGGAGGCGCTGACCGGCCACCCGGCACGTGAAGCCTTCGACCGGCTGCTGACCGAGGCCGGCGGCGCGCGACTCAACCACGCGCTGAACACGGCAGGCGCACAGCTCGCGGCCGGACACCGACGTACCGCATCGACGCGCACGGCCGGCACCGCCCCGCTCGCCGCAGCGACGCTGCGCAGCACCGTCACCCAGGCCGAGACCCGCGGTCTGCTGCGCGCGGCGCTCTCCCACGAACTGGACCCGGTGGCAGCCTGGCTGGCCCGGCTGCCGCTGCTGGAGATGATCCCGTTCGAGCACCTGGTACCCGACCCCGCGATGCTGCCGCCGGAGTCCATCCGCTTCGCCTACACGGACCCGCACTGGGTGCGGGCGGCCGTGGACGGCGCGCTCAGTGTCGGCGTCGGCCACGCCGTGGACGCCGACCTCAACCAACTCGCCGCCGACGTCGCCGTCCCGCCGCCGTGCGCGGTGCTGCTGCGCTCCGATCTCGTGCCCAACTGGCCGAAGATCATCATGGCGGCGTCCCGCGACGGTGAGAGCGTCGAGCCGGTGCGGCGTGCCGTCTACGGCGACGACGTGCTGCTCCTGCTCTATCCGCAGGTCATCGACACGTTCACGCTGGCCGAGCCGCCGCAGGGCCTGCACTTCGGGTTCAGCGACATCGGCACGATCGAGCTGCGGCAGATCACCGCGCCTGACATCGGCGCGCCGATGGGCGAGTTCCCCGAAGACCCGGCCGACGACCGCTTCGCCTGCTTCCTGCGTCCCGGCGGCCACGACGTGCTCAACGTCGCGGGCCCGGACGACGCGCTGCTGCCCGCCCTCGGCGCGGCACACGACGACGCGGATCTGAGCTCGGCGCAGTTCGCGCTCCAGATGATCAAGGCCCCGCAGCTCCAGGAATTCGTCCGGCCGTGACCCCCAGGAAGCAGACGATGACGACGCAGCACACCTCGCGGCACCGGCAGACGACTACCGGACGGCGGACGTCCGGACGACGGGAGATGACGGCGAACAACACCCTCGTCGTCCCGGTCGAGGTCGCCGCCCTCGCGGTCAACGAGCAGACCCGCATCACCGACGGCAGTTTCATCTGGCAGCGCTGGCAGGCCGACTTCACCGCGCTGGCCGAGGACAACCTGCCGCCCGAACCGGTGCCCTTCACCTTCGAGGACTGGAGCAACGACCCCGGCCGTTGCGGCGTCTACCTGCAGTGGCAGCTCCCCGAGGCCCTCACCCGCGGACGCCACGACGAGGTCGAGGGTATCGGTGACTTCCCGCTCGTCCCCAACCGCTGGCTGGTGGTCCGCTACCGCGACGACACCCGCCAGACGCGCGCCTGGGTGGTGCAGAGCGACTACCTCGGCACCCGTGACGACGGCCAGGACGTGGTACCCGGCACCGCGTCCTACCTCGACCCGGACGGCAACGGCGCAAACGCCGATGACGAGTTGAAGGCCACCTTCATCGGACGCCGGCACGAGCTGACCGCCGAGCAGCCCTGGCGCGAGCCCGCCGACGCCCGCAAACCGTTCCTGACCGCGATTGGCTCCGGTCTGCTGACCTTCACCGCCTTCCAGCCGTACAACGAGAACGTCTTCTCGTTGCACGACCCGCTGGACGACGTGGCCGGTGACGCCCGCCTCAGCTACCACGTGAGCGGCTGGTACTCCGACCCCACGGTCGACATCGCCGCCGCCGGTGAACCGCTCGCCGAGCTGCTGGACCGCCTGGAGTGGCTCGCCCCGACCGCCACCAGCGCCATCGACCGCACCCTGTACACCGGCAGCGCCCTCGGCCTCCTCTGGGAGCCCGAGGGCGGCGTCCCCGCCTCGGACTGCCCCGGTCCGGACAACATCGCGGTCTGCGTCGCCAACAGCGCCGCCGAGGCCCTGGCCGCCCTCCCGGAGCAGAGCGGCGGCGACGGCGCGCTCAGCACGGACGAGGCCCGCCTGTTCGGCGCCTTCGCCCTGGGCACCCTGGAGGATCTGGACCGCCCCGACGGCGCGGGCGACGACGTGACCGCGCGCGCCGCCCACGACACCGGCTTCGGCCCGGCCCCCAGCGGCTTCACCTGGCGCGTCGTGGACGGAGACACGGCCGAGGCCCGCGCCGCGCTCACCACCGCCCAACGCGCCACCCGCCGCGAGATGGAGGAGGGCGTCGTCGCCGGCCTCAACCGCCTCCAGGCCGAGCACGACGCGCTGGCCCACGAGCTGGCCGCCGCCCAGGAACGCCTCTACCTCCTGTGGGCCCTGTCCCTGGAGAACCGGCCCTACCCCGACTTCGCCGACGCCATCGAGGACGAGCTGAACCCCGCTGTGCCCGGCGGCGCCGCCGGCCGCGTCGCCGACCTCTCCCGCCGCCTTGTCGCCAAGCGCGCCGAGATCCCCTGGGGCACCACGCCCGAGGAGCTGGAGACCAGCGCCGCCGCGTACGCCGCCCGCGAAGGGCTGCTCTCAGCCGCCGTCCTCAAGCGGGTGCCCGCGGATCCCTACGAGGACTCCGCCGACCCTGTGCTGCTTCTGCAGGGCGCGCACCTCAACGCCCCGCTCACCCGCGGCTCCGCCCTGCCCTGCCGGCCCGGCGACCGCCTGGTCACCGCGATCGGCCCGATCAGCGCAGGCTCGGTCGTCACCGACGTGGCGCAGATCGCCACCGGCGGGCTGCCCGCCATCGTCCCGGCCGCCCTCACCGAGTTCTTCATCCTCGCCCGCACCCACGCCGAAGGCGCCATCAACCCGGGCCAGGTCACCGGCGCGCTCCCCGAGTACGGCACCGAGGCGTGGCGCCAGCCCTGGCAGCCGCTCTACCTGATGTGGAAGGCCAGCTACACGCCGCTGGCCTACGAGGAGAACGGCCAGGCCCGCTGGCGCTTCGACGGCACCCGCTACCGCTGGATGGGCGAGGGCGAGATCCCCGAGTCCGTCGAAGTGATGGGCCGCCAGATCCTCACCCCCAGCGCCGGGCACGCCCTCGCCGGACAGATCGACAACTACGCGGCCTACCGCGCCGACCTGCCCCAGGACCTGATGCGCCAGCTGCGCGAAGACGCCCGGCACAAGGACTTCCTCTCCCAGACCCTCGACGGATTCGGCGCCACCCTGCGCCAGCGCGAGACCCGCGCCGGCCGCCGCCCACCCGAGGCCATCGAGAACCTCATCGGCCAGACCGACAGCCCCGCCCCGGTCCCCGGCACCCCACCCAAGTACGCCGGCCAGCCCTGGAAGGACTCCGTCTTCCACGAACTGCGCGCCGGGCAAATGGCGTTCACCCGCCTGTCGGTCGTCGACCGGTTCGGCCGGGCCGTCAACCTCATCCAGGACGAGCTGCACTTCGAACCCGTGCGTCCCGACCCGATGACCCCCGACCACCCCATCGACGACCTCGCCCCCGACCGCCTCATCGAGCTGGGCCCACGCCTGCTCCAGCCCGCCCGGCTGCGCCTGGACTTCCTCGCCGGCGACCGGGACGACGAGGAGGACGTCGCCGTCACCCCCGGCGCCAACCCGGTCTGCGCCTGGCTCCTGCACAACCGCCTCGACCGCACCCTGGCCTGCTTCGATGCCGAAGGCGTGGCCCTGGGCGAACTGCGCGAGGTCCTCTCCCCGCAGGGGCCGCGCGTCGTCGAGTGGGTCGCCCTGCCCGGCTCCTCCATCACCGACCTCGCCCAGCTGGAGGCCGTCTCCCCGCACGTCTACCGCTTCCTTGACGCCATCCGGCGGCGCGGCCCCGCCGTCCTGGCCGCGGTACGCGCCACCCTGGACGACTCCCTCGCCATGATCGACCCGGACGGCCCGGAGAGCACCGGCCTCGGCTTCCTGCTCGGCCGCCCCCTCGCCCTGGTCCGCACCCGCCTGGACCTGGAACTGTGCGGACCCGCCCGCAGGACGGTCGGCTGGACGGATGTGATCGACCCGCCGGATCCGGACCTGCCCGACTACCAGTGGTTCGTGCGGCTCGGCGAGCCCGCGCACACCGACGACGGCCTCGTCGGCTGCGTCCTGGGCGACGACTACGCCCACTTCGAGACCGTCATCGAGCCGTCCGGCGACCACGGCGGCTACCTGCGGCCCATCCCCACCGGCGGCGAACCGCCCATCCGCCTCTCCTTCGCCGGACAACCGGCCCGGGCCACGCTCCTGGTCGACCCGCGCGTCCCCGTCCACGCCACCACCGACATCCTGCCGACCGGCACCGTGCACATCCCGCAGGAATTCACCGCACGGGCCTTGGCCCGCATGACCGTCGGTTTCCGCGCCGGCCCGCTGCTGGCCGCCGAGGCCGCCCGCACGGCCGTCATGCCCGCCCCCGCCACCGTCACCGGCACCTGGACCTGGGCCGAACCCCACGGCACCGGCTGGCGCACCCTGCCCATCACCGTCCCCGACCCCGCCGCCCTGCCGCTGGGCCGCCCAGAAGTCCGCTCCGGCTTCCTGGTCCTCAGCGACGCCCTCTCCGCCGCCAATCGCCGCAGCCAGAACGGACCCGCCACATGAGCCTGACCGTCTCTCAGTCCGTCGCCCCCGCCGAGGCCGGGACCGCCTCCGCCGACGAGTCGGGGCTGGCGTACGAGATGAACACCAACCCCGACCCGGTGCGTGTCTCCCCCGCCACGGGTGCGCTGGAGAAGGCCGACATCGTCGTCGTCGGCAGCCACCTGGGCTTCAACCCCATCGAGATCCGGCGCGTCACCGTCGGATTCCCGGTCGGCGACCTCTCCCACGCGCTGACCGAACACCTGAAGGAGATCGAAGCCACCCTCAACCACGCCGGCACGAGCTGGACTGCCTCCCACAACGAGGCCGAGCAGGAGATCGTCTTCAACGCGCCGGGCGGAGCCACCGTCGTGGACCCCGGCCAGGGCGTCACCATCCAACTGCGCAACATCCCCGTCAACCGCCAGCTCGGCACGGTCCCGCTCACCGTCACCGCCAGCTGGCGCCGGGCCGGGACCAGCGCCTCCTACAAGGACGACGTCGACCTGCTGCCCGTCGGCAAGTTCCCGCCAGACTTCCGGCTCGACAAACTGCGCGCCGAACCGATCGCCCTCGAACACAGCGGCAGCACCACGCTCACCTGGGAGGCGTCCACGGGCGCCACCTACAAACTCCTCTATGGAACGGCCGAGATCGACGTCACCAACGTCCGCACCCACACGGTCAACAACCTCAAGCAGACCACCCCGTTCTACCTGCGCGGCATCGCCCAGTCCGGCAACACGACCGTCGAACGCACCCTCACCACCCTCGTCACCGTCAACGTCCCCGACCTGGAGGTCACCAACCTCTTCGTCCGCGGCACTCTGAACACCCGCCGGGTCTCCAACCTGATGCACGTCACGTGCACCTTGGCGGACAACGGCAGCATCGAGTGGAGCGCCCCCGTCGCGGTCGACCTGCACTCCGGCGCCAACCCACCGGCCATGGCTGTCCACAACAACCGCCTGTACTGCGTACACCGAGCCCTGATCGGTGACCACCTCCAGTGGTCCGCCTCCACCGACGGCGTCAGCTGGCTCCCAGACCAGACCATGGAGATCCGCAGCCCCGACGCCCCCGGCCTGGCGTCCCTCGACGGAAAGCTGCACTGCGTCTACCGCGCGATGGACGGCACGATCGGCTGGACCGCCTTCGACGGCGACCGGTGGAGCGAGCCAGTCCCGATCGCCGGCACGAGCACCACCCACGCCCCCGCGCTGGCCGCATTCCAGGGCAAGCTCTACTGCACCTACCGCACCCCCGACAGCAAGCTCTTCAGTACCGAATCCAACTCCGCCGGCGCCCAATGGAGCACACCGAGCGCAGTAGCGGACTGGGTAGATCGCGCCCCGGACATGACCAGCGGTGCGACTTCCCAAGGCGAAGCCGTGATCTCCGTCGCTCTCAGCCCAAAAGACGGGAAAAACTGGGTAAATAGCTACTACAAGCAGGGCGACCGCTGGTCCGGGAGCGGGGTGGGCCGCACGAAGCCCGTCCACGGTCGCGCAGCCGCCGCCTGTTACAAGCAGCACGTGTTCTACGTGTATCGGGACGACGACGGCTACGCCTACGACTACAGGAAGCCGGACGGCCAGTACGGCGCCGTCGGGACCCGACCGATCCTGACCAACCTCACAAAAGAAGCATGCACCCTGATCGTTTACCAGGACCTGCTGCACATGTTCTACATGCGCTGAGCCGCGCCCGGACGGTGTGTGGCAGGCCCCGGAGATCGGGGTGCCGGTGCTCATGGTCGAGGTCGATCGCTCCACCATGACCCCGGCCGACGTCGCCGCGAAGTTCCCCCGGTACCGCGAGCTGTTTCGCACCAAGGTCCGCGACAACTACCCGGCCCTCGCCGACCGGGAGCCGGCCGACCGGACGGTGCTGGTGGCGCCGCACCTGGCCCGGCCACACCCGCGCCGGGTACCCGCCGGTCGCCCTGGTCGTCACCGACGCCGGACCGGTCGCCCTGGCCAACCGGCAGCAGGCCGTCGCGGACCTGTCCGCCGGCTGCTGGCGCGGCCGGTGATGCCGGGAGGTCCGCGATTACGACGGCGACGGCTGGCGGGAGTACGACGACGCGGTGCCCATCGTCGCGACCACCCTGGAGCTGCTGGCCACCCGCGGGCCGCTCGGGCCGGTATGGTGGCGCTTCGGCCGTGACGGAGCCCGCTACTCCCTCATCGAGGCGCTGGAGAACCCGAACAACCGAGCCGCCTACGACCTGCGCCAGGCCGCCCGCGAGGACGAGGAGCACAAGGCCCACCAGGAGCTGATGGACTCCCTGGTCTGCATCGACTGCCGCGACGTTCCCGAGGAGGAGACCACCTGGGAGTACGGCCCCAGGGGACAGGTCGAGTGGACCCGCCACCCCGGCGGCCGCTGCCGGCCCTGCCACCAGGACCGCCAGGAGCGCCTAGAACGGGAAGCCGAAGAACAACTGGAGGCCGCCCGCACGGCCAACACCGCGCTACGCCCGTGCTGGACGTGCCGGGGCTCGGATCGGGGGGAAGGAGGGCTCGAAGCTGGAGCTGCGGGAGAAGGCCCGGCCGGACCGGCTGGAGTGCCCCGAGTGCGTACAGGCCCGCGCCGCAAAGGACTTGGGCCCACTGATGCTGCCGGTCCCGACCAAGCGCGAGCTGGTGGCCGCGCTGGTCTCCACTCCAGACGATCCGTGGTGGGAGGACCGGATGCTGCACGCCAAGCTCTACCCGGTGAAGGACCGCGCCGCGTGAGTGCCTGTCCTCTGCCACTCAACCTTGACCGGGTGCCACTGAGGTTTGACCAACGCGCTTTTCTGCCACTGAAGATTGACCGCATGGCTCGGCGAGCTGCCGGAACATCTCGAGTGGCATGAGGTCGGTTCGAGCGCGGCTTCGGCCGCTGGCGGCTACTCCAGGAGACCGGCGACCGAGTCCGGTTGTCGCACAGCAGTAGCTACAACGACCTAATCATCACCTTCTGTAAGTGCATGACCGCTAGACGTGGGCATGCTGTCGCGTGGCGTACAGGGACCTTCGGGTCGGGAGCCGGGCCGGCCGGCGCAGTGTGCACGACATTGGAGGAATGTATGGCCGTCGATCAGTCCGCCGAGCCGCAGGACAGCGTGCCGCAGAACGCCGCACTCTATGCCACCCCGCCGTTGGAGGTGGTGGAGAGGGCGGCGAGCGCCCGCAAGCAGCTGGAGGCGCTGGGCGCCGAGGTGTCGTTCAAGACGAAGTGGTGGGGGTTCGAGGTCCATCTGAACCAGGTGGCGGTCGATGCCTACCTGGAGATCAAGGACCTCGTCGCGGACGTCGTCGGCGAGTTCCTCAAGGAACCCCTCGCTACGGTGGTCGGCTTGGCGGCCATGGCCCAGAAGACCTGGGTCCAGGCGGTGTCGAGGGGCTATGGCTGCAAGCTGGTCTCGCCATGGATCTCGCCGACGATGCTCATCCCGGTCGGTCTGGGTCCCACCGAGGACTTCAACCTGTGGTGGACGGTGTTCCAGGCTGGCCAGGGCTGGAACGAGGACACCAAGTTCCCGGCCCACACCAGCGCGGCGAACCCTGCGGCGGCGGTGTTCAACGGCTGCCTGATCCTCGTCCACCGCGGCTACGGAAGCAGCGGCAGCGGCGATCAGCAGCTGTGGTGGACCGAGTTCGACCCGGACAAGGGCTGGTCCGAGGACGTCCAGTTCCCGGGCCACTCCAGCGCCGCCGGCCCTGCGGTGGCGGTCTTCGACGGCAAGCTCCACTGCGTCCACCGCGGCAGCGGCAGTGACAGCCAGCTGTGGCACACCACGTTCGACGGTACCCGCTGGTCGACCGACACCAAGCTCCCCGCCCACTTCAGCTCGGTCGGGCCCGCGCTGGCCGTCTTCGGCGGCAAGCTCCATATGGTCCACAAGGGCGGCGACGAAAGCTACCTGTGGCACGCCACGTTCGACGGCACCCGCTGGTCGACCGACACCAAGCTCCCCGGACACGCCACGGCCTCGAACCCGGCGCTTGCGGAGTACGGCGGCAAGCTGCACCTGGTCCACCGCGGCTGCGGCAGCGATGTCCAGCTGTGGCACGCCACCTTCGACGGAACCAGCTGGTCGACCGACACCAAGCTCCCCGCGCACTTCAGCCTGGAAGGCCCGAGCCTGGCGGTGTTCGAAAACAAGCTGTACTGCGTCCACCGCGGTTACGGCAGCGGCGACCAGAACCTGTGGTGGACCACCTACAACGGCAGTTCCTGGAGCACCGACCAGAAGTTCCCCGCCCACTTCAGCGGCGCCGGACCCGCCGCGATCGTCTACCGCGACAAGAACGGCACCCAGGACCAACCTCATGGTCGTCCACCGCGGCTACGGCAAACGCGCTGCCGGCACCGACGCCGCCGAAGTCGAAGCCCGGATCGCGGCCGAGGAATACACCGCCTAACCACCCCGCGCTGCCGTCGACCGGCCGTCAGAACCGGTCAACGGCGGCGCAGCCGTGCCGCGCTCGAACCGACCCCATGCCTCTCGGGATGTTCCGGCAGCTCGCCGAGCCGTGTGGTCAATTTTCAGTGGCAGAAAAGCGCGTTGATCAAACTTCGGTGTCACCCGGTCAAGGTTGAGTGGCAGAGGACGCTGGTGACCCGTCTCGCCGACGTTTGGCTGGCCGACTCCGCAGCCACTGGCACACGGGTTCCTCACCGCGCTACACGAACGAGTGAGTCATCAGGCGAGCCCACCCCTGCCGGAGCCGTTGATCCCTCCAGTCACCCTCGTCTTGCTCAACTGAATGAAAGCGAGGGGACCATGGCCAATGACTACGTGATCGTCCACGGCGAACGCGGCTGCAAGGGCAAGAGCCAGACATTGAAGCCCGGCGCCTACGACACGAGTGCCCTGGACGACAACGACTTCATCAGCTCCGTAACCATCCCGGAGGGATGGACGGTCACGCTGTACGAGGACTCCAAGTTCGCCGGTCGCAGCAAGACGCGCGTTGGCCGCCTGCACCTTGACCATCACCTCGACGTCGGCCTCGGCCAGTTCGGCCAGGAGCGGTCCGGTCCCGTAGGCGGCGTCGCCGTAGACCTCGGGGCGCTCGCCTGCGGCCCGTCGGCCTGTGGCCGGTTCGTCCGGGGCGGCCGGGTGGAGGACGTCGGCCAGCAGTTCGGCGGCGGGCTCGGCGTCGCCGACGTTGCCCGCGGTCACCTCGGTCGCGGTGATGACCTCGCTGTCGGGATCCTCGGCCACGTGGCCCTTGTAGCCGTCGAAGGACCGGCGGACGGTCTTGTGGCCGTGCCGGGCCTCGGGATCGACCGTGGAGATGACCCGGTCCCGGGCCACCTTGCGGGCGATCCGCAGGACGTCCCCGTCCCGCTCCAGGTCCTGGCCCAGCACGGTGGCCAGCAGACGGGCGGCCTGGACCACCTCCTGCTCCAGTTCTCGGCCGTCCAGCACGGTCAGCAGCGCGAAGCCGTCACGGGCCCGCGAATCGACCAGGGCCTCCCGCTCGGCCGGATCCGTCCAGTCGATGGCCGGCTTGGCCGCGCTGGTGTAGGCGTCGCCGCTGGAGATCGCCGCCCGCAGTTCCGTCCGTAGCACGTGATCGGCCGCCCGCAGCAGGCCGCGGATCGCCGAACGGATCAGCGTGATCGTGTCCTGCGTGGCCACCGCGTCATAGATCGGAGCCGAGTCCAGCACCCGGCGGCGGCCGACCAGCCCCGCCTGGGCGGCCACCTCCACCGTCCGCTCGAAGATCCGGTTCGGCCGGGCGGAAGCGGCCAGCCTCGCCCGCATGTCCACCAGGACGGTGTGCACGAACCCCGGGTGGTCGAAGTCCAGCCCGCCTGCCGCGTACTTCCAGCGGAACGTCGAACGCGAACCGCTCGACCGCCTCACGATCGGACAAGCCCTCCAGACGCTGCAGGACCATCACGACCGCCACGATCATCGGCGGCACCGACCTGCGGCCGTCCTCGGCGAACAGATCCGCGAACAGCTCGTCCGGGAACATCGCCCGGCACTCGCGGTGCAGCACCGCGTAGATCGAGTTCGGCGCCAGCCGACCCTCGCAGAAACCCGCCGTGGAGGAGAGCAACCCCGGCTGCATCGGAGTCCGGCCCACTGCCATCGCTCAACCTCTCCCCACACCCAGCGACCAACCACCCGCAGCCTGGCACAGGACGAACACTCAAGGCGAGCCCACACGATTAACACCAGCCACCTAGCTCCCCTGGCTCTCGGGCACGCACAGGACACCACCCGGCCCCCACCTCATCGGCCGCACCCCACATCGCGCCACAGTCTCCGGCGTCGGGCGCTCGGCGCCGATGAAGGAGACCGGCGCCGACTCCTCGCAGGTCGGCGGACGGGTCCGGGAACCGGCGCCCCGCGGGGGGCCCGCACGCCGCCGCCGACGGGACGGGGTCGGCGGGAGCCCTGCGGCCGACGTCAAAGGATCGTCGCGGGTGCCCGGAGGAGATGCGGCGGATGGATCACCGGTCGTGTCCGCCAGCCTCCACGCAGGAGAGCAGGAAGTCGAGGAAGTGGTCGTCGAGCGGTTCCCCCAGCAGGGGCTGCAGGAAGAGGAACTGCCCCTGCGGGTTGACCTCCAGCCAGACGGGCTCACCGTCCGGGGTCAACTTGATGTCGATGGCGCCCATGCGCAGCCCGAGTCGCTGCAGCACCTCCGCCACCCCGCGGCCCACATCGGGCGGCACGTCCCACCTGGAGATGGGCACGTTGAGGTCGGGGCGCCAGTCGAGCCGGTCGGTCTCGATGAGGGCCGCGTACATGCGCTCGCCGAAGCAGTTGAGCCGGACGTGCCTGCGGCCGGGGATGTACTCCTGGTAGACGGCCGGGCAGACGCTGAAGGACTCCTCGGGGATGGCCCGCGGATCGTCGATGTACTGGGTGAACATGAGCGGGCCGGTCGCGCCCACCACGGGTTTGACGATCACGCGGTCCACGGTGCGGGCGAACTCCAGCACCTCGTCGCGGGATTGGGAGACGAGCGTGCGCGGCACCCGGAAGCCCGCCTCCCGCGCTACGGAGAGCTGGTACAACTTGTCCGCGGCGCGGTCAGTCGCTTCGGGGGTGGAGATCCACTGGCCCCGGAAGCACGCCGCGAGGATGCCGCCGAGAGCGCCGCGGCTGTCGTTGTCGACCAGGCGCCGCTGGTGGTCGGTCGACGCGCGGGCGGAGGCCTGCTGGTTCGCCCGCATCCGCCGCCACCACAGCACCGACACCGCGTCGAGGGGGATGATGCGCCCCTCCGAGGTCAGGACGGTGCTAGGTGCGTCCCCATGCGAACTCCACGTCAGGCCGGGACGTCCGCTGATCCGGTCGCACTCCAGGACGTGGAAGTCGCGGAAGCCGCGACGCACGGCGGCATCCCGGATGACGTGGGTGTGGAAATCGTCCTCGACGGACACCGTGAGGATCATTGGGCGGGGCAGTCCACGCAGCAGTCGTCGGAGCAGCCGCACGAGCACGACTCCGAAGCCGAGCCTCCCATGCGGGAGGCGTCGATGCGCATCCCGGTGGTGGCACGGACAGCCTCCTCCCAGTCCCGGAGCTCTTCCGGCGTGTTCAGGCGTACGAACGAGTCGGGCTGCGCCCTGAGGATGACGGGAGGAGCCAGTTCGGTCGAGATTCTGGACCGGGCCTGCACGTCCTCGGCCACGGGGTCTCCGAGCTTGAACGATGCCATGGTGAGTCACCTCCACGGAGGGGTTGGTGAGGTGTGGTCTTTCCACCAGCACAGCACCGTTGAGGCGTTGCCGCATATCGAACAACTTGACGACTCAACAAACCGGGCGCATCAAGCCGCCGGCCCGACCCCGCGCCGCGTCAGGCGGTCGGGTGGCCGGAACGGTGTGGTCCTTCTGAGGGGCCGGGTTGCTCGACCACATCGTCACCGGCCGCCTGGACGACGTTGCGCCCGAGCCCGCCGACGAGGACGTCCTGGACCAGCTCACCCGCACGACCGGCAACGCCTACGTCTACCTCGAGGCCTGGCTCACCGCTGCCTACCTCGACGGCACCGGCTGCTACGCCGACCCGGCGGTCCGAGCAGCCTCCCAGCTGCCCGAACTGCTCCTCGGACACGCCAACCGCCGCCACTCCTGCCCACCCGGCTGCCCCGGCACGAGCGCGCAGTGCGATGGCTGCGCGCAGGCCTGCGGCGGCGACGCGCACCGCCGCCAGGCACTCATGTCGCGGCTGTTCGCCCACATCCTCGCCGACCGGCAGCAGGAAGCCAGGCGGCTCCTGGTGGTACCCGTCGCCGGTCCGGACGCTCCCGCCTGATGAAACGTCAGGCCGCTGGCCTACAACACGACCGGACCGCGTTGCGCCCCTGACCTGGGCATATGGACCACGCAAGAAGAGCTTGTGCGGGGTGCAACACGGCGTTGCACCCCGCACGAGCTCTTCGAGTTTGTTCTGCCCGACCAGAACGAAGCGGTATCACCAGTGCTACCGACGGCCGATATCACACCGCCCTGAGCAGCGGCTTTCCCCTCGGGGGAACGATGTACGCGCCAGCCGCGGCTTCGTTCTGCAGGAGCAGAACGGGGCGGTACCACCAGTGGTACCGCCCCGCACCATCACACGGCTCTGACCAGCATCGTTCCCCTCCAGGGGAACGATGTACGCGGAATCAGCCCCGCGGCCGCAGCTGGTGGACCTTCGCCAGCTGTCCGTCCTCGCCGGCCACCTCGTCTTTCTCGTCCGCCTCGATGTCCAGGGCCGCCCGGCCCAGGACGTAGAAGCGGCTGCCAACGGCGGAGTGCGAGAGCTCCAGCCAGCCCGCCGCCGCCAGCCGGCCGATGCTCCGCGAGGCGCTGGTGGTGCTCAGGCCGAGCTCGCGGCCGATGTCGGTGGTCGTCTTGGTGACCGCCTCACCGATCGGCACCGCGGTCGCGTAGTACATCAGCATCCGCAGATCCGCACCGGGCAGCGAGCCGGCCCGGAGCAGCAGCGCGTTGATCTCGTCCGCCTCCAGGAAGCGGACAGCGAACTCGACAGCGGCCGGGGAGCTCATGCGGTCCCCTTCTTCTTCCGAGGAGCGGTCTTGGGAGCAGGAAGTTTGACCGGTGCTGAATCTAGTCCGCGGTACAGCCCCAGTAGGCGATCTCGGCTGGTTCGCCATCTTGGTACAGCACCGTGCACCGGCCGATTCCTCGGCCGACAGGGTTCAGGAGTTGCGGTAGCGCGGCCTCCCACTGTTCGCGCGTGGGCCGGCCGTTGGGAGCCCAGCTTCGGACTTCGCTCCCGGTCAGGGGGCGCATCATGGCGACGTCGTCGCCGCCTTCGGCGTCGATCAGCGCGTAGAAGTCGAGCACTGTGCCGGTGCCTCCCGTCAGGATGTACTCCTGCCAGTCCTCGTCCCGCCACAGCTCACTGATGCTCTGCCCCGGAAAACCGTGATCGTCCTTCGCCAGCTCCCGCGCCTGAGCCTGACGGAATGCCGCTCCCAGATCCTCCTGGTAGGGCCCGGTTTCCGCCCATCCACTGCCACCCACGCAAAACCCTCCCTGGTCACCCGTCCTGGCTGCGCCGCACGCTAGCGGTCGCCGCTGATCGGCGGCGGGCAGCGGCTCGCGAGGGCCGCGCCGGGGCGCGGTCTGCTGGACGGGCCGGGTCGGACGCGGCGGCCTGCGCGACCACTGGCCCACGATCGTCGGCCCCGACGCCGCCGCCCACTGGCACCTGCGTGGCGGCCGCCGGAACCGGCGACCGCCGAGGGCGCCGGAGATCAGAAGTGGTGGGTGGTGTCCCGCTCGGCCGCTTCGATCTGGTTGATCCGGCGCTGCAGCGCGTCGGCCTGGGCACGGGTCTTGCGCGCCGCGTCGTGCTGGCCCGCGCGGTCCAGTCGGTCGGCCTTCTGACGCAGTTCGGCGACCTGCTGGCGCATCTTGTTGAGGTCGACCTTGATCGAGGCGGCAGCCGCCGGCTGGGCGGAGGCGACCTGGGCAACCGTCGCCAGGGCGCCGCCGGCCAAGGCTGCGGTCAGGACGAGGGCGGTCATGCGTCGACGCATGGGTGACTCCTTACGGTATTACACGGATCACTGACTGGACATCATCCGATTACCAGTCAGTAACCATGATGGCACGATCCTGTGCCGCCTCCTGCGCCCGAACCGTCCTACCCTGCGCACCGCTACAACCCGCTCCCCGGACCACTACAACCCACCCTTCCCCCTTTCACATCGCTCCGCTCCGGCACCCGTGAGGGCCTGGCCGCCCCGGCCCGGGTGCGGGAGGAGCCGTGCTGCCGGGTGCGCACCGAACGGTTCGTCAGCCTCGGCGGCACGGTCTTCGTGATCCACCGCCATCAGCCCGCCTGCCCGCGCTGGACCATTCCCGCCACAACCTGAATCCCCGGGGCGGGGCCTCGCGGCCGGTCACTCAGCCAGCTGGGAGGTGTCCGGACGGGCGGCCCGCTTCAGTTCCATCTCGGTTTCAGCACCGCCACACAGCAGGCCCGCAACCGGGCCGCCCAGATCTCGAGGCCGCCCAGCGGGTGTCGCAGCCCTGGGCCCCTTGCTGGTGGGTGTGGTGGGTGGGTTGGGGCGTTGGTCGGTGTGGCCGGGCGCTGCGCTGTGCTCTTGTTCTCGCGTCCGGCTGGTGCCGGCCGCTCGTGGTGGTGGGGCAGGGGCGGGCGACGCCGTGTCAGGTGGGTTCTGGGGGTGGTGGCCACAGGAGGCGGACTTTGCCGTAGCGGGCGCGGGCGGCGTCCGCGCTGAGTCCGAGCGCCTCGCCGATCGTGGCCCAGGTCGCGCCGGCCTCGCGGTCGGCGATCACCGCGCACCGGACCAGCTCGCGGGTCAGCCGCGGGAAGCCGGCCGCCGCGATGCAGTGGGCGCCGGGCAGCCCTTGCTGCGCGTGCAGCGCCTCGGCGATCAGCTCGTCCAGTTAGCGCAGAACGATATAAATCATTTGATGAAGCGGTCGCCATCGCGGGCGTTGGGGCACTGTTCGTCTTCGCCGCCTGGATGTTGTCCTGAGCGGTGGTGGGGTCACGAGCGCTGGCCACCCCACCACTGGTCGTCCGGGATCTCCCGTCCTACGCCGGGCGGCCAGGTTCGTTCTCCGCGTCGGTGCCCCGGTGGGGCCTGCTGGCCGCACTCGGGGCACCGACGCCCTTCTTCTACGTCGTCCGCTCAACCGGTCGTTGCGACGGCCGGCTCTGCGGTGGGATGGTCGGCGGGCGCGAGCGCCACCGGCGCACCGGGACCGGGCTGTTCGCGGCCGTAGCCGCTTCCCGGAGCAGGGCGTCGGTCGTGCCCCGGCCGATCGCCTCCCGCAGGCGCAGGATCTCCGCCTCGGCCTCGGCAAGCCGCCGCTCGACCTCCGGCAGCGGCGCACCGTCGGCGCGCCGGTTGGAGTGGATCCGTCGCAGGGCCTCGACCCACTCGGCTTCCTCCTGAGGGCTGACTCCGCAGGCCCGCACAATGCCGGCCAGCACCGCGCCGGGACCGCGTGCAGCACCTGGAGTGCGGCCTTGCGGTGAACGGCCGGCCCGTTCTTCTCGATCAGCCGGACCGCGTCGTCCACGATCTCTTCGCTGGGGATAATCGGCTTGCCCGTGCGGTCCGTCCTGGGGCAAGGTCCGCACCATGTCCGAACAGCACGAACTCGAACTGCGCCGCCTGAGCTCCGACGACTGGCCACTCTGGCGCGAGCTCCGCCTCGCCGCCCTCGCCGAGGCCCCCTACGCCTTCGGCTCCACCCTCGCCGACTGGCAGGGCCCCGGCGACCACGAGGAGCGCTGGCGCTCCCGACTGGAGATCCCCGGCGCCCTGGACCTGGTCGCGGTCCTCGACGGCACCCCCGTCGCCATGGCCACCGGCGTCCCGGCTGACGAGGACCCGTCCGCCGCCGAGCTGATCTCCATGTGGGTCGGCCCGGCCGCCCGCGGCCGGGGCGTCGGCGACCGTCTCATTGCCGAGATCGCCCGATGGGCCGCCGACGAGGGCTACCGGACCCTCAAGCTCGCCGTCATGCCCCACAACGACGCCGCCATCGCCCTCTACCGCCGCAACGGCTTCGCCGACACCGACGAACTCGGCGACCTCCTCGACGACGGCACCACCCGCGAACTCGTCCTGGCGCAGGCCCTATAGGGGACTGTCGCGCCGGGACGGTGAGCATCTCGGCGGCCGGCCGCAGATCCGCCACCGCCGAACGCACCCCGGCCGCTGCCGCGCCGACCAGGACCACCAACAGCAGCCGCGGGAACGCCCTCCAGCGCAGCCCCCACGCCCGATTCGACCCGCCCACGCCGACACCCCACGGTTGCGCGACGCGCTCGTTGCCGAACTGGTCGCATCGGACGGCCGCCACGAGCACATCTGCGTCGTGCGCGTCACTTGCTGACACCCTCCGGGTCAGGGCGCCTGAGCGCCCTGGCGCCGCGTGGCGGACAACGGTGGCGCGGTCAGGCGTGCAGCAGCATGCCGACGTTGCGCCCCTGAGCGTCGCGGCAGGTGAACACGTTCATCCCCTCCTGGTTGACGCGCAGGGCGAGGACGGGCCCGTCCGGCTCCAGCTGCCAGCTCTCGGAGGGCTTTCCCGTCCTGCCGGTGGCCTCCTCGCCCGGGTTCACCTCGTGCCTGCGGTCGCCTGCCTCGGCGAAGTCCTGGGCGAAGCGGACGGCGGACCGGTTGTCCGCCAGCGCGTGGACCAGGAGGACTCCGGTGAAGGTGTCGAGGAACTCGACATCCTCGTCCATCCCGACCGGGCAGGCGTCGTCCAGGCGCAGCAGGGCCGCCGTGATCTCGGGCTCGTCCGGGTCGGCGTCGAGGACCAGGTACGCCACTATCTGGGGGACCTCGATGGCGTACCCGTCGCTGCCCTGCGGGTCACCGATGTGTACGGTCACGCCCTCGGGTACGCGCAGTTCCACCCGGCGCAGTGGCCACGGTGCGGCCGGGTCGAGGCCGGCGTCGAGCGCGGGCAGGGCGGCGAGCAGCTCAGGCACGACGTCCACGGTTCACTCCTTCATCTGGTGTCCGATCAAGGACGGCGGCCGGGGACAGACGGTTCCTTCCATCCCGAAGTGCCCGTCCCCGACAACGGGGACGAGCAGTTCCCGCGCGCTCGGGATGCCGCCCACCGGGCCCTGCGCACCGCCGTGGAGCAGCCGGCCGGGTCCCGTGGGCGGGATTGGCTCGTGGTCGGGTGATGTTGGAGGCATCTTCGTCGAGGCGGGCGGCTCTGCGTTCAGCCTGCCCACCGGCGACCTCGCCCGCCAGCTCCGCGCGTGCCATCAAGCTTGGTGGTGGTCGATCGTCCGGCCGCCGTCCTCACCCGCGGCCCGCAGCGCCATAGAGGCGTGAACGCGCGGCGAAGGCATCGCGCAGGTGGATGGGACGGCTGGCTGTCCGGAAGGCCCAGGTGGTAGGGGCTGTGTGGCCCATTCCGCCGGATTCGCCGGGTGCCACGGTGGGAAAGGGGCCGGGGTAGGGAGAGGCCGTGGACGAGCATGCTGACGCCCGCCGCGTCATCGACGGCTTCTTCGCCGAGCGCGAGGCCCTTGCGCACACCCGGGCTGGCTTTCCCTCGATGCGGACGCCATCCACTCCCAGCGCGAGCGCTTCGCCCGCACAGGTCGGCTCACCGCCGACGAGGTACTCCAGGTACGGATGTGGGCGGTCGACCGGGCTCTGGCCGCATTCACCGAGGAGGGCCGTCTGGCCAGCGCGGTCGAGGAGGCCGTTCACGAGTACCGGATCGTCGCCCGCTGGGCCGAGGAGCAATATCCGAGCGAGCCGTGAGCACGCCCGCAGCGCTGGCCCGGACCGCAGTGAGCCCGCACGCCCCGGACGAGACCCTGGCCGAGGTCCTGGCCGCGTATGCAAAAGCGGCCCAGCAGGCTGACGCGGTGATCACCAAGTGTTCCGGACCTCGGGCTGCCCGTCGGGGCCGGCAGCGCCGGCCTGTGGCTGGTGGGGCCGGTACCGACCGCTGGCCGCGCCATGGCCGTGCCCGTCCTGAACTGAGCGCGCGGGCAAGGCAACGGCAGCCTATGGCGGTGTGGCCGAGCGCTGCGCCCGCCGGGTTCGGCACTCGGGACTCGCCGCCGAGTAACCGGCCCGAGGCCCGTGTGACCCGTTGACCTGGACGTGACCCCGCCTCGCTCGGCTCGTTGAAGGTTGGTAGTCCCGGGGCCTCCGAGGCGAGTTCCTGGCAGGCCCCGGCCCGGGGGCCGGTGTGTTGTCGGGCGCCCTCTTGGCCAGGGCAGGGGTTGGGCGTGTAGGCAGGTGTGCTGGCCGGGGCCTGCGGTGGTGGCGAGCGGGCGGGCGATGTCGTCCGCGATTTCGACGCGGAAGGTGCCGGTGGCGTCGGCGAACACCGGTTGGCCGTCTCGGGTGGTTTCGCCGGTGGCGTGGACGATGATGACTTCCGGTGGGGCGTGGCCGCCGGGGACGCCGGGCAGGATGATCGCGTAGCGTGACGAGGCGTTCATGGCCGGCTCCGCCGATGTGGGCGGTCGCCGTGCAGGGCCGCGTAGACGCTGTCACGGATCGTGAATACTTCGTCGGTGCCGGTGACTTCGAGGAGTCGGCGGACCTGGGGTGGGAGGGACGTCAGAACGAGGAGGGTGCCGGCCAGGGCCGCGTCCTGGAGGGTCTGGAGGAGGGCGTTGGGGCCGGAGGAGTCGCAGAAGCTGACGGCGGCCATATCGACGATCAGCTGGTGCGGGCGCTGGCTGACGGCCCGCGCGAGGGCGTTTCCCAGCTTGGGCCGCTGGACCTGGTCGATCTCGCCTGCGAGGCGGCAGACGACGGTTTCCCCGGTCGACAGCGTGGTGATCCGCAGGCACGGGCCGATGGTGTCGCTGTCGTCTGCAGGGATGATGCGTTTGGCGGACATGAGCGGGCTCCCTCCCCACGAGGAGAAGCTGTCCGCCTTCGAGCTTGCCTCGTTGCCCGCCTCGACACCATCCCCGCACGCTGCCGGAGCCGACCGCTCAAACCGACCCCGACAACGCCTCGTGTGTGACCGAAACACCGGCCACTAAACGCCGGCTTCCGCTCCGGGCGCGCCGGACGCCGAGCGTCACCCGGAAGATTTCAAGTCCAGTGAGACGGTCGTGACGTTATGAGGTTTGTGGTGCGGGTTCCCTGCGCTTGGCCGGGTCGTTGATCCACGCCGTCTT
>NZ_JBIRJC010000063.1:0-28443 GCF_044329365.1 Kitasatospora sp. NPDC017646 | reverse complement strand
GTCGGCTCGCCCCCCGCGCGCCCCCCCCCTTCCCCCCCCCCCCCCCCCCGGGGGTGGCGGGGGGGTTTGACCACCCCCCCGGGGGGGGCGGCACACCTCAGCCGAGGTGTCCGGCCACCTGTATGTCGGCGGGCGGCACGGCATCCCGGCCCTCCCCCCTCGCTCTCCCCCACCCACGGGAACGCTGACCACCTGCCCTGCCGCCCAGACCGGGACCGGGCGGCAACTGCGGGCCGACGCGGACAGCGGCCGCCTGGGTGGCTGGGCGCGGCGTGCTCCGCCCCCGCACCCGTGGCCAGCGCCTTGGATGCGCTGGACCATCCCCCGGTCGAGGGCCTGAGCCGCGGATCCGCCAGCAGGGCCGTGGCCGGCCCCGCCGTCGGCCCGTCGCCTCACCGGTCGGGCCGTGGACGGCCCGACCTGGCACCCGCCCCCTTGAAGCAGTGGCGGGTGCCCGTGCTGGGCGGGCCACCTACCGATCCGGCCTGCACCGAGCGCCCCGGCCTGCCCGCCACCGGGTTGGTTGCCGACGTCACCACCCACCTGACGAACACCTCGTTGCCCACCTTCACGACCTGGAAGCGCGGGCCGGGACCACCCCGTGCCCGCACTCGCCACCGAGCCGCAGCGCCAACAGCGGCAAGGAACGGACACCAGCCGCCGGAACTCGTAGGCATGGAAAGGGCCGTCAAGGCCCGGGTCCGGCGGCAGCCGGACTTCCATGACTGGCGCAGTGAGCCCGACCGGCCCCGGCCAGCAGGCCGACGTCGGTGCCCGGCCCGAGCGGCGGCAGCGGCACGGACAGCCGGCCCGCCGGAGGCCCCAGTCGCCAGCAACAGGCGCAGTACGGGGGCGTTCGGCACCTCGTGTTGCGCGCGTTACGACGGCGAGTTCCTGTCACTGATGAGAAGCAGATCCGCGAAAACGCCCTCTGACCTGCACTTATCCAGCGAGGAACGTTTCAGAGATCTGAAACACGGGGGATCGCTGGTGTTAGGCGTGTCTGAAACAAACCTTCCCCGCCCGACCCGGCTCCGACCCCCGCGCGGCGGCAGTCACCCGGTAGCACCGACTTGACCGTGTCGTTCTGGAAATCTGAAACAGCGTGGTTAAGGCTGTGCTACCGTCTTGATCGTTCCATTCATGATCAGAGATGGGTGCCGCGATGACCGACCGCCTGCTCCCCGCCAAGGGTCAGCGTGTGATCACCGAGCTCGACCGCAAGGGCAACGTGATCGTCCGCGTGCAGACGGTCAAGTCCCGCGAGTTCGAATCCGGTTACGGCTCACTCGGCGACCCGGTCCTCGGCTACGTCACCGACGCGCGGATCATGCTCGAGGTCCTCGGCAGCCTGCGCGCCCCGGGCGGCTGGTTCCAGACCTGGTGCAAGGTGCTCTCCCTCCAGCGGATGGGCTCCGGCACCCCGAAGCGCCCCAACACCCCCGGCTACGTCCGCACCACCCAGCGCGACCTCCAGTCCCGCGCCGGCCTGTCGCCCGCCACGGTCTCCGAGGCGATGCAGTACTTCTCCTCCCTGCCCTGGGTCCGCCCGGCCGGGCGGGGCCTGCTCCAGCTGAACCCCTTCCTGACGGTCGCCATCGGTTCGGGGGATCATGAGAGGGTGCAGCAGGAGTGGCTGGACGCCGTCGGCGACACCTTCCTGCTGCCAGGCCCCGACCACCCGGCGGAGTGGCGCGAGATCCGCGCCGCCGCCAAGGACGAGGCGAAGAAGGCGAAGCAGGCCGCGGTGGGGGAGAACGTGGTGCCGATCAAGCGCGTGTCCGGCCGGACGGCCCAGCCCAAGCGCTCCGCCGCCGTCTGAGGCCCAGCCCGCACGCGGGCGGCCGGCCACGGCAGCCCCGAGATCAGGAAGGACCAGCACCATGGCGTACATCGCCCCGCTTCCGTCGGCCCCGGTCGTCCTCAGCCGGGAGGCGTTGGAGGTGCTCTCGCTGGTCGACCTGACCGCCAGCGCTCACCGGCTCCTGCACCTGTTCCTCGCCCGGTTCGACCCCGACTTCGGCACCGTGAACCTGAGCCAGCGGGACATGGGGGAGCTACTGGCCCTGTCCCACCCCTCGGTGAACAAGGCCGTCGGCGCCCTGGAGCGTACGAAGCTTGCCTGGCCGATCGACGACGCGCTCTACCAGCTCCACCCCGTCTTCACCGGCGGGAAGATGTCGGACCGCCTGGCGGTCGTCCCTGAGATCGTGGTGTCCGATCCCGAGTCGTTGCGCGAGGCCCGGCGGCAGCGCTACAGCCGGCAGACGGAGAGCTTGCCCGCCTGACCGGTAGCACAGAGTTAACCGCAACGTTCTGCGTCTCTGAAACGTTCTGCACTCACACCGCCCGGCGTCGGGCGCAGCCCACACTGAGGCCCGCTTCGGCGGGCCTCAGTGCTGTTCCCACAGGTCGGAGCGCAGACCACGGCGGCCAGCCTGCCTCGGGGCGGGAGAGAGAGTGGTAGCAGGGGCTTAACCGCTCTGTTCTGGGGGTCTGAAACAACGGGCCGGTCTGGCCCTGGTGGCCAGGGCCAGACCCCTACCACCGGTGGTAGCGGTCTGGCCCACCCGCACCCACCCAGGCTGCGACACTGGTGATCATGACCGACCGACGCAGCCTCTCGCTGCCCGCCTTCTCCGATCCTGCCGCCGACGCGCCCCTTCCCGCCCAGTCCGGCGGGCGCCGGCTGCTGCCGGTCGAGCAAGGCGCCGACTTCCGCCAGCCGCTCGGTGAGACCGCGGCCGTACCCGCCCCGGCCCGTCGCCGCCTCTCGCCCGGCGGCCTGACCTTCTCCGACCCGGACCGCCAGATTTGACCGCTTCGGGCCGCCGCCCCGGCCGTGGCACGGGCACGTTCGGTGTGCCGGTTGCCGAGGCGCTTGAGCTTGCGGCGGACCCGTTCGCCGTAGGCCTCGGGTAGCCCAGTGTCGAGCGCGGCCCGTGCCCAGGACTCCCCGTCCGCCGCCCAGCGGCGGGCCGTGGCCTGCTCCCCAGCGGTGAGGGCCCGCAGAATGGCGGCGAGCCGGCCGTCCGAGAGCTCCGCCTTCAAGGCCTGGAGCTCGGGGGTGCGGTGCTCAGTGAGCAGGTCGGCGACGGTGAGGTCGGCGCCGAGGGGCTGGCTGAGTAGCACGCACCGGCGCCCGCCGGTCTTCCGCTCCCACAGCGGCTGAAGGTTGCGGTGTTCGGCCCGGCTGTGACGCCGCAGCAGGCTCACGATCTCTGGGTCGTCGCTCCAGCCCTGGCCAAGCCCCTCGGTCCAGGTTCCGAGCAGGGCCGTCTCGACCGCCTCGCGCCACCGCTGCGGGTTGGACAACCCGAGCCAGGTGCGGCTGAAGTCATCGACCGCCTTGGTGTTGCCCTCGAAGCGCAGCCATCAGCGCGGAGCGCGTCTCGGGAACTAGCCACCGGTCCTGGATTGCGCCGATGAGTACCAGGACGAGGTCCGCGTAGAGGCGCTGGGACTTGTCGCCGGGCACCATCTCCGTCCAGCTGATAAGAATCCTGATCCCCGCAGCGACCAACTGGTAAAGATGAGCCCGAACCCAGTCGAGGTCTGCGCGGTTGCTCTCGTCGATGAGGCGGAACCACGGGACGATGCCGCCGGTCGAGACGCATGCGTGGAGGGTGTCGTTGAGCGGTTGGTCGCACCGGGCGCACCAGGGCAGCAGGCGGGCTCGCACGGCGAGCCCGGTAAAGCGGGCGTACTCCGGGTCCATTCGTGACTCCTTGCCAGTCTCGGAGATCAGGGTCTGTCATCTCCAGTCCTGCCGTCGGGGGGAGTCGGCAAAGAATCTTGAAAACCCGCATGTGACGCCCATCACCTCGGATAAGACCGGCATATACGCAGTCAGCTGTTCTGGCGCCGGAGGGCTCTGACGCCGAGGTCGTAGGCCATGGAGCCGAGGGCGAGGACGACGAGCGGCCACACCAGCGGGGAGTTCGGCGGCACCGTGCCTGTCAGCAGGGCGCCTGCGACTGATCCGGTGCCAGCCATGGCGGTGCAGGTCGGCGCGGCGGGCACGCGCAGCACCAAGCCGTGCTCGGTCTCCCGGTAGACCGGGGGCCGGCTCATCGGGTCACCGCCGCTGCGGCCCGCTGGGTGTGCCGGTCGCCGAGGTGAGAGAGCTTGCGGCGGACCCGGTCGCCGTAGGCGGCAGGCAGGCCGAGGTCGAGGGCGGCGTCGGCCCAGGTGGCCTTGCGCGAGGCCCAGAGGTTGGCGACGGCGGCCTCCGTCGGGTCGAGACCGCAAAGCACGGCGTCGACCCGGGGGTCGGTGAAGTCGTGGTCCAGGGCAAGGAAGCCGGCGTCGGACTTATCGGGGAGCACGTCCCGGACCGTCACGCCGTCGCGGTTGGGCGTCTCCAGCAGCCACACCCGCTTGCCCTTGCCCGTACGAACGGTGCCGTCGGGAGCCCGCCACTGGAAGCCGCCGGGCCGGTGCTCCCAGATCTCCGTCCATCGTCGGCGTTCGGCGGCGGTGTAGTCCCGCAGGATCGCCAGCAGTTCGGCATTGGTCAGGTAGCTGCCGAGCCGGTCGACCCAGTCGCCCAGCAGCCCGCTGATCACCGCGTCTCGCCACTCATGGGGCTTCCTGTGGCCGAGGACGTCGCGGGTGAAGTTGTCGACGGTGGCGTGGTCACCCTCGATAGCGGCCCACCGGGCGGCGAGCGCCGCTATGAGGGTCTCCCGGGTCAGTCCCCAGTCCCACATCTGCCTCCACCACAGGCCGAATGCGATCCAGCCCGGCGTGGTTGGCACCATGAACTCGAATTTCACCTCCCCAGGCATCCACTTGATGGTGACGGGGCCGGCTGGGACACCAACATCGCCGCCGTCCCTTCCCAGCAACACGAGGAGGGCTGCCTCATAAGCCCCAAGGCGATCGTCCAGGGGCAGGTCCCTGTACTGACACTGGACCGATCGACCGGTCCATCCCAGCGGTTCCTGTAGAAGGGCGAGCCCAGCCGGAAGCGCACATGGGTGGGCTGCGGTGGTCATCTCTCTCGTTCCTCCGTCTTCTGGGGAGGTTCCCCACTCTCTGGGGCCGGGATCGGGCGAATCCGGCAAGGATCTTGGAAATCTCGATGTGTCGTGCGTCACATGACGGTGGTGGTCCTGTTGCCCGGCGTACCCGACTACTGCCTCCGGTGATAGCGGTCTCGGGGCCCGGAGCTGCCGCATGGTGTGTCCGGTTTGCCGGAACACCGCGCCAGACTGGCGCCGCGGGCTTGTCCGCGGCGGGCTGGCCGGGTGGTACGGGTCAGGTCCGGGGTGGTCGGGGGAGGGCCAGCAGGTGCACGGTGGGGGTGTCCTTGCGGACCGGACCGGGGCGTACGGCTCCGCTTTCGACCCAGCTGATGACGTGGCGGCGGCGTTTCTCGTCGTTGTCGAGGGCGGTCACGAGCCGGCCCGCGATTTCGAGGGCGTATTCGGGATCGTCTGCGGCGAGTTTGCGCCAGGCGAGGTGTGCGTCGCGGGCGAGGCGGCCGGTGTCCTCGGCGGGCGCCCCGGCTGTCCGTCGGCGTTCGATGGTGAGCAGCAGCAGGTCTGCGGCCTCGGCCCAGTCGCTGTGGCGCAGGGTGAGCCAGGCCCTTAGGCCGAGCGCGTTGACGGTTTGTGGGTGGTGGTCGCCGAGGAGGCCGGTGAGGGAGTCCTCGAGTGCTTCTGCCGTGAGGAGGGCGCCATCGTGGTCGCCTGTTTCTTCCTGGGTGCGGATGCGGGTGAGCAGTAGGGCGTAGGGGCCTGTGAAGGGTTCTGACCAGTTGTCGGCGGTGGTGGCGGGGAGCCGTTCGGCTGGCGGTGGTGTGAGCTTTGGGACGCGCAGGATGTGGGTGGCGTGGGGATCCGTGGGCGCGGCTGGGAGGGGGGTCGGTGGCGGTCCGGACGTGACGGGGCCGGTGGTGAACGGCCTGGGCTGCGGGGGTACGGGCTGGGGGGCGAGGGCCGGGGCGGCGGTCGCCCGCGGCTGCGGCGGCTGTGGCTGGGGGTGGACGGGCGGGGGCGGCGGCGCGGCGGGTGGGGGCTGGGGTGCGGGTGTCGCCGGTCGGGGGTGCGGGTGGGCGAGGGTGATGGCCCGTCCGTCGACGGACACGATCAGGTGCCACACCGTGCCCGTCGGTTCCTTGGCGATGGCCCGGACCGGGCGGTCGCGCAGCGCCGCTTTGATCTGCACTTCTCTGAGGGCGGCGACGCGGGCCTCGTGGAGGTCTGCGCCCGGTGGGACCGGGATCTCGGCGCCGTCGAGCAGGGCCGTGCCGGAGCTGGTCAGGGTGATGGTGTAGACGGGCGAGGCCGGGACGGTGTCCGGGTCGATGGTCACGGTCGGTCTCTTCCTATCCGGCGGCCGGGTAGTAGGGCGGTGCCCACCCGAGGTAGGTGGCGCCCCACTTCGTTTCGATCTGCTCTGCCGGGACGATGTCGATGTGGCCCGGCCTCAGGATGTCGGTGCTGGCGACCTGCCCGCCTCCGACGTAGACGGCGATGTGGCCGTACTGGCCGCCGGTGTCCCAGTACAGGAGGGCGCCTGGCGGGGGGTTGCGGTCTTTGTCGTGCCGCATGGTGGCCGGGATGATGTTGCGGTAGTGCTCGATCGCCCACGCGTGCGAGTTCGCCGGGGGGTTGGTGTACCCGGCGTAGTTCCAGCCGTAGGCGGAGGCGGTGGCGGCCAGGCACATGGCTTGCCACCTGGCGGTGCCGTTGGCGGCCTCGTTGCGGTCCCAGGCGATGGCGTCCGCCGTGCTGCGCGGGTTCTTGACGATGTCGGGCCAGGGCGCGGCGCTGTCGTGGAACGGGGCGCCGGGGACGGAGGGGGCCTCGGGGTAGCAGTTGTTGGGGCCGGTGGGGGTGGCGCTGGAGCCGGGGGCGGCGGTGCCGCTGGCACCGGTGCCGGGCCGGTTGAGGTCGAGGCCGGCTTGGGCCGCTATTTCGCGGGCGCTCTGCTCCTGGCGGTCGTACAGGTCCGGGTAGGCGCTGTGCTGGACCGCCTGGGCGGCGGCGCCGAGCGGCTTGTCCTGCCAGTACGGGACGCCGGTCAGGCCCTGGGGGTCGCCGGTGGGCGAGCCGTAGAAGAACATCCTCGCCTGGTAGTCGGGGTGGCCCTTGAGCTGCTCGACGGTGCCCCAGCCCATCGAGGGCCGCTGCTGGAACAGCCCTATCGAGTCGCGGTCGCCGCCGGGCAGATCGATCAGGGTGGACTCCTGCAGAGCCGTCATGAGGCCTATGAGGGTCGCCCGGCCGGACAGTCCTCGTTCGCGGGCTACCTGGTCGATCGTCTTGGCGTTGGCGAGCTGCTCGTCGCGCATCCGGCCGCCGGGGTAGTGGGTGGGGCTGGCTCCGTCGGGGCCGGTGCTGCCTCCGGGCAGGGGGGCGCCGGGTGTGCCCAGGTTGCCGCAGGAGGTACTGGCGGCGCCGGCCTTTCCGGCGCCGCCGCCGAGGATGCCGATGACCAGCAGGCCGACCAGCCCGAAGGCTGCGACGATCGCGCCGGCTTTGAGCATCAGGGCGCGGCCCGCTGCCTGGGCGGCGAAGCGGGCCGCGTCGCGGCCGTCCACTACAGCCCCAGCAGGGCGGATACCCGCCACTGGTCGCCGTCGCCGAGGGTGACCTCGGCCTGCAGGACGGTGGTCTGCGTCGTGGTGGCGTAGCCGCGCACCTCGATGGTGGCGGTGACCTTGCGCCAGACGCGCAGCGGGGTGTCCGGCGGCAGGCCGGGGTCGGCGGGGCCGACGGTCACGGCGGTGACCGTGGCCGTCGCGGATCCCTGGCTGACGAGCTTCGTGAACGCGGGGTCGGAGTGGCCTTCCAGATTGGCGGTCAGGGCGGGCGTCAGGTAGGGCGCGGCCCGTTCGACGGAGGCTTTGTGGTCCTGGTCTTTGACCGGGTCGCGGGTGAGGTAGAGGCGTACGGCGTTCTCGGCCACCTTGTCGTGGTTGCTGCGGTCGTGGGTGGGCTCGGGTGTCTGCTGCGGTGTCGTGGTCACGGCGGTCGGCTGGGGCTGGTCGTCCTGGGAGACGGGGTGCGTCGTCGAGGCGGCCGGCGCGGGGCCGGCCGCCTGGTGCCCGCCGCTGGGCCACAGCCACCGGGCGCCGATGCCGAGGCCGAGGATCAGCAGGATGGCGAGGATGGCGCCGGCCGGGTTGACCGGCTCGCGGCGCCGCTGTTCCTCGAGCCATGCCTTCGTCTCCCGCCGGCTGTCGTGGCGGTGGTCGCGGCGGGCTTCGCGGCGCTTGCGGCGGTTGCCGGTGCGGGTTTCCTCCGGCATGTCGACGCCGCGGGCGAGGATCTCGCGCCATTCCTGGGGGGTCGGCTCGCGGTCGGCGGGCATGGGTCATCCCCTCCTGTTGGCCTGGGGCGTGGGGGCCTGTGTGCGGGCGGCGGGCGCCACCTTGCGGGCGGGCGGCGGTGTCGTGGTGCCGCGGCGGCGGCGCGGCCGGTCGGCGATCACGGGCGGGGTACGGCTGATCACCTCGCCCCGGATGACTCGGGGTTCGCCCGGTGGCGGGGGCGGCGGGGCCTGCCTGAACCCGTAGTCCGGCCCGTCCTGCGTCCCGTCCTGCGGCGGCTGGGTGCGCGGCCGCCCAGCCGCCGGGGCCGTCGGCGGGGTGGTGTGGGCGGGCGGCGGTTCCGGGCGGCGGTGCCCGGGGATGGCCGCGGGCTGGCCGTCGGCGCCGGTCTGCGGCCGGGCCGGGCCTGTGGTCGAGGCGCCGGCGGGCAGCGGGGTGCGGGCGGGACCGGCGCCGCCGGTCCCGGCCGGGATGGGGCGCGGCTGCGGGCGCGGGAGCGGCCGGGGTGAGGTGCGGTGGTCGCTGCCTGTTCGTCCGCCGTGTGTTCCTGCGGGCAGCGGGATGCGGGCGGGTGCGGGCTCGATGGCTTCCTGCGGCAGCGGCGGCGGGGGCGGCGGGATGGGCCGGGGCCGGGTGGGCGTGGGGGGCTGGCCGCCGGAGCGCCCTGTGCCGCCGGACCCGCTGCCGCCGGGTCCGCTGCCTGACCCGTCGTCCTTGCCTCCGCCGCGCGGTTTCCTGTCGGGGGCGGTGGGGGAGGGGCGGCGCGTGAACGTGCGCTTGCCGATCTTGCTCAGGGCCTGCATGGCGAGCAGGCCGCCCATGGCGCTGCCATTGCTGGTGGCGACGCCGAAAATGGCCGCCACGGTCGACCGGAACTTGATCCCGACGACGGCAACGGCGATCGACAGGCCGGCGCTCGGCAGCCACCCGTAGGTGCCGAACATCTGCGTCGTTGCTGTTTGGAGGCTGAGCACCGCCCCGAGGACCAGGGTGGCGATCATGGACTCCAGCGTCCGGCCGAGCAGCTGGTCGAACCAGGCCAGGCCCCACTGCCGCGGACGCCCCGGGATGACCCACAGACAGGAGAAGACGACGCCTGTCAGAAGCAGCATCAGTGCCCCGAGCAGGCTCGCGAGCGAGGTGAAGCACAGCATGATGATCAGGACCGCGAACAGCAGCACGGAGATCAGGGAGGGGATGACCACGGCGATCCGGCCGACCGGGCGGTGTCCCTGTCGCCAGCTGACCGAGTCCGAGCCGACCGCGTCCTTGGTCACCGTGTCCTGCAGCCAGTCCTTGCGCTTGTCCATGTCAGTGCCCTTGTCCAGGACCTGACTTCCGAACTTGCGGCACACCTCGAAGCTGCCGTACTCGGCCAGGCACCACGGCGTGGCGACATAGGCGCGCCACACGCTGTCGGAGCTCTTGCGCAAGGCGTCGTCGCGGCCCTGCCCGGTGAACTGCGGGGTGTGGTTGAGCTTGAACGGGAAATCCTGCGTTCCGTCGCCGAGACCGGCCGAGGTGGCCTGCATCGTGACGTTGGCCCCGAGCGTGCGCGCGGTGTCGACGCCGCCGACCCACGCACCAGGCGAGGTCAGCAGCGAAATGGAGACGACGCCGGACACGGCGACCCAGGCGATCTGCGACAGGCTCCCCCCGCCGTTCTTCTTGTGGTCGACGAACGCGACCAGGGCGCCGATGGCGAGCGCCGTCGGGAGCAGGGTCTCCGTCAGACCGGCGGCGGCGCCGCCGATGCTGCGGGTGATCGCCTGCTCCAGGGGCGGGATCGACGTCAGCGCGAACAGCCACTGGACGATCACCACGCACGCGCGGCCGACGATCACGATCAGCATCATGCCGAGGTCGGCGAACGCCTCAAGGGTGGGGTCCAGGACGTCGCTCACGCCGTAGTCGGAGTCGAGCTGCCACAACAGCATGTTGTTGTAGGTCTCGAACATCGTCCCCTGCCCGGCCGGGACCGAACTGCTCGGCGACGGCATCAGGTCCCCGAGCCCGACCGGGGCGATGTTGGCGGCGTGCGCGGGCATCGTGCCCAGGCACAGGAAGAACAGCAGCGGGATCATCAGGTTCCGCAGCCGCGGCACCCGGCTCAGTATCGGGAAAAGAGGGATCACTTCGACACCCGGCTAAGGATCGCGGTCAGCTCCGCCGGCGATGTGATCGCGTCCTCGTGCTGGTCCACCCGCCACCCGCCGTCATCCTGCACCAGGCGCAGCGCGCGGCGGTCGGTCTCGGCCGGCTTGTCGGGCCAGGTGACGGACCAGGTGGCGTAGACGGCCCAGCCGGCCGGGTGGTTGCCGGCCGCGGGAATGGCGGTGGCGTCGCTGACGGCGACCTTGCCGGTGTCGGCGTAGTCGGGGCCGGTGGGCGTGGCGGTGGCGGGCGGGGGCGGGGTGGAGCCGTCGGCGTAGGTGGCCGGTGGCAGGGTGGGCGTCTCGGATGCGGTGGGGGTCGGCGTCCAGTGGTCGATCGAGGCGGGGTTGGCCTCATGGGCGCTCATGCAGTCGGCGACGGTGCCGCCGCGCAGCCGGGCCGACATGAGCGGGCACGCCTTTGTCCAGTCCCCGGAGTTGGCGGCCTCCTGGTACTCGCGGGCCGCCTTGAGGACCGCGGCCGCCGGGTCGTCGGTCTTGGCGGGTTTGCCGTCGGACCCGCAGCCCGCCGCGGCGAGCAGGGCGGCGGCAGCGGCGGTGAGGACGGCGGCGCGGGTGCGGCGGTGCTTCGTCAAGAGGTCACCTTCTCCATGGATACGGGCCCGCCGTCGTGTCCGTCGGCGCTTGCGGTCGCCTGCGGCGAGGTGTCGAGCCACCCGCGCAGTTCCCAACTCGGGATGTCCCACTGCACGGTGGCGGCGGCGTCACGCCGGTCCCGCACGATGCAGTGGCCGTGCCGGATCTCGCCGTCGGGCAGCAGGCCGACGCTGCGGATCAGAGCACGGGTGTGCCGGTCGACGGGCAGGCCGAGGAGCTCGGCCAGCGCGTCCTGCTGCTCGGCGGTGGTCAGCTGGAATCCGAAGACCGCGCTGATTTGCTCGACGACACCGGTCAGTCGGTTGATGCTGTCCGGGTCCTGAGTGTCCAGCAGCAGCGCCGTCGCCAAAGCGCGACCGACACGGGCGATGTAGGAGAGGAACGCCGAGCCTTCACGCGTCGCGGTCAGAACGTGGACCTCCGGCACGCACACGGCCTTGCGCAGGCCCCGCAGGTCACGGCGGCCGGCCGTCACCACACCGAACGCCAGCATGCTGTGCATCAGCGCCACCGACAGACGCTGGGAGACGTTCCAGTCCTCCCGGTCGGACTCGATGTCCGGCAGCGACAGCCCCGGCATCTGCACCACCCAGATACCCGGCTCCGGGCGCAGCGGAATCGTCTGGTCAGTGGGGCGGCCCATGAACGGTGCGCCGACGCCGGTCTGCGCGAGCTCATAGAGGGCTTCGCCGGTCTCGCGGGCGAGCGGGTCCTCCATGCGCCGCAGGTATTCGATCACTCGCCATGTGGCGGGCTGGCCCTGGCCGACGACGGCGTTGACAGCATGCTGGATCGGGGTCTCGGCGCCGCGAGCGCGCAGGTGCGGGGGGATGGCGATGCCGAGCTGGGCGGGGACCTCGATCTGCGCGCGCTCGACGCCTTCTTCGGCGAGGAGGACGAACAGGTCGCAGAACCCGGCGTATTGGGTGCCGGTCTCCACGACATGGCCCGTCAACCCGAGCTGGCGCCCGGCCGTCACGACGCCGCCCAGGTCGCCCTTGAAATCCAGCGCGATGCAGCAGGCGCCGCGGAACGCGGCGTCCAGCATGCTCAGCATCATCGCGGTGGTCTTGCCGCGGCCCGACCGGCCGACGTAGAGGGTCGTGGTCGCGTCGCCGCGATCGCTCCCGGCCGTGACGTCGTTGCGGAACGGCCCGGGAGTCGAGCCGGTGAGGTAGCCGGCGATCGGACCGTCGTCGTCGCCTACCTTGGCACCGCCCCACCACCAGGAGCCGGCGAAGGCGGTGGCATCACGGATGTGTCCCAGGTCCGGCACGCGCAGCCGGTCACCGGGCTGCGCCTCGAGCCACAGTTCGCGCTGCTCGTCCTCCGCGAGGTGGACCTCGATGCCGCTGCCGCCGTAGAAGTCGATCACCGCGTCGACCCGGGCGCGCAGGTCGGCCAGGCTGGTGGTCGAGGTGACGATCAGGCGCGGGTGGTCCTCCACCAGCGTCACGTCCTCGCGCTGCATGTCCCGCGCGAGACCGGCCATGACGTCCTCGGTCTCCTCGATGGCCCCGCCCGGGTCCTCGGCCGAGTGCCTCGCGGCACTGCGCCTTTGTTCCTTGGCGAGGCGGCGCGCGTCGTCCACGACCTTGAGTGCGTCCCGCTTGCGCTGGACCTTGAACCGGACGCTCGCCTCGGGGCTCACGGGCAGGATCAGCGCGTCCGGGTCGTCCTCGCCGTCCTCGGGCTCCGGCACGTAGTTGATCTCGGCGAGCACCCGCAGCCACTCGCCGGAGCCGGGGACGGGCTGCTGCTCCGGGAACCCGGCCATGGTCAGGATCGCCGTCCACGCCGCCACTTCACCGCCGGGCCCGACGACCTGGAGATGGTCCGGGAAGGGCAGGATGCGTCCCCTGGTCAGGTTGGCGAGCTGCGCGCCGACCACCTGGCCGCGGTGCGCGGCGGGGACCGGGGCCGCGCGGTGCTGCTCGCGGCTGATCATCCACGCCAGCATCTCCACACTGGCCGGCCGGGCCCGCCAGGGCGTCGCTTCGAGACGGCGGCCCAGGCGGCGCATGGTCGCGTCCAGCTTGGCCAGTTCGCGGTTGCTGACGGAGGCGGAGGCGATCCCCAGCCCCTCCTGCACGGTGCGGCGCCCGGCCGACTGGGCGGCGCCGGTGCGATCGGTGATCCTCACTCCGAGCAGCAGATGGCGTGAGGGCAGGCCGATCTGTTCGAGGCGGCGGACCCTCAGGTCGGCCCAGTACTGCCAGTTCCCGGTGGTGAACATCTCCTCGGCCTCGGCGAGGTAGTCGGCGGCGTGCAGCGGCGACCAGAGCACCCGCAGATGGCAGTCCATCCCGCCGAGCGTGTGCGCCAGGGCGCTGATCGCCTGGTCGAGCTCGGCGTCCCGGGCGGCCTCGCTCATGAGATCGGTGTTCGACGTCCCCAGGACGTACCAGGCCTCGGCGTGCGTGCTGGTGACGATCAGCCCGTCGGCGACGGCCGTGTACTGCGGCGGCGGCGCCGAGCGTTCGCCGCCGAGGCCAACGAACTGCCCGATCCGTCGGGCCAACTTCATGCGCGTTCCCCCTGCTACTGGCTGGCTAGTTGTGGAGTGTCTTGCGCCCGTACGCGCGCCCCACCGCGTCCGGGCCGTACAGGCGCGGGCGGGCGGCCAGCTGCAGCGGGACGCCGGAGCCGGTGGGAATCTGGCCCTGGGGCCCGAGGAAGCGGTCGACCAGCCGACCGAGCGGGGAGTCCGCGAGCAGGTCGAGCCGACTGCCCCAGCGGGCACGCCGACCCAGCCACTCCGAGCGGTGCGTCGCGCGCCGGCCGCCGCAGATGACCGGACGGTGCCCGAGGACCAGGTACCGGATCGAGATGGCCCACCGGGTGATGTTCCACCGGCGGTCGAGCTTGTGGCTGCGCTGCGTGCCGAAGATGGTGATCATCAGGGGCGGCAGAAAGTACAGCGTGAACGTGAACCGGCTCGGCAGCCCGAGGATCAGGAGCAGGAGACCGAGCCACACGGCGTACAGGACCAGACCGAGGACCAGGGCGCGGCGCGGCGCGCCCTCGCCCAGGTCGATGCCCAGCAGTTCGTGCTGGCGGGTTTCCAGGTCGAAGTGCCGGGTGTAGGTGTTCCCCTGCCGCATCTCAGGTGTTGCCCGTGACCTTGGTCCAGACGTCGCCGAGCAGGGTCTTGGCGGTGTCCGGGAACCAGATGAAGCCGGCGACGGCGACGGCCGCGACGATCGTCGTGATCAGCCTCCCCCATTCCTCCTTCATGAACTGGCCGACCATTCTGACCGCCAAAAACGCGAGGAACAGGTTCCCGCAGATCAGGAGAGCCCAGTTCTTGAAGGCCGTGCCGTCGGTCAGTGCGGCGAGCTGTTGTGCGCCGGATGCAAGGTGGTCGTGCATCGACTCCCTTTCGAGGCTGATACATGGCTGATGTGGATTGTGAGCGGGGCGTATGACAGGAACTCACCGCCCGCGAGCAGGCCGCGGCCCGGCGGTCAGCCGGTGGCCCCGCCGTAGACCGCGGAGACCTGCCACGTCGCGGCGGCGGAGCTGGACACACGAGTCAGGGAGACCCGGTAGGTCTGTTCGATCTGCGCGCCGCCGATCCCCCAGGACACACGGGCGGTGCCGACCCGGTCCGTGCCGTCGCCGCGGTCCAGGGCCCACGCCGTCAGGGAACGGAACTCGATTCCCGCCGGCAGCGGCGGCAGGACGGCGCCGGGCGCGGTCGCGGCAGCCGAGGTGCCGCCTCCTCCGGCGTAGCCCTTGAAGAACGCCTCGATGATCGGCTGCGTACTGGTGCTGAGGGCGGCGTCGGTCTCGACCGCGGGCGGGCGCTGCAGCGCCGGGCCGTGCTCGGGCAGTCCGACAAGGCCGGGCTGCCCGCTCACCACCAGGTGGCCGGCCGCGGTGGCGACGGGCACCTCGAGGGCGACCCACTGGGCGGCAGGCGCCGACGGCGCGGGTGCCGGCACGCCCGGCTGGGCAGTGGGCTGGGCAGCGGCGGATGCGCCGGAGCGGACCAGGACTTCGACCCGTACCCGCGCCTGGCCCTGGGCGCCGGGTGTCACGGCGTCCGGCTGAGTGTCGATCACTTCCTGACGGCCCTTGCCGTCCCAGCCCATCCCCGTGTCGGCGCCGGTCGGCAGCAGGGCGGCCAGCGCCGCCGCACGCTGCTGTGCCGCGCCCTCGTCCCAGGTCATGTAAGCGCGGGCGAACCTGCCGGCGAGGGCCTGGGCCTCGGCCGTCGGGAATGCGGGACCAGTGGAAAGGGGCTGCGGGGCCGGGGCCGGCGGGGCCTTCGGCGGGACGATCCAGGACCGCACGCCGGTGACGGCCGCCAGGACCACCACGGTCCACAGGACTCCCCGGCCCAGACGGCGCAGGGCGACCGCGCCGGACTTCTCGTCCTGGGGCACCCACGGGACGGCGCCCGGGTGTACGGGCGGCTGCTGCGGTGTCTCGGGCGCGGCGCCGTTGCGGCTGGTACGGGCAGCGAGGTCGAGTCCGGCCGCTTCCCAGGGGCTCGTCGGCGGTTGGGTGTCGCCGCCTGGACGGGGTTCGTCCGAGGGCCGTCGCTTATCGGGAGCGGCCTGGGCAGGTTCGGGTAATCCTGCAATCTTTCGGAAAATTGTGCCGAAAGTGGGCATGACTTACGACCTCCCCGTCCCCCGCGCCACCCCTGACGTACAGGTGATCGACCATAGGCCCCCCGTAATCGCCCCGTCAAAGAAGTTCGTATGACGGTTCCCGGGCTGTGACCACGGTTCCCGGATCGTGACATGGAGCCCGGGGTGCACACTCCGAGGCGGTTAGAGTGCGGTCACTGCTGCCCAACGACGAAGGGGCCTGCCCGGATGCGGATACGTCGTGGTCGACTGCGCGAGCTGCGAACGCAGCGCGGAATGACCCAAGCCCAGGTGGCGCGGCTGATCGGCTGCTCGCGTTCGACAGTGTCGACGTGGGAGACGACGGGGAATTCCCCTCGCCCGTCACGGCTGAGACGACTCGCGGACGTCCTCGGGGTTCCCGTGCAGGAGATCGCCGATTTCGGCCTGCTGCCCTCCCTGAGGGAGATGAGGGTTTCCGCCGGGCTGCGTCAGGCCGATATCGCGCGTCGCCTCCGTGTCCAGAAATCGACGTACTGCGACGTCGAGACGGGACGCCAGAGAGTACCGCTTCGCTGGTTTCCGGTGCTGTCCGCCGAGTTGCGCGTCCCGGCGGCCGATCTGGCGCTCTTACGAGACTTACCGACGTCCACGCGCGACCGGCCCCGGAGCGGGGCACGTGAGCGTTCCGCAGCCGGTAACCGGAAGCGGGAAGTTCGGAGTTTCCGCGTCGCCCCGGACGTCTTTATGTCCGGGTAGAGAGAATTCCCTTCGGATCCGCGAGGCTCCAGGCACCGATTTTCCCTCCCCGCCCTTCCGCACATCGTCCCGGATCACCGGCCGCTTCCTGCTGAGCCGCGACGGCGATTACCGGGCATCCCGGCCGGGACCAGACCGGTATCCGCCTCCGGGCATGATGACGCATATTCCCGTCCCGACACCACCATGGAGGCAGGGCACAGTCATTTCAGCCTGCGCCCTGCCGAGCCTTCCTCAACCTGCGGCTACGTCGCTCCCGGGCCCGCTGCCAGCCGGTTTACGGGAGTTCTTGACATTGTTTTCCTTCTGCCACCGCTCCCATTGGGCGAGCCAACCTCGGAGTTCTTCCTCGGCGTAGTACGAGGTGCTGCCGTCGCTGACGCCCTCCGGCGCGGGGATGCCCCGCTCGACGCCCCGCTTAAAATACGTCCTGGCGGTCGAGGCCTTCCACGGCAGGATTTCCCGCTCATACGCCTCGGCGAGGGAGTACGTCTCCGGCAGGACGTCGCCGGCGGCCAGCGCCGGAGTGCCGGCCGCTGTCGCGCCCGCTGTCGCGGCGCCTGTCGCGTCCCCCGGTGTCGTGTGCTGTGACCTGGGTGGACCCGCCTCGATCCCCCTGGCCGTGCCCGGCGCGACAGCCCCCGGCCCGTACTTGCCGCCCGGCAGGAACTCCGTGGTCGCGGCGACCTGGTTGACGGCGTCCAGGACCTCCTGCGTGATCCACGGTGCCATTTCCCCGGCATCGAACCAGGCGGGTGCCGGTGCGCACTGGGCGAGATACCGGGAAACGTCGGGAGTGATGTAGCAGGGCTGGATCTCCCGGACGTAAAGATGGTCCTCCTCGGGGTGCTTCCTTTTGTCGGAGAACGCGCCGCGGCCCTTCACACCGGCGTCGTACCCGATGACCGGGGTGCTCTGCCCGAAAGCGACACCCCAGGAAACCCTGTCCTGCTGGCCGACCGCGATCCGCGTCCCGATCTGGGCACGCTCCATGGTCCCGCCGAAATACGAGTTCGCGAACTGCTGCGTGCCCACGACGACACGGTGCTCGCTCGACCGGCCCTGCAGAAGAATAATTCCGAGCCAGTCCAGGAACGGGGGCACGCCCTTTCCCTTGAGCCCGTACCTCCACCACGTGTATGCCAATTTGATCAGAGTGGGTAGCTCGTCGACCACCAGGGTCCTGGGGACGAGCTGGGCCCGCAGCGCGGGATCCGCCCCGCGTTCCATCGCCGCTTCCGCCGCCATCATGCTGACCAGGAATTCGGCGAATGCCGTGATACAGGCCTGGGTGGTCTTGTGAACCCGAACCCCAGAATGCCCCTCGGCCTCGATCAGCGAATTCCTCTTCGTATCGAGGATATCGATGAGCTCGCCGCTCTGACGGCCGTGAACGACGGGAATGTAAAGGACGGTGGATTTCCCCGAACCGGTATCCCCGCCCACGCCCCAGTGCGGGGTGGCGCTCTTCGTCTCGATGACGACATCGACGATCTCGTTGTTCTCGATCGCGAGACCGATGAAGACCCTTCGGGGGTCTCCGGTCGACCGCCACGGCACGTAGTCCGGAAGCTTGGCCTTGTCCTTAGGCTTCGGTTTCGGCGTCCAGACGACGTAGTGCTCACGGCTCGTCCGGTTCCATTCGGCCACCCAATCCCCGGGCGCCCGCTCCTCGACGGCCCGCTCGATGAACGCCCGTGCCTCCGGAGTCCCCGGCCATTTAATCGGAATTCTCAGGACGATCCGGGCGCCGTCCGCGGTCATATCGTCGGGAAGGGCGAGCCAGCGCCGGTCGGGTTCGTCGTCCTCCATCTTGAGCGCCTGGCGCATCACCACCCACAGGGCGGGCCCGTAAATTTGTCCATCTGTCCACACGGGGGTGAACCGCCACCAGCCGAGGCCGGCCGGACTCGTGAGCGCCGCGAGCAGCACCCCGGCCGCGGCGGCGATCAGGACGAGCCGCGTCCCCTCCGGGAACCGCCACCAGCCCCACGCGGCCACCAGCGGGGCCAGCCGGACAACTGAGCGGGCGGCACGCGGCCACCGGTGCCAGATCCGCAGCACTCGCCACAGGCCCGCCACCGTACGCCCGAAAAGCCGCAACGGCGCCGTCACCGCGAGAAGAACCCTCGCCACCCGGCCCCGCTGCCGCGGCTTCGCGAGCGAGACCGCGGCCTCCGCCGGCAGACCGAGCCGCTCGACGGGCGTCTCGGTCCGCTTGTCATCCGGCGCGGGCGGGCCAGCCCGCCACCATCCCGCCTGACTGCGCGGCTCGCCGACCAGGTCCCGGCCGGAGACGTACCGGCCGACGCCGCGCCCGATCGAGCCGAAGAACCGCTCGACGGCCTCGTTGAACTCCTTCTGCCCCTGGGGGCCCTTGTTCTGGTTGGCGAGCACCGCCAGCACGAACAGGGCCGCCAGCAGCAGCCCTCCTCCGCCCGCAAGCGCGCCGCCCGACAGGCCATCCAGCGGCCCGGGCAGCGCCATCATCACGTTCACCCCTCCCCCTTCCCGTTGCACCGCGCCCTGCACTCCGGGCGCGTGCAGTGATCTTCGCCCACGAGTCCGCCGCAGCACAGGCGTTTCTCCGAGCACAACGCGGGCCCGCCCGGGGGGCGAGAGCCGAGTTTCGGCGGCCTGGCGTCAGTGCCAGGCGTCCGGGTCCGCTGCGGAGCCGTCTGCGCTGCGGCCTGCCGGGACGTGTTCCAGAGCCTCGGTCTCGTCGCGGATCAGCTCGGCGATGCAGTCGACCACGCGGGTCGGCAGCTGGACGGTGCGCTGCCCGATCGAGTGCGGGTACCGAGGCCTGGCGGCGCTTCAGATGGGCGGCGAGCTGCGGCTCAGCGGCCCGGGACGCCGAGGGGCCAGCCGCCGGTCACTGGATCTTCTGACTGATGTCCCAGAGCAGCCGCAGGAGCTGGACCACACTGGAAAAGACAGTGATCGTGTCGCTGCGGCCCGGCCGCCGCGCCGCCGAACGACTGGGGCTCGGCCGACGGCCGGCAGGGCCCACAGGAGTCCGTCCCGGACGGTTGTTCTTCTTGTTGTTCTTGGCCACTGGACCGCTTCCCCTCGATCGATGTCGCCGGCCTTGCCTCGGCCGGCACCGGGAACACCCCGGCACCGATAGATTTCTGTATCGGAGGACAGCAGCGAAAGGCGCTCAGGAGAACCCTTTGGCCCGCATAGAGTCCTTAACCCCTTAACCATTTTTGCTGGTCACAGAGGTGCGGGCATGCGGCCAAAGGGTCAGAGCCTGATGGGTCGAGGCCGAGAACCCTTTGGCCCGCATAGAGTCTTTAACTCTTAAGCTGATTCTGCTGGTCAACGACATGCGAACATGCGGCCAAAGGGTTGAAAGAGGGGGCTGTGATGCCGAGGAGCGCAGAGCGGCGAGCGGCGCGCCTGGCGGACCTTGAGGAGATGGAGCCGCTGTGGAGACGCACGACGGCCCTCTGCGCTCAGCTGCATGCGGAGGCATCCTCAACAGGTCGACTGAACACGTTCACGATCCGGAGCAGCTTCTTCTTCACAGGGTTCGACGAGACAGGTACACCCCCCGTCGTCCGAATCGCCGCCCCCCGGGGCGTCAACCTCCAGCTGTACCTGCTGATCCTCTTCGAAGCCCAGTGTCGAAAGCGCCGCGGCTTCGCGGGGCCCAGCCCGCTCCCCCTCAGCAGCCACGAGGATGCCCTCTCCTGGACCAGCCTCACGTTCTCGAAGGCGAGGGAGAACGCTGGCATCAAAGTCCCCATCTCCTCTCGGGCCAACCGCGAGCGCCAAGTCCGCTCCGCCCTGAAGCGCCTGGCCGACGAGGGACTGATCCAAAGGAACGTCGGCACGCCGCCCCAGGCTGTGATGGCGCTGGACGAGTCCGGCAGGAAGCGCAAGGAGACGGCCTACTACCACACCCCTGACCCCTTCGAAGACGCCATCAGGATCCCTACGGGGTTCGTGACACAGGGCTGGATCTACCTGCTGACCCCCGCCGAGATCAGGTTCTACCTCGCCTTCCGCCACCTGGAGCGACGCTTCCTGAGAAGGCCAGGCGTCTTCTTTTCCCAGGAGGCGCGAACCTCCGAATACCACCTGTCCCGAGACGTCTACGAGTCCCACCTGATGCTTCACCGCCTCGGCTTGATCGAACGCGTCAAGGACCCGAGACGGCGCTCCGACGGAAAGCTGGTCGACTTCCCCTCTTACGCCGAGCGTGGGGAGAAGTGGCCCTTCCACATGTTCAAACTAGGCAACGACAGCCTCCTCCTGCGGCCGGCGTACGGGCCTGTGAGGCGGGCTCTGCTCAATACCCCCGCTACGCCGTGATGTTCCGCAGAGCACTGCCGCTGTGAACGATGGGCTTCGGATCGGCGGTTTGGGTACGGAGGGTCCAGTCGCTGATAGCGGCCATCGGCCCGCGCCAGGCCGCCAGGGTGGAGGCGGTGCGGCCGGCATGGCAGGTGACGTCCCGAAGGTGCAGGGACCGGCGGTCCGGTTCGCGTCGGCGCCGGTCTTCGTCGACGGCCTCGTCGAGGTGTGCGAGCGCGCCTGTCGTCTTCGGGCTCAGGTTTTCGACTTGTAATTTGCGCGCTGTTTCGCGGGTTAGTTTGCGAGGAGTTGTTCGGCGGTGATGGCACCGTGTGTCGGAGGATGCTGGAAAGTTCCAATGCGAGAAAAAGTGTTCCAGCACAGCTCCACTGGGCAGGCATCTGTTCCATCCCCAGCTAAGCGCTCATAACACGATCTTGCGGGATGTGTGTTCCCCCTTCTCTGTTGCCTCCATCGAGCGCTGTAGCACGTGCCGGGCAAACGCGGGGGCAATTCGTGCAGAGTCGTTCACTTGGCTCACGGTGGCGCTAACGTGCGAGTTAACCTTCACACCGCGTATCTCAGGCAAGGGCAGAACGTGACCGTTGAGCTTTCCCCGCACTACCCCGACCCCCTCCCTCCGGACGTCGTTCAGCGCCTGGTCGCTGCCGCGCAAGCCACCCCTGGCGTCAATGCCCCCCGCGAGGCCCTCGCTGTCGCATTCGCATACCTCGCTGAGCCGGTCGACTCCGTAGTGGAGGAAGACAGCCAAGGCGTGGAGGTGATCCGCGCCGCACGGCTGACTCGGCTGGCCAACGGTTCGCTGCTCACCTTGAACGTCAAGCTGTTCGGGTGCGCGGGCAATACGTGGGAGCGCAACGAGCGGCACAACGACGAGTGGTCCAGCCCGGCAGATCCCGCCCCGGCGGCCTCATCCTGGAGGTTGCCACCAGTCGGCTCGTGGCGCGGCCCCGGCGGTGAGGCTACGGCCGCCCTCAGTGTGGAGTTGGACAGCACGGAGCAAGTCGGCGCGGTGGTCAACCGCTCCGCTCGCCTCCTAGGCCGGGACGAGGGCCAACGCGGGTACAACCTGCCAGCCGACATCAGGGTCAATGGGCAAGAGCAGCCGTGCTTGCTGGTGGCCCAGGTCTACCGCACACCTGACGGCGACTTCTGGGGATGGCCGGCGGTGAGGGGGAACAACCGCACCAAGGGCCGTCACGAGATCTTGAACTGCGACCAGGTCGCCCTGCTCACGGCTCCCGACGTGACCACCGCGCTGCGGGAGTGGGTCGCCCGACAGAAGATAGCGTTGAGCCACGACGCCCCAGGTGGCGAGGAGTACCACGCACTGCGAGTCGCCGCCGTCGACACCCATCTCGCCGTCGGCTGCACCCTTCCTGAGCTGCTGTATCAGACAGTTCAGGCACTCAACCGCCGTGACCACCTGCACGCCGAACTGCCCTTCCCCACGATTAACCAGGACCGAGCCGTCGGTCGCCGGCTCCTCGAGGACTACCGCACTGCCGGCGTGATCGACGAGCAACTGTTCTTGGTACTCGTCGGTGACGAGCCCGTGACGCGGCTGCCCCATGTCGACCCAGACACCAGTGTGAGCGAGCAGCGTGCTCTGCGTAGTCGGCTGCTTCTGACCCAATTCTTCCCGAACGCGGACGACCACCGCCGGCGCCTGCTGCTGCGCCAGGCGATGGGCGAGGGCGCGGTCATCGATAAGCACGCAGTGGTGGAACGGCTGCGCGCGTACTCCGCGCTGTGCTCGATGAGCTGGCCCGAGGCATGGAACCCCCGCGTGGACGACGGCACCGTCACGGTCAACGCGGCGCGCTCCGGCGTGGTGCTCAGCGGCCGGGGCGTCCACCAGCTACTCGCCGCAGCGCACAGCGACGATGGCGCGTTCGACGAGCTGGTGCGCTACATCGCACCCCAGTGGCTGGCCGCCTTCAAGCTCGCCGACCCCGACCGGGGCTCTATGGGTGCGCAGGCTAGCCGTGGCGATGACGGCGAGCTCCAGCAGCGCGCCCGCCGCAGCATCAGCGACGTGCTGGCTTCCCTGAACAACCCCCGGTCAAGGCTGCGGACCGTCAAACTGCTGCGCGAGCTGGCGACAGCGATGGACGAGGGACGTAAGCCCCGGCGCGTCTTCGGAAGCGGCGAAGCCGACCTCTCGGTCGAGGTCGCCGACCGGGCCTGGTTTGACCGCGCCTTCCCTCAGGGCAGCGGGAAACGACTGAGTCCGCCGCAGCACACCCCGTCCCCAATGGCTTCCCCTGATCCCCGGGCTGTCAGCCAGTTGCAGTTCGAGCTGGTCAAGGCGCGCTCCGCTGGCGACAGGGAGCAGGCCGAGACGAAGAAGGCTTACATCCGAAAAATCCTCAACGACTGCGAACAGGGGGCAACCGAGGTGACGAGGGCGGTCGCCGACGCGCGCAGCCACGCCAAGGCGGCAGGCATCTACCCTGTCTGGGACAGGGAAGAGGTCGAGCGACTCATCGGCCGCGTCGATGGCATCTACCAGCGGCTGCGGTCTGCCGTCGAAGGAACCCGTCCCACCGAGGACGAGTCGTAAGCGTGCCTACGTAGGCGGCTGCACTAGATCCCGCATTCGCAATCCATCGAGCGAAGTCACAGTGGCGCGGCCCGGCCTGGGGTGCGGCGGTCGGAAACGGCCCGGGCCGTAAGTTCCCGGTCAGTGCCGGGTGCTGAATGCGGCTCGGGCCGAAATGTGGATGGGGGAGAAGGTGCTGGGCGACGTCACCGTTTTGGCCCGGGCCGTTATATCGGCTGGGCCTGGTGGGACGTCAGGGCTACGATTTCGACCGTGAATAACGACCCGGGCCGTAATGCGGCCTCTGACGTGCTGTTCGAGGTGCCAGACGGTGCGCCGGCCATGGCGCCGGTGTGCGGCCGGCCGGACTGCGGCAAACCGGTGCCTGTCGGAGGCCGCGGCCGGCCCGCCCTCTACTGTTCCCGGTCGTGCAAGTCGAAGGTGGCCCGCGCCAAGGCCGCCGCCACGACGGCTGGCGCGGCACCGGGCCCGGAGGTGGCCCCCTGGCAGCCGGTGCCCGCCGCGCACGGTGCCCGGGCGGTGTTGCTTGGGCACGCGGCCCTGGTCGCCGACACCGTCCAGGCCTATCTGGCGGCTGTGGACGCCGATCCTGTGGCCGCGCACGCCGCCTACGAGGAGTTCTGTCGCCAGCACGTGTCGCTGGGCATCAGCGCCAGGGAGGCGGCGGAAGCCGTACGGGACGAGGCGCACCGGCCGGACCTGTACGAGCGCGAGCGGGCGCCGCTCCGGGCTGACGAGGAGGCGACGACCGCCGGAGTCATGACACGCGTCTCTCCGCAGGTGCGCTCCGAAACGGCCCGGGCCGAAAGTCCGTTCGTGGCTAAGCCCGACGTTCGGCGGGAGGATACGGCCCGGGCTGAAAAGACGGCCGACCCCGCCCCCGCCGTCCAGCCCGCAGAAACGGCCCGGGCCAAAAATCCGTCCGTGGCTAAGCCCGACATCCAGCTCACAGAAACGGCTCGGGCCGAAACAGGTGCCGCCGTTCCCGCCCCCGCTGCGCCGGTCGATTCGACCCGGGCCGAAAACCTGGCTGCCGCGCCCGTGCCCGCCCCGACTCCGCCGACCGACCAGCAGGCGGAGGCCTTCGAGGCGTTGCGCCATCAGGCGCTCACCGACCCGGAGACGCGCTTCGGAGCGGCGGATCGCCTGGACGACCTGGCCCCGACGTTCGGCGAGGGCTGGATGGTCGCCTCCTGGAACGACCCGCAGGCCAAGGACGTGTACCGGCTGCTGCACTGGGGCCGGCCGATCGGCTGGACCGCACCGCTGCCGCACGGCCCGTGGGGCCCGGGCGGGCACATCGCCGCCGAGTGCCACGACGACGGCACCACCACCGCCATCACCGACAACCGCGGTCGAGCCCGCACCCACCGCGACACCGGCGCGGCCCTGGACGCGCTCCAGCGCTCCTACAACGAGAGCCAGCTCGCCCCCCGGGTGCCGACACTGACTCTGGGAACGGCCACCGGCCACAGCGCCCCCACCGACCAGGACCTGGGCACGCCGACGCGCTCCTACGCCCTGGGCGACGGCCTGGTCCACCTCACCTGGCCGACCACCCCCGGCGTCCAGGCCATCGAACAGCGCGGCCGCCTGGCCGGCTGGACCGAGCCCTACGACGACGACAGCCGCTTCTGGATCGTCCTCATCGACGGACACCCCGTCTCCGATGCCGCCGACAACGAACCGCTGCTGTCCGCCAATCCCGACGACGCCCTCACCCTGCTGCGCCTCGCCCTGGCGCAGGACCTCGGCAGCATTTCGTCCGGCTGGGTTCTCCCCCGCACGGCGGGGTGATCCCGGGGCATCGGCGGACCAGGAGGAGGACAGGAGGACGGGGCGGGCCACGTGTCAACTGCAGGTGTACGCCGACGCCACGTGGCCAGCAGCGCCTGGCGGGCCAGTGAGGCGGCTGCGCCGGGCTCCTTTCCGGAGGTGCCCGGGTTCGAGTGGCGGCAGGGCGGGCCTGGAGCCACCGCGTCCAGCGTTTGGGCGCAGTAGCCGACATTCCCGTGACGCCCTGCTCGCGGCCGTCTGTCGAAACGCGAACAGCCCCGCCATCGGCGGGGCTGTTGTGGCGGAGCTGGTGGTGCGTGCCGGGTCGGCGTGCTGTGGGGTCGCGCCGGCCCGGCGGGTGCCGGCGGGTTAGGGCTGGCGGTTGGTGTGGTGGCGGGCGGCGTGGCCGGCGGCCGTGGCGAGCGCGCACGCTCCCCACAGGACCCACCAGCCGGCCGCGACGTGGTCGAGCACCGAGGCGCCGGCGATGGCGAGGCCGCCGCCGAGGACGGCGATCGTGCCGCCCCACCGGATAAGGGTGTTGTTCACTGCTCTCCTCTCGTGTCCGGGTCGTGTCGGGTCTGTCCGCGGGAGACTGGGGTTCCCCGGAGGGGGCTACTAGCCATAGCCCCCTCCGGGTTTGCCGTTAGTGGCGGTGCTTCCCGCGACGCTTGTTGCTCTCGCGGGCGTGCCACGCGCCCCAGATCGTCGCGACGGCGCCGATGCTGCTAGCCACAGCACCGATGATCGTCGCGGCGAAGGCGATGGTCTCCCGGTCCATTTTTCCCTCCTCTCCCTCTCGGTTGATGACACCAGTTTATAGGGGGGCCTAGAAGATTTCAAGTCCCCCCTTGAAATCGGTTCGGACTGGACCGCGATCTCGCCCCGTGGGCGGCGGACCGCGTTCTCACCTTGGCCGTGCTGTGGGAGACTGGGGTTCCCCGGAGGGGGCTACTAGCCATAGCCCCCTCCGGGTTTGCCGTTAGTGGCGGTGCTTCCCGCGACGCTTGTTGCTCTCGCGGGCGTGCCACGCGCCCCAGATCGTCGCGACGGCGCCGATGCTGCTAGCCACAGCACCGATGATCGTCGCGGCGAAGGCGATGGTCTCCCGGTCCATTTTTCCCTCCTCTCCCTCTCGGTTGATGACACCAGTTTATAGGGGGGCCTAGAAGATTTCAAGTCCCCCCTTGAAAAAGGCTCTGACCAGCCGTAACCTCGCCCTATGAACGACGAACTGCGCTCCCACCTCGACGCCGCGCTCGCCGCGCTCCGCCAGCCCAAGGACCCCATTGAGCGGGAGAGGGCCGCACGCGCGTTTCTGGAAGACCTCATGCCCGAAGCCGTCCGAACCGCCAAGCAGGTCCGCCGCGAAGCGGTGGAAGAATTGCGCACCGGCCGCACCCTGAGAGAGGTCGGCGAGGCACTCGGCGGCCTGTCGGTCAGCCGGGTCGACCAGATCCTTAAGGGCAAGTAGCCGGGGCCGCCGAGTGCGCCGGAACGCCGCCCGGCCCCGGGGACGGACGGGAGAAGGGGCACCGCCCTTTCCCGGCCCGGAGGCCGCCCTGCCGGCTCTGCGGGCATGCCCGTCCGCTCGCGGCCGGTCGTAGACGCTCTCAGCCGGGCCGCCCGCCGATGTGCGCGCCAGAAGGAGATGTGACCTGCTTCCCGCAGATACAGCAAGAACCGCTGAAAAACAGGACAAACATGCCACCTTTATAGATTTGTCTAGACCAGCGCGTTGCGCTACCAGCCCGAGCGAAGCCCCGACCGCCCAAGCAGATCGGTGACTCTATGTGTTTGCCAGGCAAGGCCATCCGGGCCAGAGCCGCGCACCCAGCCTCGGAGGTAATTCCGCCGAGAAATTCACAGCTGTTCTATTGAATCCTTGCGACAATGCTCTGATTTCAGGATTAAAAATGCACCGGTAAAGTTCCGGGAGCGGCCATGGGGGCCACGCTCCCGGGCCCAGAACGGCGTGCTGCGCCCCAGTTCGTGGCGGAGCCCCGCCCGACCGTGGCCGGCCTGCTGCGCCCGGCCTGTGTCGCGAGGCTGGCCGCCCGCCGCGGTGCTGACGGCCCGTGCCACGTGCTGGCCTCCCAGGCGTCGCCGGTTGGCCGTCAGGCCGCGCTGGAAGTGGTCCTGGTGCTGTCGCGTGGCCTGTCGCGTCGTGCTGTCGCGTGGCCTGCTGTCGTGTGCTGTGACGTGGGCAAACAGGGCCGACTCCCTGTGTATGGCCGTGACGCGACAGCACCCGGGACAGCCGCCACTGGCGAGACTGAGCGATCCCGGCTGGGGCGACAGAGCCACGCCAGTTGCTCAGGCTGCGAAGGTGCTCGGCTGGGGTAACACGGGGCCGTGTGGCACCTGCTGATGTCCGCTCCGCTGACCGCGTCCTGCCACTGCGCTCTGCCCGCCGTCCCGGCCTTCGTTCAGCAGTGGCCCGGCGGCCTGGATCCGGTCTTGTCGCCCCGGTGATTGCTTAGGCCCGTACCTGATGGTATTTTCCTGGATGGTCTGGAATGGCGGGTGAAGTGCCAATTGTAAGGGCCTTAGGCCCCTTCCAAGAAATCCGTATCTCCATTTCTCGGAAGCCGTTTCGTTCCGCTGGGTAAAACCAGCTAAATGCATTTCTCATTTGCGTCAAGTGATGCCGCTGAATGAAGCTGTCGGGGACGCCTATCGAGAGGTTTATATTGGTGTCTTGCGTCCGATCGCGGGCGGGTGAAATTGGGCTGTTTGAATCTCCCTTGAAACGCCCCAGAGGGTGTCGCTGGAAGCGTTTCGAAGAATTGTTCGGATTGTGCGGTTGAGGGCCCGTCAGGGGCCGCCGTTCGGGTTAGTCGTGAGGGCCCACCACGGGGCGGTGGAGGCCCGGAGCCGGACAGGGAGCCCCGAGGTGCCTCCCGGGGGCCGCAGGCCCCGCTCTGAGGGCGGCGGATGGGCCGACACTCAGCAGCCGCATGGCGGGACCGGCCATCGGCCGGGACCGGGGAGGGGCCCCGGGGGTGGGGTTGTGACTGATACCGGAAGTCCGCGACACATCGTCAAGGCCGGGGCCGCAGGCCCGGGGCCGGCACCCCGCTCGATCGGGCAAGGGGCCACTACCAGAATTTCGCGCCACATCGTCAACGCGAACCCTCAGGCGCAGCCCCGGAAAGGCTGCCAGCAAACCGGCCCGTAGGGCCGTGAAAAACACTAGCCGAACCAGGAGGGAAAGCCGACCGGTTGACGGGCCGTAGGACCGGGAAAATACCACCGAAAGGCGGAGCGCAGCGACGCCCGGCGCCCGCCACAACGGCGCGTGCCGCGCCCGCGAATTCGCCACCGGCGAATTCCCCCAACCACCCGCCAACCTGCCGAGGCGCAGCCGAGGCCACACCA
>NZ_JBIRJC010000062.1:24344-29757 GCF_044329365.1 Kitasatospora sp. NPDC017646 | reverse complement strand
GCGTTGGGGCTGTCCGCGAACAGCACGGGCGGCAGCGGCCACGGCAGTGTGAGGCTCGGCGCCGACGGCGTCGCGTGCACGATTGCGTTCACGATTCGTCTCCTGCGTGAGAACGGTGAAGGCGGCCGGACGGGCCTTCAACCGCGCCGCCCGGCCCCGGTCCTGTCAGCTGTCCAGCCACCCCTCTGAGCGGCCGTGCGGCATGGCCGGTCAACGGCCGTAGGGCGAGCCGAGAGGCGCAGGGCTGTGCATACCGACACATCTGGGCCAGGAGCTGCGGCGAGTACCGGTGAGCTGGCGCCAGGACGGCTGGAGCGAATCACCCCCTCGACATCCGAGAGGGGGGCTGGAACAACGGACCGGCCGCCAGCTGAGCTCCCCGGCACGGGATGGGCGGCCCGCCGGTTCAGACATCACCATTACACCGACAGCATGGATATGAAGCAATAACATTGACGGTCAGTCACCCGAACGGACCCGCTTCCCTGAACCGCTTGCGCCTACCGTGAGTGCTGCCATCCCTCACATGGCGCCGCTCGGTTACGAGGACGTCCTCGCCCTCCGAGACTCCGTGGCCGCCCTGGCGGCCTAGGGTAGAAAACTGCCGGACGTTGGTGACGAGGGGGCACGGTCGGACCCGGTCGTAGTCGGAGATCCATGTGCAGCAACAGCAGCGGGACGGCCAGGCCCAGCGGAGCCTGGCGGTCCCGCGACATGCCGAGGTGGCCGCAGGGTTCGTGTGCCGTGGGGAACCCGCCAGCCTGCAGACCTCCAGCACCCATGCGGTAGTCATCACGCCCTGACGCAGGGGACACGGTGGGCCGGTGCTTCGTAGCCGGCCAATGCCCTTCAGGGCATTTGTCCAGGCCGTACGCGCGGCTGGCTGTGTCATGCTTACGGCGTTCGCGGCCGCGCGCGATACCCCGCCGCCTCGGTGGCCGCCCCGCTGCTGGCCCTGCCACCGCGACCGCGAGGAGCGTCCGGTGCGGAATGACCGCATAAATCTCTCCGCGAACGGATGAAGCACAGGCGTCAGTTACGGGTCGACTGTGCGAGTCCTGGCTTCGCCTACTCGCCGGGCGCGGTGCTCGCGTGTCGGCCTGGGAGCAGGGCGTCAAGGCCGTCGAGGAGAACCCCGAGGCCGAGGGCGAAGGTGTCGTCCGAGCCACGGCGTAGCCGACGGCGGGGGTTTCGAAGCGGGTGCGTAGCCGGGGGATCCATCGGGCCGCCGCCCGGGCGGATCAGAAGCGCTGCGGTCCGAGCCGGCCCCAGGCGACGACGGCGGCCAGGAGCAGCAGTACCACGTGGACCGGGACGGCCTTGGCTTCGCCCCGGCGCATCGCCCCCGCCCCCCGCCCGCCCGCCCGGCCCGGCGCGGCGCGGCCCGGCCCGCACCCGCCGACACCACAGGGCCCGGCCCGGTGCCTGGGCGCTACATTCCTGCCCACCGGACCACCATAGGGGTCCAGCCAAGGCACACCGAAACCCTGTGGAGCCCACCTGCGCGGCGTGGAATGCTCCTGGGTGACTGCTGACGGAAGGGAAGGCCAAAGTGTACGTCCCGTCATCTGCACGAGCTCTCGATGATGACGAGCGTGAGCTCGTGGAGCTGGCACGCCGCACCATAGACGCGCATACCGACGCCGGGCCCGACGAAGACGGGATCCACACGGTGGGCGCCGCGGTCATGGCCGCCGACTACCGGATGTTCGCTGGCGTGAACCTCTACCACTTCACCGGCGGACCCTGCGCCGAACTCGTGGCTCTGGGCGCCGCGCGAGCCCAGGGCGCCCGCCAGATGCGCTGCATCGTCGCTGTGGGAAACCACGGGCGCGGGGTCATCGGCCCGTGCGGGCGCGATCGGCAGGTCTTCGTGGACTACTACCCCACCATGCGCGTCATCGTGCCCACGCCCGCGGGGCTCAGGTCCGTTCTCGCCGCTGATCTGATGCCGCTGGCTCAGCAATGGACTCCGGAGGCGGGCATGAACGGTCTCGACCCATCGCTCTGCCAAGACCCCGAGACGGCCGGTCCCCCGATCATTCGGTTCAACCCCCGCTACCTCGAAGTCGTCCGCTCCGGTGCCAAGACCAAGACCACCCGCTTCCGGAACCCGGCCCAGCTCGGGCCGGCACGGCTGGTGTTTGAGAGCGACCCCGAGGTCGTCCTGTTGGCACAGGTGACCGGCATCAGGCACTGCCTGGTCAGCGACCTCACCAACCAGGACGCCCAAGCCGAGGGGCTGACGACCGCAGCCGAACTCCGGGAAGGCCTCAGGGGCCACTACCCGGATCTGGCGGGAACCGACGAAGTCGACGTCATCACCTTCCAGATCAACGACGGGACGGGCGCCGCGTAGACCGCGGATGTGCCAACGACGACTGGGCCGTCAGGTGACGACGAGCGCTGAGGGGGCCGTGATCATCCCGCTTCCGCTCCGGAGCCGGCTGCGCGCCGCCGGCCTCGGCGCGGGCCCGGGCCAGGTGCTCGGCGACCAGGTCCGCGAGTTCGGCCAGGCGCCCGCGGATCTCGACCACCGCCCGCACCGGCGTGACTGTCCCGCCCTCATGGTAGGGCTCGGCTGACGCCCGATCACCTTCTTGTCGGTTCGCTTTCGACGGCGTATGGCCGTCGTTCTCGACGGCCTGGTCGCCGACCTCGGCGCCCGCCCGCCCGGCCTGCCCGCACGGATCAGGTAGGTCGCTGGTTCCGGTGCGTGGGCTCCTTGGGGCGATGAGGGTGCCTGTGAGCGTTCTGACCTGCGGTTGGTCAGTCGTGCTGACGCTCGCGTGCGCTCCGCTGAATGGGTGACGATCCGTCAAAGCTCTTGTTGGCACACAACCCAGATGGCTTACTTGTGGTATCTGACCAGGTGGGCTGCCCATCCCTCCGCTGGGGAACGCAGCTGGCATCTGCCTGCGCATACTGGCGCGGGTTCGCGAGGGCACCCACCGGAGGAAGCCGTCGGCCGACGCGCTCTCGCGGTGCATCGGCTGATGAGGGTGGCTCATACGTCCAAGGAGGCGTTGTGCGAGCCATCAACATATTTCGATTACTGGCCGGGTCCGGCGCAGTCGGCGGGCTCCTACTCACCGCTCCGGCAGTACACGCAGATGCCGTGGGTCCGGCGCAAGCGGTGGCCGTGCCGTGCAGCGAGACGGCACTGGTCAATGCCGTCGACGAAGCCAACGCCGCGGGGGGCGGTGACCTGGTCCTTGCGCCGTTTTGCACCTACATCCTGACTGGTGCCCACAGCACGGGGGGCAGCGGCGGGCCGGCGGGCCTGCCGAACATCACCACGCCGATCACCATGACCGGGCTGGCCACCGAGATCACCCGTGCGTCGTACGCGCCCTCCTTCCGCATCATCGAGGTGGACGGGCCCTCGCAATTCCCGCTCGCCCACGGACAGCTCACCTTGGGCACGGTCACGATCAGCAACGGTGACGCCGCCCTCGGCGTGGGCGGCGGCATCGCCAACCTCGGCGGGTCGGTGACCATCACCGCGGGCGCCGTCCGGGGCAGCCACGCCTCGTACGGCGGCGGCATCTACACCGACACCGCGCTGACGATGACCGCCAGCAGCGTCACCGGTAACGCCGCCAGCGTCAACGGCGGCGGCATTTACCGGAACGCGGGCACCATCACGCTGCTCGCCAGCAACGTGGCCGGCAACACCCCGAACAACTGCGCCGCCACCGCCCCTTCGACCGCCCCATGTTGAAAACCCGGGGCATTCAACCTGCCTTCTTCCGCGACGGGTTCGTGGCGCAGTGTGCGAGCTCGCCCGTGCCTGCTACGGCCGCGCTGCATCCGCGAAGTTGAGCGAGGTTGACGGCGCCCCGCCAGGTGGCGCCGCGTCGCTTCCCACAAGACCACCCCGCCAGGCGCCCTGAGGCAACGGCCTTCACATGTCCTCCCGCCCCACTGCGCCCACCGGAGCTGCCCGTGCGACCGCGGGCCGCATCATCCATCCGCCTGCTCCTGCTCACTCGCGGCAGGGCGCCAGGCTTGTTCGAAGGAGAAAGATCATGGCAACCATCACTTCGCTGGTGGACACGACGACCACCACCAACCAGGGCAAGCCCGGGGACACCGTCCAGATCAACGGCACCTCTCTGTCCACCACGACGAAGGTGAACTTCGGTTCGGCGACGGTCACTCCGACAACTGTCACCGCCACCCAGGTCACCTTCGTGGTGCCCAGCTCGGCGCCGTGCTCCGGCCAGGTCTCGGTCAGCGTCAGCAGCAGCAGCGGCGCCACCAGCAACGCGCTGCCGTTCTTCGTCATCGCCGCACCGACCACCACGGGGACGAACGTCACCTGCCTGCCGGCCGCCACCGGCGGTCCGGTCACGCTGTTCGGCACCAACTTCCTCACCGGCACGCACGTCGCGGTGGGCACCGTCGGCAACGTGGCGGTCGCCCCCACCCAGTCGAGCCAGGTCACCTTCACCGCGCCGGCCAACCCGGGCCAGGTCACGACGGTCTCGACCCAGCCGTTGACCATCACCACCGCCGGCGGCACCAGCACCTCGGGCAACACCCAGATCGACTACTACCTCGCGCCGACCATCACCTCGGTGCTGCCCGCATCGGGTACTGCGGGGGACCAAATCACCGTCAACGGCACCGGTTTCGTCGACGTCGACACCGTCACCTTCACCGACAGCGCCGCCGCCACCGCCACTGCGGTTTTCACTCCCATCAGCGACACCCAGCTCGTCGCCACCGTGCCCGGCGGACTCGCCACCGGGGTCGGAAGCATCACCGTCCACACCTGCGGCGGCAACTCCAACGCCGAGCCCTTCACGATCGTCTGACCGTCAGGGAAGGCTGGGCACGGACCGCACGACCACCGAGTCGCCGCCCGTCCGCAGCGTGTGGCGGGCGGCGACTTCCCTGTGCCTGGGCCGACAACCACCGGCCAGGGCACACCGTCTCCCAGGCATCAGGAGAAGGAGAAGGAGAAGAGCCTCATGGCCCCCGTAGTGACCAGCGTCAGCCCCGCCCAAGGTGCTCCAGCCGGCGGTACCAGCGTCAGCATCACCGGCTCCGGCTTCACCGGCGCCACGCAGGTCAGGTTCGGCGCCAACGGCACCAACTTCGTCATCGCGAGCGACACCCTGATCACGGCCAAGACCCCCGCGGGAACCGGTACGGTGCAGGTCACGGTAACGGCGCCGACGGGCACCAGCAACCAGAACGTGCTCTTCACCTACACCCCGGTACCGTCACTCAGCAGCCTCGCTCCTGCCTCCGGTCCTACTTCCGGGGGCAACACGGTCACCCTCAACGGCGCCAACCTTTCCGGTGCCACCGTGGTGATGTTCGGTGCCAACCCCGCCACCATCCTCACTGACACCGGGACGCAGATCACCGTGATCGCCCCGGCGGGGGCGCCGTCGTCGGT
>NZ_JBIRJC010000062.1:0-24247 GCF_044329365.1 Kitasatospora sp. NPDC017646 | reverse complement strand
GTCGGTGTCACGGTCACCACGGCCGGAGGCACCAGCAACGTCCTTGCCTACACCTACGTGGCCGCATCCGTTCCGTCACTCAGCAGCCTCGCTCCTGCCTCCGGTCCTACTTCCGGGGGCAACACGGTCACCCTCAACGGCGCCAACCTTTCCGGCGCCACCGTGGTGATGTTCGGTGCCAACCCCGCCACCATCCTCACTGACACCGGGACGCAGATCACCGTGATCGCCCCGGCGGGGGCGCCGTCGTCGGTCGGTGTCACGGTCACCACGGCCGGAGGCACCAGCAACGTCCTTGCCTACACCTACGTGGCCGCATCCGTTCCGTCACTCAGCAGCCTCGCTCCCGCCTCCGGTCCTACTTCCGGGGGCAACACGGTCACCCTCAACGGCGCCAACCTTTCCGGCGCCACCGTGGTGAAGTTCGGTGCCAACCCCGCCACCATCCTCACCGACACCGGGACACAGATCACCGTGATCGCCCCGGCGGGGCCGCCGTCGTCGGTCGGTGTCACGGTCACCACGGCCGGAGGCACCAGCAATCCACTGCCGTACTTCTACCTCGCCGCGCCCACCGTCAGCGATCTGTCCCCCCACCTCGGCCCGGCCACCGGAGGCAACACCGTCACCGTGCTCGGCAGTAACCTGACGCTCACCAGCGCCGTGACCTTCGGGGGAAGCCCGGCCACCAACATCAACGTGATCTCCGACAACCAGCTCATCGTGACCGCTCCAGCCGGGCTCGGCACGGTCGTCGTCACCGTCACCACACCGGGCGGCACCAGCTCCGCGGCCACCGGAAACCCGTACTACACGTTCCTCGCGGCACCCGTCCTGACCAGCCTCACCCCCGCCCACGGCTCTGCTCTCGGCGGCGAGGCGGTCGTGCTGGGCGGCAGCAACCTCACCTACACCGACGCGGTGACCTTCGGCGGCGTTCCGGCCTCGTTCGCGGCGATCTCCGACACCCAGGTCGTCGCGACCAGCCCGGTCGGGGCACCCGGCACGGTGAACGTCGTGGCGCACACCCCGGCCGGAAACAGCAACGCCCTGCCCTATGTCTACGACCCTTCTTGAGCCCAGCGAGTGACGGGACGTCGGCTGCGATGCGGTCGGGTCGGTTCAGAAGATTTGGGAAGGGAGAGCGTCATGGTGCCGGTAGTGCGACTGCGCTAAGTGATCTCGGTACCGGCTGTAGCTCATGCCGTGGGCGGCGCGGATCTCCTCGAACCGCGGATGGGCGTTGTGGAAGGCATCCACGTCCAGCCCGAGCCCGGCACCCCGGCCGGTCGCCTCCAGCCGGCCCTGGATCCGGTTCTGCTTGTAGGTTCGCCTGCCCCCGGGCCACTCTCGACGACGAACACCAGCGGGTCCGCCTGGCGGCGGGACCGGCCAGCTCGACGGGCACCACCCAGTCCTCGAACCGTTTGCGGGCCTGCTCGGGGGTAAGGACGTAGTCGTCCTGGAGGCTGCTGCCGCCCCGGGATCTGAGGGCTCATCGATTCACCTCGCGGGCCCGCAGTACCGGTGTGTACTGGGCGATCACTCGTTCCGCCTGGACGGCGGCCTGGTCGTCGCTGCCCGCCCGCAGAGCCCGCCGTTCGGCCTGCAGCGCGATCCGGAACTGTGCGAGGCTCTCACTGGCCTGCACGTCCGGGCTGGTCCCGCTCTGCACCGCGTCGAGGTCGCGTTCCGTCAGTCGTTCGAGCTCATCCAGGATGCCCAGCGCGACCTCTACCCGGATCGAGTCCTTCAGTCGCCAATCGCCCAGGTCTCCGTAGCCGAGAAACGACGACTCATCGCTACCGGTCATGAAGCAAGCCCCTTTCCCTGGTGGGTACTTGACCTCCTAATCGCCGGCCTCGCCGGCCCCGCGGACGAGCACCAGAAGGCCTGAAGTGCGCCCGAACACCGCCGCGGCACTCCGACCGGCCCAACAATCAATCGCGAGACGGCGGCCGTCGCCGAGCCGGAGCCCGCGACCAGGTCAGGTCCACCATCACGCCACAGGTCCGCGAGCTCCTGACCCTGTGGAAGGGGAACATGGCGGTGACCTGGAACTGACCGCGCGGCCGCCCGGCAGACGCCCGCGGCCTTGGTGCAGTCGCTGCCCACCCCGCACCGCGCGATCCAGCGGGACCTGAGCGTGGGGGAGAGGGTGGGGCTGGGGGGCTGGCGGCACGCGCCCACGCGCGGATTCCCGCGCGTGCGAGGGGCGCCGAGCGCCTGCGGGAAGCCACGAGAAGCCGACGGGGCACCTCCTACCCGACCCAGCCTCGCCGTCCGGGTGGTTCCTGAGATGTGCCACCAGCTCTCGCCGTGCGGCCGCTTGTGGTGGGCATGCCGCCGTCTGCGGACAGCAGGACACGGGTAATGCGGCCACTCGGCGCTGACGACTTCCAGAGTCCAGCCGTCCTGGGTGGTGGCGTGCAGGCCGCCCCGAAGAGCCCAGCGATGGGTACCCGGGCCCCGGAGAGGGGGGCCGAGCCGGGGGCAGGAGAGATTCGGCACTGAGTCCGGGTGCTGGCGTCGGGATCGGGGCCACGGTCCCGGACGATCTCCTCGCCGGTGACGGCGTCGAAGAGCCCGCGGCCGCCGACGCTCCCGCCCGCTCACAGCCCCGCCGGCCGTCAGCGCCCGCCCCGGTACCCCCCAACCGGTCAGTGGCGCGAGAATCAGTCCGTGCCGGTCTCCAGGCACACCCAATTGCCGTACCGTGACCGACGACAAAGTGGAAGAGAGGACCCGATGAGCGCCCAGCCCGACCACCTTCCCGCCGCGCCACCCCCGCCGCCCCCGCGTGCCGCCGCCCAACTGCTCACCCGCATCCGCGCCGAGCGGCCCGAGCGAGCCGGGCGGTGGCTGCCGGCCTTCGAACGCGACTGGGCCAAGGCACTGGAAGACTCCCGGCAGACCTACGACCTCTCCCCACTGCACGACGTCGTACGAACCTGGCAGGCCCGCCTGGACAGCGCACCCGCAGTCGACGACTTCATCGCCACCGGCATGGACGACGACGACGGCATCGATCTGTCACAACTCACCGGGAACGGCCGGTGAGCAACCACACGTGGCCCGTCCGGCTCTCTCCCCACGCGGCCAAGACCTACACCGAACTCCCCACACACGCCCAGCAGATGACCACCGACCTGCTCGACATCGCCTCCCGCACCCCCTGGGGATGGCCGCAATGGGACACCACCGACCCCGAGGGCGAAGACATCCGCTGCGCCTCCATCGGCCAGCTGAGCCTCGTCTATCTGGCCAACCGGGCCCGAGGACGCCTGCACGTCATCGACATCGTCTGGCTCGGCTGACACCACCGGTCGGCGCATCTGCGCCACTGCCTCTCACCAGAGCCGATCACCAGGCACTCGATCTCGCCCTATGGGGTCGCCAGTTCCACCCCGGCCGGTCCTGACTTCCCGTTAAACCGTGCTGCCAGAGTCTGCCGGGGCCCGTCAGTCGGGCGCTCGTCTGTCACGCGCCTGAGGGCTGAGCATGCTCAAGCCCGTAACGCGGCAGATCCGGGTTGCTGGCGAGCGGCTCGGCCGCCCCGGCCACCGACATTGCCGCGACCTGCTGCCCGCTCCGACCAAGCGCGAGCGGGTGGCCGCGCTGGTCTCCGCACCGGACGATCCGTGGTGGGAGGAGCGGGTGCTGCACGCCATGCTCTACCCGGCGAAGGGCCGCTGGGTGTGACCTGTTGGCGGTTGTGGGGCCCGTCCTTGCAGCGGGCCGTCGGCGGGGCCGTCCCCAGGCCCCGGGCGGACGGCCGGACCGGCTCCCGTCCCGGCCTGGTGGTACCCGCCGGCCGTGACGACCGTCCTCACCGCCGCCCGCCGTCCCGCACCGGGCGCTGTGGGACCTGGACGCCCGGATCGCGAACGCGATGTTCGGCGAGATGCTCAACAGCCGCCGGGCGTCGATCGGCCTGCCGCCGGTGGACAATGTCCGTGACTACGCCTTCACCGACCAGCCGTGGCTGGCCACGGACCCCCCGACGAGAGGCCCGCACCATCCTGGTCCTGCTGCTCAACCGCGAGCCCTGACCTGCCCGCCTCTCATCCAGCTGTCGGTCCGCCGCACGTGGGCACGTCAGGCGGCCGCGCTGGGTTGGGCGGTGCTCGGCGGCTGGGCGGTACTGGATGTTTTAGGCACTTACACGAGATCGCTGACATGCCCGGGCCTATCGACTCGGGCATGGGTCTTGGTAGGTGACCTCGGGCGCGTACCTCTGCCACTGCGAGGGGGTGAGGGAGCCCATGCTGTAGGAGCAGAGGCGGGCGGCGAGGCGGGCCTGGTCGGTGTCGAGCAGGGCGACGGTGCGGCTGGAGGCGACGAGGAGAGTCGGTCCGGTCGACACGAACGCGACGGCTCGGACCGAGGTGCTGCTCGGGTTGGCGATGGGGGCGACGAGGACGGGGCCGTCGGGGTTGTGGACGTCCCACAGTTCGAGGGTGGTGCTGTTCCAGATGGCCATGAGCGTGCCGGTCCGGGCGAATTCGATGCCTTTGACGTCCTGCACGGTCTGGATGGTCGTCCGGGGGCGGGGGTGTTGAGGGTCGCTGATGTCCCAGAGGGACACCGTGTTGCCGCTGTTCCCGCCGGCGGCGAGCAGACGGCTGTCACTGCTCATCCCCAGAGCGCTGCCGAAGGCCCCGGGCACCTCGGCCTTCGACGTGGGTTCGCCGCCGGAGGTGAAGTTGAACAGTTCCAGGGCCGAACACTTGCACGTGGTGTCCGGTGTGCTCGTGACGGCCACGACCGAGCCGGTCGGAGTGGGGCCGGAGAGCGCGGAGCCCTTGTTGGGGGCGTTGCCGGATTCGGTAGCCCCTTCTGGGGATCTGACGGTCGAGGAGCCCGCGTGCCTGGGCTTCGCCGGGTCGCTGATGTCCCACCAGTCGAAGCCGGTCTCGGTCGCCAGGTAGGCCGTGCGGCCGTGGCCGAGGACGCCGGCGTCGTGGCTGTTCGCATCGGGGGCGGGGATCGAGCCGACCTCCACGGCGTCGAGGGCGTCGCTGACGCGCCACAGGTGGAGTGCCCCGCCGCTGATGACCGCGATGAGGTGGCCGGTGTCGGTGGAGGTGACGCCGAAGCTGAGGATCTCGTCGCCAAGCGCCGTCGGGACGGCGGGGAAGGCGGCGGTGCCCAGGGATGCGGCTTTGACCGGGTGGTGTGGATCGCTGACGTTCCACAGCTGTACGTCGCCGTCCCACCCGATGGTCAGCAGGCCGCCCGTGCGGATGAACGAGGTGCCCCGCGCGGAGACGGGCAGTGTCGCGACGAGTGTGGGGCCGTCGGAGGTGGAGAGGTCCCAGAGGCCGACGGACTGCGTTTGCGAGGGCGGCATCGCTGGCGGGGCTTGCTGCGGTGCGGCCATGAGGCGTCCGTCGGAGCTGAAGGCCCAGGAGGCGAGGCCGCCGGGAAGCCGGGCACTGTCGACGGTCCGGGCGGCCGAGCGCCACCGGCGCACCACTCCGTCGGCGCCTGCGGTGAGCAGTCCACCGGCCGGGGTGGTGGTCATGGTCATGGTGCCGGCGGCGGTCTTGGTGCAGCTGAAATCCGTTGACCCCAGGAACGTGGTGTCCGGGGACAGGGAGACGAAGCAGAGATCGCCCTTGGGGTCCTTGGTGTCCGTCCCGGCGTAGGCGAGCGTGTTGCTGTCCTTATTGAAGGCCACCGCACTGATGTTCGCCTCCGGAGAGCCCGCGGGGCTGACTCGGATCGGTTCGGGTCGGGAAGGGTCCCCGACCCGCCACAGTCCGACGTCCCTCCCGCTGGCTGCGGCGAGCAGGTTGCCGTCGGGGCTGAACGCGACGGCCTTGTACCCGGTCTCCTGGGAGAAGAGGCTGGTGGGATTGGCCGGGTCGGCGAGGCCCCACACCTGCGTCTTACCGCCCAGAACGGTGGTGGCGAGCATGTTGCCCCGCGGTGCGAAGGCGACAGCGGCGAGGCTCATCGGACCCTGGGCGGTCGGATTGTGCAGCCGGGCGAGGACCTTGGGTGCCGAGGGCTGGGCGATCGACCACAGGAAGGTGTCACCGTTCCCGGCTGCGGCCGCAAGGAGGATGCCGTCCGCGCTGGTGGCCATGGAGGTGATGCTCGTACTCGGTTCCGCCGGGCTGGTCTGCTTGGGCAGGTGGGCGGCGATCGAGGGCTTCCCGGGGTCGGCGAGGCTCCACAGGCACAGGCCCTCGGTGCCGCACGCGGCAGCCAGGTGGGACCCGTCCGGGGTGAAGGCGATGCCCGTCCCGCCGGCGTTGATGGTCGAACGGAGGCGTGGAGCGGCCGGGTCGGCGAGGTCCCAGATCCGCAGCTTGCGGTCCTGGTCCACGGCCGCGGCGGCGGCCAGGGTGCCGCGCGCGGATGCCGCGACCATCGCGTAGGAACTCCCGGTCTCGCCGACGACGCTGTTCAGCAGCGGGCCGAGCAGGTCGTACAGCCGGGAGCCGGCCTCCTGAGTCGGGGACGTGCGGTAGGCGGCGACCGCGAGCTGGGACGCCAGTCCGGGGTCGACGGCGGCGAGCGCCTGTGCGCGGGCGGCCAGGTCCTTGGAGTTGACGGCCGCGGTCTGCCGAGCGGTGGCATCCCGCTCCCGGGCGGTGGCGTCCCGTTCCTGGGCGGTGAGCACGATGCCCGTCGCAGCCAGCAACGCGAGCACGCACAGCGTCGCGACCGCCGAACGGCGCCGCCGCCTCCGGGACCGACGGTGAAGGCGCCCGCGCTCCAGGTAGTCACGTTCGGCCTCGCTCAGGTCCCCGTTCCGCTCGCGTAGCCACGGCCGGGCGCCCGCCAGCGCGATCGTGGTCGGCAGCAGCTCGCGGTCGCGCCCGCTGCCCTCCCAGCGCTCCCGGTCGTGCCGGAGCACCTCTCGCCAGGCCAGGAACGAGCGGTCCTCCTCGACCCAGGCCCGCAGCGTGTCCCAGGCGTTGATCAGTGCCTCGTGCGCGAGTTCCACCGTCTCCAGGCCCTCGGCGCTGCGGGCGGTGACCAGCAGCCGGGTGGTGGCGAGCAGTTGGGCGATGTGCCACTCGCCGTCGGTGAGCTCGGTACGCAGCGCCGTACGGCGGGTGGCCGACATGGTGCCCATCGGGATCCGCACGAGCTGGGTGAGCAGGCGCCTTGCGACCGGCTCGTCCTCCGGCGACACCGTCCGCTTCAGGACACCGTCGGCATAGGCGCCGAGTGCGCCCTTCACCCCGCCGAGTTCCTCGTACGCCTGGTGCGTCAGCAGCCCGCCCGTCTGGCGCTGCCAGAGCAGGTCGAGTGCGAAGCCGAGCAGGGGCAGGGCGCCCGGTTCGGATCCGGTGTCCTCCAGGAGGCGTTCGGCCAGGTTGGGCGCGTACCGTACGCCGGCGATGGCGTCGACCGGCGCGGTGACGACCTCGTGCAGCTGCTCACGACTCATCGGCCCGAGTGCGTAGACCCGACGGCTGATGACCGGCCCGAGACGCGGGTGAGCGAGGGCCGCCTCCAGGAAGTCGGCCCGCAGGGTGGTCAGGACGCGGACCGTGTTCGGCAGGGCATCGGTGAACAGCACGGTGGCGAACTCGTCGACGGCGGCCGGTCCGCGGGCCAGGAGCTCCTCGAACTGGTCCACCACAAGCAGCAGTCGGGTGGCTCCGTGCCGCTCCAGGATTCGGGGCGCGACGTCGGCCAGGCCCGCGGGAGCGCCCAGCAGGGCGGTCAGCGCGGCGAGCCGTTCCAGACGCTGGATCTCGGACAGCTCCGGTTCCAGCAGGGGCAGCAGCGCGGCGGCCAGGGCCGACAGCGGGCTGCCGCCGGAGTCCGGCCGCAGGACGATCGCCAACGCCCCGGCGGCCCGGAGGCGGGGGACCACCCCGGCGAGGGCCAACGACGACTTCCCGGAACCGGACGGGCCGGCCACGCAGACCCACTGGTCCCGGGCCAGCAGCACGGCGACGTTCTCGCTCTCGGCCTGACGCCCGCAGAAGACCTGTGCGTCGGACTCCTCGAAGGCCTTCAGGCTGCGAAACGGCGACGGCGGCAGCGCGAGGGCCCGCAGCTGCGGCCAGGCCGCCATCAAGCCGTCGGTCGGGATCAGGTAGCTCACCGCGGGATCACCGGCCTCGGCCACTGCCACCATGCCGACCACCCCGCCGAGCCGCTCGTCCCACACCGGGCTGCCGCTGAACCCGCCGGACACCCGGTAGCCTCCGGGACGGGGGTCGATCTGCACCCACCCGCTGCCCTGCCGCCCCCGCAGCACACCGGAGTGCCAGACCCCGTCCGAGCGCCCGACCGGGAACCCGAACACTCGCACGGGATCGTCCCAGAGGTCCTCGGACTGTGACTCCACCGGCCGAACCGGCACACCGCCGGCGAGCGGGGCCGCCAGCCGGAGCACGGCCACGTCCCCACTGCCGTCAGGCTGCCGAGGCGCCCAGTGCTCGACGACCGCCATCACCCCGGCCACGCCCGGCGCCCCCGGGCCGGGCTGTGCGGGCCGCAACGGAAGGTCGACGAAGACCCAGGCACCGACGCCCGGCTCGACGGCCTGGCCGACGAGAGCGGCCGAGACGACGTGTGCGCAGGTGACGGCCAGCTCGGGGGTGACCAGGAAACCCGCGCCCACCGGCCGGCTCAGCGCGTCGTGGATCCGCAGCACCGCCGCGTCCAACGCCTTCGGCGCGACTCCGTCGATGGGCCCGGGAGCCGGCGCTGTCATGAAGCGGGTACCACCGAGACAGGTCCGGCGTCCTCGCCCGGGTCGCCGGCAGCGTCGTCGGCAGGAGTCCGACGCCAGGTCAGCGAGACCTTGAAGTTCGCCTCGGCCGAGGTGCTGGAGATCACCACATCCGCCTCCGCGGATAGAGACAGCCCGAACTCGATCCCGATCTCGTCCGGTGCATTGACCATGCCACGGAAGCCGTCGACGAAGTTCTGCGCCACCGGCCTGACCCCTGCCAGCATCTCGCCTAGTGACCGTGTAGCGCGAGCCACCACCTGGCCTGGCCGGGCCACCTGCACCAGGCCTTCCGCGGCCTGCTCGATCTCGACCCTCACGACATCCAGTCGTCCGTCCGCCGAGCCGATCGGCAGCTCAACGAGATACGCCATGTCTCCCCCTCGGAGCCTTCCAAGCGCCATGCATGAGCGTCCCTGTCCCCGCACCACTCCCACCTACCCGGCTGCCGCAAGTCCCACGCCGACCGCGCCGGGACGGAACGGTGGAGCCACCGTACAAGGCCGCCTCCGAAGCCACCCCCGGAACCGGCGAAACCGCCACAACTCATATGTGAGCACTTAGACTTGCCGATCAAGGCCATCGATCAACGCCACAGATACCGCGAGAGGCGAGTGTGCGCAGGGCCGGCCTCGGTCTATTTCCCCGCGGCGACGATATCGGGATCGTCGCCGGTGGTTTTCGGGCTCTACCAGACTGACCCGCTATGACTCCGTCGCCACCGAATGTGCACCAGAGCCATCTCCCGGATCGTCGCGGTTTCAGTGGGCGCTGGCCGAGACGACACCGGACGCCTGGCCGCGGCGAGCCGGCCGATGGTCGCCGCGCGGATGAGGTGGCCGACGCGGAACACGCGTTTGTGCTGCTGGAGAACGGAGCGGGACAACAACCGGAGTGCGGCGACCGACACTCGGCGGGCCGTGACCGTCCCCGGGGGACGCAGGCCCCACCGCGCGCACACCGCGAAGGTTGACCGACCGCTGCACCACTGGGTTGACGACCGTGCCTCCCGCCTCCCGGCAGTATTTCCCCTGCACTCGCCGGAAGGCGGTCGAGTGCGAGCTCGCCGGCCCAGGGCGGTCGTCGGCGGTATCTCCTAGCCAGCCGGCGGTTCGTGCCGTCTGAACGTCGACCGGCAGGTATGGCCGGGGACCGCGATCAGCGGGTGTCGCCGCCGCTGTCGATCGCTATGCCGATCACCGCAAGCCCGACTCGCTGGAACTGGCGGAGGCCACCCCCGGGCCTGGAGTCCGAGTTCATCGCCGCGCTCCCGCAGATCCTCGACGTCGAGCCCAGCACCTGGCGGAAGAGCGGCCGGGGCCCGAACCCGCCCGACGACCCGCAGTGGGCCCGGGAGACGGGAGGGACAGAACTACACGGAGGCGACCGACCTGGAGGCGTCATCGCCGCCGCCTGCCGGATCGACACCACCCGGACCGCGGAGAGGCACCTCCACTTCCGCGCCGAGAATGGCGTGCCGGTACCGCGAGAACGTCACGGCGGCCCGGCCCGTCCGGGCCAAAGAGGAACCTGCAGCCCCTTCCCGCTGCTGCAGAGCGCGCAGACGTACTGGACGAATGCCTTGCGGCCGCTGCCGAGTCGGCCACGCGCTGGTGCGGCGGCCCATAGACGTGCCCGTCGTCGTCCTTCATCACGACGGCGCCCGCGTCGCCGGGAGACACGGTGAAGAACAAACCCCCAGCCCCCGCTCCAGGCCGGCCATCCGTGGGTGGAGCCGTGGAGCGCGCTGGAGGAGAGGGCCGCCCCGTCCGAGCCGCCCCACGCCTGGAGTCCGCTGGGGATTGGCCGGGCGCGCGGGCTGCGCCAAGATGTGCGGCATGACCGACTCAGGGGGAACAGCGGACAGCACCGCAACGACGGGCATGCTCATCGGCGGCCGCTACCGGCTGTACGAACGCCTCGGGCGCGGCGGTATGGGCACGGTGTGGCGGGCCACCGACGAACGGCTGCGCCGCCAGGTGGCGCTCAAAGAACCCGTGCTCCCCGACGGCGTCGACGCCCGGGAACGCGACGAACGCTTCCGGCGGATGGAACGCGAGGCGCAGGCCGCCGCCGCCCTGCGGCACCCGAACATCGTCCGGGTCCACGACATCGAGACCGTCGACGGCCGTCCCTGGCTGGTGATGGAACTGATCGAGGGAGAGAGCCTGGAGGCGGTCCTGGCCGCCGGCACCCTCAGCGTCCGCGAGGCAGCCGAGATCGGCCGCGACATCGCCGCCGCCCTGGGGGCGGTCCACGCCGCCGGCGTGGTGCACCGGGACATCAAGCCCGGCAACATCATGCGCAGCCGCACCGGCGAGACGGTCTTGACCGACTTCGGGATCGCGCAGATCGACGGCGGCACCGATCTGACCCAAACGGGCGTCGTGGTCGGCTCCGTCCCCTATCTCTCCCCCGAACGCGCCGCCGGCCAGCGTCCGGGCCCGCCCGCCGACCTGTGGGCCCTCGGCGTCCTCCTGTACGAGGCCCTTGAAGGCTTCCACCCCTACCGCAGGCAGCACCCCCAGAGCACCCTCGCCGCGATCCTCACCGATCCCGTGCCCGAACCACGCCGCGCAGGCGCGCTCACCGCGCCGATCATGTCTCTGCTCGAACGCGACCCCGCCCGTCGGCCCAGCGCCGCCCAGGCCCAACTCCAGCTCGCCGCGGCAGCGAGGGCCGCCACCACCCGGCCCGCGCCGACCGCGCTCGACACGCCGGCCCCGACGGCCGTTCTCCCGGCCGCGCTGACCCTGCGGCTGCGCGCCGCCACCACGGCACTTGGCGGCACGAAACGGCGCACGGCGACCACTGCACTCGTGGGCCTCGCCGTCATCGCCGCGGCCACCACCTGGGCACTGTGGCCCACCGGCACGCCGAGCCCGACGAACATCCCCGCAGGCTACAAAGCGCAACAGGTGGGATCGCTGGGCTTCGCCGTCGCGGTGCCGCAGGACTACGCGGCCTCGATCGGCAGCGACGACGCCGCCTGGGCCAGCCCCGACGGGCGCGTCCAGATCGACTTTCGCGACGAAGGCAGGAACACCCAGGACGCCCGGGCGTACGCACAGAAGCGGCTGAACACCATGAAGACCAGCCAGGGCAATCCGCCGAACTGCAACGACGTCCCGGACCTCTTCTTCATCACGCCCGTCCACGACCCCCAGTCGATGCTCCACGGCGGCGGCGTCAATGCCTCGGTCATCGAATACGACTACTCGACCAAGGCCGACGAGCCCTACCCGTGCATCGCCCAGAACCCCAACGACAAGGCCATCGAGCAGTACATGGTTCACGACGGCCACGTCCTGCACCTCTCCGTCACCATCCGTGGCTACGACAAGGAACAGAGCGACGGGCAGAAAGCCGATTACGCCATCTACGAGAACGTCAACAACTCACTGGCCTTCGGCTGACGCGCTTCCCGACGGGTTCGCCCGTATGACCGGATGTCAGGGGAGCCGCCGGGGAAGGGTGTCCCTGAACCAGAGCTCCAAGGACACCTGTCCTCAGCAATAGGACATCGTCGGGCAGAGCGGGCTTCGCGCTGGCCCCGGGCCGGGCCGGGCAGGTGCCAGCGGACCAGGGCCCTGCGGGCGAAGGCCCGGCTATGGCGAGGGGCATACCGGTATACCGCACATCGGGGCGGCGGCCAGATCCACCGGGTGCAAGCGTCACGAAGCGAGCAGCAGCGGCGGCGGTCGCTTGCATTCAAGGGACGGGTCAGCTGGCCAGGGACTCGGCCCGCCTGGCAGTCCGCTGGGCGCGGGCCTCTTCGGTATGGCATAGGCGGCCTCGCGCCGGCAGACGGCTGTCTGGGGCTGGCTGACCTCGAACAAGAGCTTCGGCGAATGGGGACAGGTGTTCAGTGATGAGGTCCTGGCCCACCGCCATCCTCGACCGCCTCCTGCACCACTGTGAGGTCATCGCCATCAACGGCCCCAGGAACCGCCTCAAGAACCGGCTCATCGCCATCGAAGGCGGCGCATCGGCTGACGAACCCACAGCCCGCCGTGACCGCGTGCCAACCATACTGACCACCATGCAGTTCACCTCCGGCGGTACCCACGGCCCGCGATTTGACCAGAACAGGTACGACCTGGGCCTTGGTACCAATGTCTACGGCTTCCTCGCGTCAGTGGTGAGTGCCCTGGACGTCGCACAGGCCTTTCATGCGGCGGGTTGGCGGGTGCGCAAGTCCAGTTGGACCGAGTTCGAGGTCGAGCACACCTACGCCGAGCTGGAGCTGTTCCCCGAGACACCCGTGAGATTCGGGGGTGTCGTGGTTCCCGAACGGATTGACGATCTGCTGTCCGCATTCGCCGCTCTCGGGCTGTCCTTTACCGTCGAGCTGTATGACCAGGACGACAACGAAACGCGGGACCGCTCGTCCTCGGCTGGTCGCTCGCGGCGCTCGCCGGCGTGGCCGTGGCCGGTTCCTCGGCAGTCGACGTGTCAGGTGACGTGGAGTGTGATTGCCGCAGTGTGGAGTTGGCCGGCGGTCTTGAACTGTAGGTAGGCCCGCCAGTTGCCGGGTTCGCCGAGCAGGGCGTAGAAGGTCAGCGTCGGTCCGCCGTGGTCCGCGTTGACGGGGGTGACGGGGTGGAGGTGGGCGAGCGCCTGGTCGTCCTCGTGGATGATGCTGAGGTGGGCGAAGCTGTCGAGGTACGGCTGGAGATCGGTGACCGGCCGGCCGTCCTTGCTGATGGTGACGGTGAGTGGGGCGGGCGTCCCGGCGGTCAGCTCGCCTTGGACGGCGACGGTGTAGCCGTCGGCGGTGGTGCTGTCGGTCACGGCGGGCAGCGGCACGGGGGTGGCCTGGCCGGGCACCGTCAGGGTGCGGCTGAGGACGAATTCCCTGCCCTTGCGCGGGCCGGTGTTCGGTGTGAACGAGGCGTACAGTCGCCAGTTGCCGGGGTCGAGGGCGGCGAGGTCGGCGGTCCAGGTGCCGTCGGGGGCCATCGTGGGGTGCAGGTGCTGATAGCCGGTGAGGTCCGAGCGGACCGCGTAGAAGTGCATTCGCTTGGTCTGGAGTTCGGCGAAGTCGGTGACCGAGCGTCCGTCCGGGCCGGTGACGGTGAACGGGTAGGTCACCGCTTGGCCGGCGGGGAGGCTGGTGGCTGCGGAGTCGAGGCGGTAGCCGTCGCGTTCGGCGGTGAGCCCTTCTCCGGTTGCCATTCCAGCCATCCCGGACATGACGGGCGTGCCCTGCGCTGCCGTGCTGGGCATGGCCATCGCGCCGTGGTCCATGCCGGGCATGCCTGAGTGCTCCGAGCGTGTGGACGGCCCCCGTGCGGCCAGCGTGAGCAGGGCGATCGCGCCGACCGCCAGGGCGAGGGAGCAGATGTGGATGATGCGGTGTGCCGGCCAGCGGCTGGCCGGTGAGGAGCTCGCCTGTTTCGTGGACGCTGACTTCTCGTGTTCGGTGTCGGTGTTCATCCTTGCCCGCTCTCCTCTCGTCCGGCCGGTCGGGCCGCGTTACTCAGGAGATCCGAGTGGCCGGTGGCGATAACGGAAAGTCGCGGGCGCGGGACGTTTCTTCGCGTGGGGCGGCGGGCTAGGTGTTCTGCCCCGACAGGATGGGTACGGGGTCCAGGCCGTGGACGGGGCTACCGCCGCACAGCAGGCGGGCAGCAGGCCACCGCTCGCGCGGCTTCCGGTTCCGCAGGCGTCCTGGCCGACGTTGTAGTCGGCGTTCAGCGCCAGTTCGAGCGGGAAGAGGACCGCGGCTATCTGGACGAAAGCCCGCTCGACGGAGGCCCGCAGGAGCGCGGCGCCGAAGACCGCCACGGCGGCCGTGGCCATGACGGTGGCGGGCAACGGCGCGCCGGTCAGCAGGATGTGGCCGCCGGCTGACAGCGACAGCAGCAGCGCGGTGAACACCCCCGCGCGTGCTGTGCGGACCCCGCCGGTGCGCGGTTGCCGGGCTGGGGCGGTGCGGGACGCGCGTCCCGCACCGACCCCGGGTCCTTACGCCGAGGCGTTCGCGCCGGTGCCGCGGCCACGACGGCCACGGCCGAGCACGAAGCCCGCCACCGCGCCGAGGACGCCGACCACGATGCCGGCGATGCCCAGTGCGCGGGCGGTGGAGTCGCTGCCGCTCGCCTTCGCGGTGGCGGTGCTCGTCGGGGCCGGGCCGGCCTTGGTGCTCGCCGCGGCGTTGGGGGCGGGGGCGTCGGAGTCGCCGGCGGTGGCGGCAGCTTGAGTACCGGCGCCGGGTTCTTCGGCTCGGGCTGGCCGTCCTGGGGTTCCTCGATCCAGCGGACCATGTTGCCGTCGCTGTAGGTCTGCAGGGCCTTGAAGACGACCTTGTCCGTGCCGTCGGGCAGGGCGCCGAGGTCGACGGTGAAGTCCTGGTAGTGGCCGGGGGTGATCTGGCCGCCGGTCCACACGACCGGGGACGGCGTCGGTGATGTCGCCGTCATCGGTGTGGATCGGGGCGGCGAGCTTGGTGGTCTGGATCGCGTCGGTCCAGCCCGACACCGGTGCGACCTTGACGGACGGAATCGGGTGGTCGGTGGGGAAGTCGATCTCCACCTTCACGCTGCTGTTCTTGTCGTCCTCGTTGGGCACGCGGAACGCGAAGGTCTGGTCGGTCGCGTTCTTCGGCAGCTGTTGGGCTGCACGATGACGTGCGCGGCTGCCGGGACGGCCGCGGTCAGCACAATCGCGGCGCTCAGGGCGCAGGCGGCGGCAAGACGCTTCTTCGGGGACAGGCTCATGGCTGTGTGGTCTCCAGGTCGGAGGCGCGCACGTCGGTGTGCACCGGAGGCGGGCGCACGGCGAACCGGCGCCGCTGCCGGTGAAGACGGGGCACGCGTAGGTGATCAGGAACGGGTGGACGACCCCGACCGGAGGGTGTTCGTTCCGGTCAGGCGGCCGGGACCAGTGGCGGACCGCGCTTGATCACCACATGCCGCAGCAAGGCCGACGACGGCAGCCGCCACCGGTCATCGGTCGATGCGAAGCACTCGGCACCCGGCTGGGGCCGGCCGCCGAGCCCCTCACGCAGACCTGGAACCCAGCGGCAGCGAGCTCCACACCGAGGGGGCCAGCGCACCGCTGGCGAACAGCGACAACCAGGTCCAAGCCCGCCTCACCGGAGTAGAGCTGGTCATGCGCGACGCGTATGTCGGCGAGCAGGCCACGGTCGACATCTGATATCTCAAGCCCCCGAGGGCGGTCGGCTCGCTGGAGACGTCCCCCGGGGTTTCGGCCCCGGGCTGCCCGCCGCTGCCCTGAGACCTTTCTCGATGAACGGCCGGAGCGCCGCGTCCAGCTGGCGGGGACATCGCTACGCCTACCGGCCGGTGACTTTCCGAGCCACCGGCCGGTAGGCGATGCGGGCCTTCGCCTGGCCGCTCCCTGGGGACGGTCGCTTCCGCCAGGCCGTCATGAACGGTCAAGCCTTGCGCAACGGATGGTCCGGTACTACTACTTCGACTTCGGCGGCCAGTCGTAAGGGGGCAGCCTGCGGTGCAAGGGGCGTCCGTTCTGCCTGTGCGTTTCCTCGTAGGAGGCGGCTCGGATCGTGCCGAAGGAGACCTCGCTGTCCCGCATCACGTCCACGCCCTCCGGCCGGAAGGCGATCCATCCCGCTCCGGGCATAGGCCCTGACACCCAGGGGGTGACGACGCTGCGGACGTTGGTTTCGCCGGCCCCTATGGTTCCCCTGTGGCCGTCGGGATCGGTGATCTTCACTCCGGTGTCGGTGAAGGCCAGCCGGCTCTTCCTACCGGCCGGACCTTCCATCCACTGTGCGGTCACGCTGTTCAGGTCCGCCATGTCCGAGGTCCCCTCGAGAGGCCGCCACCCCGGGAGATCGGCGCGGCTGGTCCGCGCTGGATCAGGTCCTCGATCCGGGCGGCGACGGCCGAGACGGCGGTGAGCATCTCGGCGACGGCCGGGTTCTCCTCGGCGGCCAGCCGCAGATCGGCCACAGCCGGGCGCACCCCGGAGGCCGCCGTGCCGACCAGGACCACCAGCAGCCGCGGGAACGCTCGCCCGCCCCGCCCCCCACACCCGGGCGCAGGCCGCCAGCTGCGGCGCGGTCTGCTCGTCTCCGGCCCCGGGGCGGTGCCGCTCGTCGCCGGTGCCTGCCGTGTAGGCGAGGTGGGCAGCGGGCCGGTACACCTCGGCGCCGGCGGGCAGCTCGGGAGCGGGGAGGAGGTCGAGCGGGCCGCAGGCCTCGCCGCGGGCGCGGGCGTCTATAACGAAGGCGGCGTGGATCCGGGCGACGTCGAGCAGGTGCTCGCGCCCGTGCCGCACCGCCGGCTTCTCCGAGCCCGGCACCGGGACGCCTGCGCGCAGGGCCTCGGGGATGGTCGCCGCCACCGCCATGCCCCGATCCGATCGGGGATCCTCAACGCCTCGTGGCGCGCACAGCCGGTGTCGTCGAGGATCAGGACATTGCCCGGCTCACCGAGGCGTTCGGCGACATATTGCTGGAGCTCGTCGCGGATCCCGTCCGCGTTCCAGCGGGCGCCGGCGAGCAGATGTTGCAGTCCATCGGGGGTGGCGTGTCCTGCGTACTCGGCCAGCTGCCAGCCGTTCTTGCGGCCGACCGGGCCGACCGGGCCGCGGACGTAGTCGCTTATCCGACGGCGCGGCTCCACACGGCCGAAGTGAACGCCGAAACGGAGGAAGAGCTCTTCGAGTTCACGGCCCCATGACTCGGTTGCTGCACCGTTGATCACGACCGAGGCCTGCCCCGCCGCGGCCATTATCAACGGCGGCTGCACACGATCGAGGGGCGGTCCCGTCAAGACCGCCCCTGACGCATCATCTGCCCGCTCACTCCCCACTCCCAAGCCGTTGACCAGCGGGAATGGAGAAGTCCTGCTGGAGTACCAGGGCACGCATGGTCGTGATCAATGGGTTCGGGCGAGGTCCTTGATCCAAATTCCCGGCGTCCTTTTCCGCGAATTCTCATCGACCGGGGGCGTGAAGTGTGTACACGCTCCGGCGCATGCGGACCATCTGATGGGCTCTCGTAGCGCAGATATATTATCTTCTTTAGCTCTAGTGAGCCATTTACGTCCGCCCGGATCTCCGATTCACTGTGAGATGCGGCTTCTGCCGCGCCACCGGCGCCCGTCCTGAGGGTTGCGACCGGTATGGCGCCCTCAATCTACCCGATGGATCTCGGCATTGTTTGGGGTGGCGGCATGAACATCTGTTTTCTAACGAAGTACCCGCCGATTCAGGGCGGGGTCAGCATGCACTGCTACTGGGCCGCCCGCGGCCTGGCCGAGCGGGGACACCGCGTCTTCGTGGTCACGAATGCCGACGAGGTGGAGGACACCTTCCGGATCCGGATACCCGAGACCGACCGGGTCTGGAGCGGTCCCTACGCCCCGGACTTCCCCGACAGCGGCGGACGCGTGACCGTCACCAGCACGCAGCCTCCCGATCGGCGCGAGCTCTACTACGTCCCGCTGGGCAACCCGACCGTCAGCCGACTGGCAGGCCTGGCAACCGAGCTGATCCGCGCGCACGACTGTGAAGTGATCTTCTCGTACTACCTGGAGCCGTACGGAGTCGCGGCGCACCTGGCGAGCCGGTTCACGGGGGTGCCGTACGTCTTCAAGCACGCGGGCAGCGACCTGCACCGGCTCATGCGGCTACCGGAACTGCGAACCACCTACACCGAAGTCCTGCGCGGCGCGAATCGCCTGATCTCCCGGGGGCCCTCGCGCACCCGGTTGCTGGAGGCGGGGGTGGACGAGGGTGCGATCACTTCGTGTGCCGCCTTCGGGTTGCCCACCGACCTGTTCACCCCGGTCGGTCCGTCCCGTCCGCTGTCGCAGTGGATCGCCACCGGCTCCGAGCCGGCCCGGCTGGTCGACAACGGTCTGCCCGTCCTCGGGGTCTACGGCAAACTCGGCGAGTACAAGGGGTCGTTCGACCTGCTGTATGCCATGCGGCGGCTGTTCTCGGACGGCTTCGCATTCAACCTGGCGGCTGCCGTACAGGGATGGCAGCAGGACGCCTTCATCCGGCTGGCGGACCGGCTCGGACTCGCCGACCACGTCCACCTCATCCCGTTCATGCCGCACTGGTCCATCCCCGAGTTCATCCGCAGTTGCACCGCCGTCGCCTTCCTCGAACGGGACTTCCCGATCGCGGCGCACACGCCCACCATCCCGTCGGAGATCATCGCCTGCGGCGGATGCCTGATCGTGTCCACCGAGGTCGCGCGGAAACAGCTCTTCCGGGCCGCGATCCGGGACCGTCGCAACGTCGTGGTCACCGATCCGCTGCGCCACGAGGAACTCGCGGCAGCCCTGCGCTACGCGCTCGAGGACGGCGCGCGGGCCCAGGACATCGGCCGCCGGGGACACGTGGAACTGGGCTACGAGCCGACCTACGAGTCCTACGTCGGGGAACTCGAGCAACTGCTCATCAGCGTCGCCTCGGAGCCGGCCGGCTCCTCCTCCTCGAGCCGGCGCCCCGACACCGCCGGTGCCGGTCCGGCCGGGGTGGCGCAATCCGTGCCGGTCCTCTACCCGCGCACCCAGGCCCTGCTGACGGCCGACGACGAGCAGCGGCTGCACCGGGCGGTACAGGCCGACGGCAGCCATCGCGATGCAGCGGACCGGCGCGCCCTCGCGTTGAGGGTCGGCCAACTGCTCCTCGACATCCTGCCGCCGCACGCCGTGGTGGCCCGCGAGGTGTGCCGGTACGAGTCCAAGATCCATGAGTGGACGGGCGACGCGACCAAGGACAAGCCGACCACCCGGCCCGGAGCGGAACTCGACTGGCGCGCTCGGCCCGACCGGGCCCGGCCGCGACTCGTGGGCCAGGCAGAGATCGTCGAGTTCAACTGCGATGTGGAACCGGTGCTGGAGGCGCTGGCCGCCGGGCGCCGGGCGCCGGCCGGCGAGGGACCGCTGAAGGTCCTGTTCCACGAGGCGACGGCACCACTGCGGGTGAGCGAGCCCACCGCGTGGGTCGTCGAGCTGCTCCGCAACGGCGATCTGACGGTTGATCAGATCGCCCATCTGGCGCGCGAACGGTACGACGCGACCGGTCCGCACTCAGACCGGACGTCGGCGGCACAGTGCCTCGACGTCCTCGAAGGCCTCTGCTGGGAGGGGGTGGTCACCTTCGACTGACTCGGTGCCGCACACCGGCCACGTCCGCGGCGCGCGCCGGAGAGAGCGGCAGGGCCCCGTCCGTGCACTGGATGATCAAGAACAACGAAACCACGAAAGGGAAATGACATGAGCGACCAGAACAAGAGCCAGAAGATCGAGGTGCGAGGCAGTGTTGACGCCGCGAAGTACCACGCGGCCAAGGCGCTCGGCGGCGAGAACGCGATGTTCGAGCTGCGCGCGATGAAGCCGAACCGCGGATCCAACGCGGCGGCGATCACCTGCGTCGTGTGCCTGATCTGCATCGTCTGCTCGGCCGGTTCGCCCGCAGCGGCGTGAGCCGTCCCGATCGCGACGACCTGGTCGGCGCGTGAGGGAACACCGGCGACAAAGGGCGGCGAAGGTGATCCGCTGCTGTGCGGCGGCGGGTTCCCGGGCCGAGAACGCGCCCGATCGGGCGCTTCGAGGCCAGGCGGGCGCCTTCGCCGGCCCGACAGGGCGGCTTTCCGGACTGCCGCCACGTCACTTGACGAACCCGAACCGGCAGGAGTGATGCGACCGTGCGCGAACCGTCCGTTCTCGGAGTCGGGCTCGGCTACCGGCAGGAGCTGCGGGAGGCGATCCTCGACGCGGCCGACTCGATCGACTTCCTTGAGCTGATCACCGACCAGTACATCGACATGCCACCGCACAAGGCGGTGGAGGCCCGGGAACTGGCCGACAGGTTCCCGGTCCTGCTGCACGGCGTCGACCTGTCGCTGGGCACGGACCAGCCCCCCGACACCGAGTACGTCAAGAAGATCCAACGGCTGGTCGAGCGGATCGACCCCGAGTGGGTGAGCGACCACCTGTGCTTCACCCAGGTCCCCGGCCTCAACCTTGGGCAGCTGACCCCGCTCGCGTTCACCCCGGAGACCGCCGAGATCGCCGCCCGGAACATACGCCTGGTCGCCCAGGAGCTCGACCGGCCCTTCGCTGTGGAGAACATCTCGTACTACTTCCGCGTGCCGTGGTCCACCATGAGCGAGGCGGAATTCATCGCCGAAGTGGTCACCAGGGCCGACTGTTATTTGCTGCTCGACCTGACCAACGTGCTCAACAACGCGACCAACCTCGGGTTCGATGCCGCCGACTTCCTCGACCGGATCCCCTTGGAGCGCGTGCTGCAGATCCACCTCGCCGGCGGCTACTGGCAGGACGGCGTGCTCCTGGACACCCACAGCCACCCCGTCCCGGCGCAGATCCTCGAACTGTTGCTCGACTTCGTCCCGCGCATGCCCGCCCTCAAGGCCGTGATGATCGAACGCGACCAGAACTTTCCACCGCCCGCAGAGCTACTTGCCGAACTCGACGGCGTACGACAGGCCCTGGCGCCCGCCTGGCCCCCGGCCCCGGCACGCGGAGGCGGCAGGTGAGCGAGCACGGGAGTGAACTCCAGCGTCAGCAGGCACTGGCGCGTTTCCTGACCGATCCCCGGGCCCGACAGGCCGTGCTGGCCGAGCAACCGGACGCGCTCCCGTGGGCCGATCGCGAACTGAGGGATCGGCTGCGCGAACTGGACCAGCCGCGCACCTCGATGTACTCCCACCTGCTCCTGGTCAACCGCATGACGAAGGTCACCGATGCGCTCCCGCTGGTCAGCTGGGCCCTCGGGCAGCGCCTGTGGGAGCTGGCGCCGGAGTACAACACATGCTGCCCGCCCCGTCGGCCGAAGAAGCAGGACGAGGCCCTGGCATTCGCCGGCTTCCTCCGCACGAAGCTGGGGTCCGACCTCGACGGGCCGGCGTGGCTGGCCGACGTGCTGCGCTATGAGGTGGCGGTCCTTCGGATCCGCTTCTTCCCGGACGGCCCGCCCGCAGGCGCCCTGTCGGCAGCGCCGACGTTCTCGCAGGAGGAACTCCACCGGCTACGGCCCCGGCTCACCCCCGCCACCCGTCTGCTGGCCCTGGACCACGACCTGGAGGAGATCGGCGACTGCTTCGAGCGCGGCGAGACGCCGCCCCGAGTGCAGCAGCGCACGATGCTCCTGCTGCTGCAGGCCACACCCGAGGGCAGCGTTCACCAGGACGAGGTGAACCCGGCCGTTGCGGCCTTCCTCAGGGCCTGCTCACCGGAGCGCACCCTGGCCGAGGTGATCGAGCAGGTGGCCCGGGAGTTCCGGCCGGTCCCGTCGCCGGAAACGCTCCAGGAGCAGTGCTTGGCGCTCTGCGCTCAGCTGGTACAGCGCGGAGTGCTCACGCTGCACACGGCCTGAACCCCGCGCGGGCCGAGGGGTCCGTGCGCTGATCTCGAACCCGGCCGACACCGGACGAAGGCGCACCGACGGACGCGGGCACGGCCGGATGGCGCGTGCCCGTGCCGCCGTGCCGGGGCAGTCCAGTGGTGCGTTGGTGCCGTCCTGGGGTGTCCAGTCGGATGAAGTTTCCAGCGACACCGGCAAGGTCACGCCTTGGCGGCGTAGACGGACAGTGTCCAACCGCAGGGTGGAACGTCAATGGCCACCTTCCCCTTGTCAGTGCGGTACGGGGAGTCCGAGGGGGCGGCGCACGTGGACATCGGACAGTCGTGCGATTCCACGCGGTTGAAGTCGTCGCTCACAAGCCCGGCCTGTTTCGCGAGGGGGTTTCAGAAGTCCAGGCATTTGCAACAATTCATGAAACATAATCGCCGCAGGTGGATGACCGGCCGGCCGGGTGTTTCATGAGCGACCACCTATGAAACACGCGGGGGTGAAATCGACCGGGCACTATTGCCGACCTATCTCCATATTCCGTCGGCTGATCAGCGGCTGGGCCGGGGGGCGGGCCGGCGCCGGGTGGGGGTCTAGTCGATCTTCTCCCCGTTGTGCGTACCGCCCTTGCAGAGGTTGGCCACCAGGTCGGGCGTTCCGCCGCCCTGCGTGCACTGAGAAGGGGTGACGTAGGATGGGGCCCCCTGTGCGGTGGCGGCGGTGGCGGCGCCTGTGAGGCCGAGTCCGGCGAGGGCTGCCGTGGCGATGACGGCGGCGAGGATTCGTCGAATGCGCATTTGGTTCCCCTTTCACGGGTTTTTTCGGTTGGGGGCACTAACCAGCTTGATCTTCATCCATATGGGTGGCACGTCATGTTGCGCCATTCGGGTGACCGTGCCGTCGGGTGCGGGGCCGGTGACGCGACCCGTCGGACAGGACCTGATACATAGGGCGTTTTGTCAAGCGGTGCAGGTGGTCGAACGCAGGGTTCTGGTCGAGCCCGAGCAATGGTTGTTCATCCAGCCGCGGCTATGGGAGCCCGGTGAGCCCGCGAGCAGCCCACCTACCCAGACCGAAAGCGCGAATCGGACATCGCCTTAGAGAGCGTCCGCCAGTAGGCGTGGTGGGCGGTAGCAGCAGAGCAGGCACGGTTCACCCGATCATGGAGTTCTCTATGCTTCATGATCACTGGGGGACCCGATCCGCGACCAATTCCTCGCACTGTTGCCAGTTCGCGAGGACCGCCACCCGCTGGGCTGCCACAACCCACGGATCAGCGACGTCGTGGTCTTCGACCGCCTGGTGCAGGTCCTGGTCTTCGGCTGCGGCTACGAACGCGTCGCCGACGAGCACTGCTCGGCCACCACCTTGCGCCGCCGCCGTGACGAGTGGATCGCCACCGGCGCCATGGAGACCCTTCGGCTGCTCGCACTCGCCGCCTGCGACCGTTTGATCGGCATCGAACTCGACCGCCTCAAGGCCGACGACTGCATCAGCAAAGCCCCCTCCGGAGGCGAATGCGCCGGCAAGAGCCCGGTCGACCGGGCCAAACTCGGCCTGAAACGCTCCCAGTTGACCGATGGGAGAGGCATACCCCTGGTCACCGAGCCGGCACCGGCCAACACTCGCGACCATACCCTGCTCCCCGCCATCCTCGAGGGTCTGTCCAGCCAACGGTGTAACTCAGGTTGTGTGAGTTATCGGCGGGCGGCGGAGAGTCGCCCGTCGAAGGCAATCTCGAAGGCGTTGAGTGCGGCCTTCCAGCGCATGGTCCAGCGTTTGCGTCCGGTCCCTGTCGGGTCCAGGCTCATGACGGCCATGTAGACGCACTTCAACGCGGCCTGCTCGTTGGGGAAATGGCCGCGGGCGCGGTCGACCAACTGCCCGATCAACTGGTCGTCCAGCAGGTCCGCCGACAGCTCGACCGGCCGGACCTCTTCAACCGCCTCCGCGGAGACCGTCACGTCGCTCATCAGGTGCTACTTCCTTGATCGGGAGTTACACCGTTGACCGTACAGACCCCGATCACGCGATCGTCGCCACGTTCGGGGCCGTTTACCGGGGCATCGTCCAGTACTGCCTGCTCGCCGGAGACGTCTTCCGGCTGCACCGGCTGCAATGGGTCATGGAGACCTCCATGCTCAAAACCCTTGCGGGCAAGCATCGTTCGACCGTGACGAAGATGGCCGCCAAGCACGAGGCCAGAATCGA
>NZ_JBIRJC010000061.1:0-29990 GCF_044329365.1 Kitasatospora sp. NPDC017646 | reverse complement strand
GCTCTCTCCCGCGGCCTCGCCGAGGCCATGGGCGGCAGCCTGGAGGTCGAGGACACCCCCGGGGGCGGCACCACCATGCTGCTCACCCTGCCCGCAGCACCGGAGACGCGGACCGAGGAACCCGACATCGTCCAGTTGGAGAGGAGCGAGGACCGGTGAGCCACGTTCTCGTCGTCGACGACGAACCGGCGCTGCTGCGCACCCTGCGGATCAACCTCCAGGCCCGGCACTACTCGGTGCTCACCGCCGCCACCGGCCAGGAAGCCCTGGACTCGGCAGGCCAGGCACCACCCGACGCCATCGTCCTGGACCTCGGCCTACCGGACTTCGACGGCGTGGACGTGATCCACGGCATCCGCTCCACGCTGACCGTGCCGATCATCGTGCTGACCGGGCGAGCCGACATCGAGGACAAACTCCGGGCGTTCGACGCGGGCGCGGACGACTACGTGACCAAGCCCTTCGTCGTGGACGAACTCCTGGCCCGGCTAGGAGCCGTTCTGCGCCGGCCGCTGGGTGGACTCCCGACGGCTCCCGAGCCGTCGGCGCGGATCGGACCGCACGAGGTCGATCTCGGCGCCGGCACGATCACCGGCCCGGACGGCCCCGTCCGGCTGACCCCGACCGAGTGGAAGATCCTCACCCTGCTGCTGGCCGACCCCGGCCGGCTGGTGCCCGGCAAGCAGATCCTGACCGAGGTCTGGGGCCCGGACGCGGAGGGCAACGGAAACTACCTGAGGGTCTACTTCTCCAGCATGCGGCGAAAGCTCGAACCCGACCCGGGCCGTCCGCGCCACCTGATCACGGAACCCGGGATCGGCTACCGGTTCCAGCCGTGAGAGCGTTCCGGCCGCCCACCCGGACAGATCTTGCGCCAATGCCTCGTCAAGATGATCCCCGGTGGCGTCAAGGACGCGTCAGGGCAGGCGGACGGGCGTTCGGCCGCACCTAGTGTGAGCTGCGAGGAAACGGTTCGCCGTCTGGGCGTGGGGCCTGGCGGCGAACCGTTTGCCGAACCCCGAACCCCGGCGGGTTCCTCCGGGGAAGGTTCGGCGGCCAGTGGGAAACAGGGGGGAGGGGGCGCGCGGCGATGCCAACGGGAACGTCGGGCGGTACGGCTGTCACGGGGAAGACGGTCGCGTCGGACACGGCGCGACAGGAGACAGCCGTACCACCTCCCGGGTCGCGCGTCCCCCGGCACTGGCTCGGAAGCTCCTGGAGCAGCCGGGCCTGGTGGAACACTCCGCGCCTGGTGCGCGGGTTCACCGGTCTCTGCCTGGGCGCGCTGGTCGTCGCCGGCACGGTGACCGCCGGCGTCCTGGGCGGGGCCCGGGACGGCACGGACGTCATCGGCCACCAGGCCGCGCCGCAGGTGGTGCGCTCGGCGGACCTCTACTTCGCGCTCAACGACATGGACGCCCAGGCCGCCGACCTCCTGCTGTTCGGCGCCGACCCGGACTACACGCCGCCGCGCAAGGAGACCCTGGACACCTACGAACAGCGGCGCGCCCAGGCCGACAACGACCTCCAGCGCGTCACGGAAGCGGTGGCGGGCGACCAGGCCGGGCAGCGGGCCGTGCAGACCGTCATCGGCGAACTCGGCCACTACGAGGCCCTGGTGGCCCGCGCCCAGCTGCTGGAGGACCAGGCCCACGCCCCGGCCGGCCACCCCTCGGCGGACGCCCTCGCGGCCTACCGGCAGGCCACCGACCTGCTGCGCCAGCGCCTGCTGCCCGCCGTCGACGACGTGACCAAGGCCAACGCGGCCGTCGTTGAACGCAACTACACCGACCAGCGCGACGCCCTGGCCGACGGCTGGTGGTGGATCCTGCTCACCGGATTGCTGGCCCTGGCCGGGCTCGGGCTGCTGCAGCGGCTGCTGGCTGCGCGGTTCCGGCGGCTGGTGAACGTGCCGCTGGCCGTCACCACGCTGCTCACGGTGGTCGGCCTGGTCACCGCGCTGACGCTGGCCTCCCGCGCGGACCACCACCTGGTGGTAGCCAAGAGCGACTCCTTCGACTCGGTGATCGCCCTCAGCCGGGCGCGCGCGGTCGCGTACGACCTCAACGCCGACGAGAGCCGCTACCTGACCGACCCCGCCCGGGCCGCCGCCTACGAGCAGAGCTTCCTCGACAAGACCCAGTCCTTCGCCCGGGTCGACGGCGCAGGCCCCTCCACGTACAACGACCGGCTCGCCGCACTGGCCGACGAGCACCGGGCCGACCACGGCCAGGTGGGGTTCGGCGGGTACCTCGGCGACGAACTGCGCAACATCACCTTCGCCGGAGAACAGGACGCGGCGGAGCGGGTGCTGGCCGCCTTCCAGCAGTACCAGCGCGACGACCGGAAGATCCGCGAGTTGAACGCGCAGGGCAAGCTGAAGGAGGCCGTCACCTTCGACACGGGCCTCAACCCGGGCCAGTCCAACGCCGACTTCGACGTGCTCAGCGCCGCACTGGAGGACGACGAGGCGATCAACCAGCGTGCCTTCGAGGGAGCGGTCGCCGACGGCGACGACGACCTCGACGCCACCACCGCGGGCCTGGGTGCGGCGGTGTTGGCGGCGGCGCTCGCGCTGACCCCGCTGGGCGTGCGGCCGCGCCTGCGTGAGTTCGCCTGACCGGGGACGCGGCCTCGGTGCGATCAGCGCAGCGCGGCAACGCGAGGACGCCCCCGGGCTGCGAAGCGCTGACGTCACGCCACGGCGTCGGCCGGCATCTCCACGCCGCGGCCGGTGACCAGGTGCACGGCTCCGTCCGCCAGCTGGTAGGACAGACCCACCACGGCGGCACTGCCCGCTTCGACCGCGTGGCCCAGGGCGCGCGAGCGCTCCATCAGCAGGTCGACCGTGTGCCGGACGTGCTCGGCGATGAAGTCGGCGTCCCCGACGCGCCCGGCGGCGCGGGCAGCCAGCACGCTGGGCGTGACCCGCTCGACCACGTCGCGCACGTACCCGCGCACCGTGGTGCCGTCCGAGACAGCGGCCCTGGCTGCGGCCACCGCCCCGCAGGCATCGTGGCCCAGCACCACTACCAGCGGGCAGCCGAGGACACTGATCCCGTACTCGATACTGCCCAGGGATTCCGGACCGACCACGTGACCGGCGTTGCGGACCACGAACAGGTCGCCCAGCCCGCGGTCGAAGATGATCTCCGCGGCGAGGCGGGAGTCCGAGCAGCCGAACAGCACCGCGAACGGCGCCTGCGCGGGCGCGATCTCGCTGCGGCGGGCAGCGTCCTGGTTCGGATGCTCGACGGTGCCGCTGATGAATCGCTGGTTACCGGCCAGCAGTGTCTCGAAGGCTTCCTGGGGCGTGGAGGGCTGCGTCACAGTCATGGCCGCAGGCTACTGGCCCCACTCGGTCACCGCCTGGGCGAGCACCCTTTCGAGTACGACCACTCGGGACGACTGTCACTGCGGACTCACGTGTGGCAGGGCAGGGTCGGACGGGGTCAGCGGGGAGGCTGGAAGTGGCGGATCACGGCTGGCCGCTCGCACCCGGATGGCATGGTGGGAGGAGCAGGGCGGCCATGTGCCCGCCAGTTGCGCCAGGTGTCTGCGGCCACGCCGTGAACCCCGTGGGTTGTGGCACCATGCCCCGGAAGTCGACTTTTTCCGAGGAGAGGATCAGCCATGTCCGACACCGTCACGGGGTCCGCCGCAGAGCCCGCCGGGAGGCCCGCCTTCCGTACCGCGACCCTCGCCGACGTCCCGGCGCTGGTCGAGCTGGTGGAGTCCGCCTACCGGGGCGAGGCGAGCAGGGCCGGCTGGACCACCGAGGCGGACCTGCTGGACGGGCAGCGCACCGACGCGACGAGCGTCGCCGAGGCCGTCGAGGACCCGGACGGCGTGGTGCTGCTGGTCGAGCGCGACGGTGAACTGGTCGCCTGCTGCCAGCTGGAACGGCGCCCGGACCGGGCCTACTTCGGCATGTTCTCGGTGCGCCCGGCGCTCCAGGGCGCCGGGATCGGCCGGGTGGTGCTGGCCGAGGCGGAGCGGGTGGCCCGCGAGGAGTGGGGCGTCGGGCTGCTGGAGATGAGGGTGGTCGAGCAGCGCGGCGACCTGATCGCCTGGTACGAGCGGCGCGGGTTCCGCCGCACCGGCGTCTACAGCCCCTTCCCGTACGGGGACGAGCGCTTCGGCATCCCGCGCCGACCGGACCTCCGCTTCGAGCTGTTGGCCAAGGAGCTGGCGGAGGCCTGAGGGCGGCCGGTTCGGGGCCCGCGTGGGGGCCGCTTCGTTGATCGTTCGATGGTCCGTCGTGTCACTGACACGGAGTCAAGCCGCTGAGCTGGGGCGATGCGCAGATGTCACGCCTCGTTCATGATTGGTCCAGACCAATGTGAGAGGCTGGGGTCGAACGGCAAGGTTCCGTCCGATGCCCAGGGGGGCCATCTCCGCATGCCCGTACTCCATGGCACCGCCATGCCCGCACCCGACACCGGTCCGCACCGGACACCCGCGGACCCCGACCTCCGACTGCCGAGCCCGCCCGACGACGAGGAGCTCTACTGGTACTTCGGCCCGCAGCGCCGCTGGGTGCTGCTCTGCGCCACCCTCTCCTACGCGGGAGCCACCGCCACCCTCGGCCTGTTCGCGCTGAGCAAGCCGCTGCTGTGGCCCTTCCTGGCGCTCACCGTGCTCAACGCCGCCACCTGGCTGCTCTCGCTCACCGACGGCCAGCGCGCCCGCCGCTTCACCCGCGACTCGCACGACCTGCTGCTGCGCGCCTGGAGCCCCGCCCGCCCCCCGAGCGTGGACCTGCTGCTGCCCACCGCCGGCGAACCGCTGGCCGTCCTGGACAACGCCTACCGGCACACCGCCGCCGTCCACTGGCCCGGCGAGCTCACCGTCCTGGTCCTCGACGACGCCGACCGCCCCGAGGTGCGCCGACTCGCCGAGTCCTACGGCTTCCGGTACCGCGCCCGGCCCGACCGGGGCCGGTTCAAGAAGGCCGGCAACCTCAACCACGGACTGGCCGAGGGCGACGGCGAGATCGTCGCCGTGCTCGACGCCGACTTCTGCCCGCGCCCCGACTTCCTGCACCACCTGGTGCCCTACCTCGACAACCCCGGGGTCGGCATCGTCCAGAGCCCGCAGTGCTTCGACACCGACGCCGACATGTCCTGGCTCGAACGCGCCGCGGGGGCGACCCAGGAGATCTTCTACCGCTGGATCCAGCCCTCCCGGGACGCCCAGGACGGCACCGTCTGCTGCGGCACCAACGCGCTCTACCGCCGCGCCGCCCTGCAACGGATCGGCGGCTTCGCCGAGATCGACCACAGCGAGGACCTCTACACCGGCCTCGCCCTCGCCCGCGCCGGATGGAGCACCCGGTACGTGCCCGCGCTGGTCGCCAAGGGCATGTCGCCCACCGGACTGCCCGCCTTCATCAGCCAGCAGTACCGCTGGTGCCTCGGCTCGCTCGCCCTCGTCCGCGACCCGGACTTCCGCCGCGGACCGCTGTCGAGGTCGGCCCGGCTCTGCTTCTGGAACGGCATACTCGGCTACCTGACCAGCGCGGTGAACGTGTTCGCCGTACCGCTGCCCGCCCTGATCATGCTGTTCTTCGCACCCGAGGAGATCCAGCCCTGGCAGGTGCTCCCCTTCCTGCCGCCGATCTGGGTCGCCCTCGTACTGCTGCCCGCGATGTCCCGAACCCGCTGGCGCTTCGAGGTCACCCGGGTCCAACTCCTGGGCGGGCTCTGCCACGTGGTCGCCATCGCCCACGCGCTGCGCCGCCGCTCCGCCGACTGGGTGCCCACCGGCGCCGTCTCGGGCGGGACGTCACTGGCCCGCACCGTCGCCCGGCTCGGCGTCGGCTGGCTCGGCCTGGTCGTCCTCGCGGGCGGCGCGGGCCTGGTGCGCGCCGCGCTGGAGTACGGCTGGCGGCCCTTCTGGGCGCTCGCCGCGCTGCTCGGACTCACCGCGTACACCATGGTCCCGCTGATCCGGGCCCTGCGGCCGCTGCTCGGCGAGGGCCGGGAGGCCGTCGGGGAGGTCGCCCCACCGGTGCGGCGCCGCCCCGGCCTCGACTCCGACCTCGGCTTCGGGCGGGCGGAGGCCGTCGCCGTCACCGCCGTGCTGCTGCTGTGCGGGGTGCTGGCCTCCGGCTGGGCCGATCCGCTGATCTTCTGAACCGTCCGCATCCGTACATCCCTCCGCCGCGTTTCCTTGCGCGTCGCCCCACCGGCGCGGATCCCGCCGCCAGGCCGCCCCATCGGCCCGGCGGGCCCGACCACCGCTGCCAGCCCAGCAAGGAGCACCGCCGTGTCAACGGCCGTACCACCGACGTCGTCCACGTCCCCCGAAGAACTGCTGTCCGGAGTCGTCCGGATGGACCGGCAGGCCGCCGCCCCGGCCCAGGGTTCCGCCTCCGGCGACGTGCTGCCGACGGGAGAGCCCCGCCGCCGCACCGCCTTCCGCCCCGACGTCGAGGGACTGCGCGGCATCGCCGTGCTCTCCGTCCTCGCCTTCCACGCCGCGGTCCCCGGCCCGACCGGTGGCTACGTCGGCGTCGACGTCTTCTTCGTCATCTCCGGTTTCCTGATCACCGGCCTGCTCACCGGCCGTCCGCTCGGCCTGTGGGACTTCGCCGCCCGCCGCGCCCGACGCATCCTGCCCGCCGCCGCCACCGTGCTGGTCGCCACCGCGGCCGCCGGCGGCGCCCTGCTCGACCCGCTGCGCGGCACCGACCTCGCCCGCGACCTGATCGCCGCCGCCGGCCAATTCGCCAACTGGCGCTTCGTCGGCCAGCAGACCGACTACCTGGCCGCCGAACGCGACCCCAGCCCGCTCCAGCACTTCTGGTCCCTCGGCGTGGAGAACCAGTTCTACCTGCTCTGGGGCGTCCTGCTGCTCGGCCTCGCCCGCCACCTGTACGGGCGGCGCCGCACGCTGGCGATCACCCTCGCCACCCTGGCCGTCGGCGGAACCTCGCTGGCCCTCTGCCTGCGCTGGACGGTGACCTCCGCGCCGCTCGCCTACTTCTCCACCGGCAGCCGACTCTGGGAGTTCGCCGCCGGGGCGGGGGCTGCCCTGGTGAGCAGCGCCCTCGCCGCCCGCACGCCGGGGCGCGCCGTGACCCGGGCGCTGCGGCCGCTCGGCTGGGCGGGCCTGGCGGCCGTCCTCGGACCGGTCCTCCTCTACGACCGCACCACCCCGTTCCCGGGCGCGGCCGCGCTGCTGCCCGTCCTCGGGACCGCCGCCGTGCTGCTCGCGGGCCCGTCCGACCGCCTCGTCGGCGGACTGCTCGCCAGCCGCCCGCTGCGCGCCGCCGGGCGCCTCTCGTACGCCTGGTACCTGTGGCACTGGCCGGTGCTGACCATCGCCCAGGCCCGGTACGGCCAGCTGCCCTGGACGGTGCTCCTCGCCCTGACCGCGGCCAGCGCGCTGCCCGCCTGGCTCACCCTGCGCCTCGTCGAACAGCCGCTGCGGTACGGCAGCGGCCCGGCACCCCGGCGTGGCCTCGCCGTCGGCGCCAGCGCCCTGGTCATCCCGCTGATCGCCGCCCTCACCCTCGGCGGCGGCACCGTCCGCGCGCTCGGCGGCACCGCCGACGCCCCGTCGGGGGCCCCCGCGGGGGCCACCGACGGTCCCACGTTGTTCGCCCCCGGCGCCCGGGTGCTCAGCCTCACCCCCTCGCTCGCCCGGGCCCGGGAGGACTTCCCGCCCGGCAAGGGCTGCGAGATCCCGCTCAACGCCGACAGCAGTCCGCGCTGCCTCTTCGGCAACGAGGACGGCCCCGATCGGATCGTGCTGCTCGGCGACTCGCACGCCGGACAGTGGATCTCGGCCGCTCTGAAGATGGCCGAACAGCGGCACTGGGCGCTGGAGGTCCTGGTCAAGCCCGGCTGCCCGCTGGCCACCTTGACCGTGCGCAACGACGTCCTCGGCCGTACCTACGAGGAATGCGACCGCTGGCGCGAGAACACCCTCACCCGGCTCACCTCCGGACCCGAGCCCCGGCTGGTCCTGATGGCAGGCCTCAACCGCTACGGCAGCCAACAGGAGCGGACCGTCGGCTGGACCCGCACCCTGGACCGGCTCGCCGCGCTCGGCGCCCCGCTCGCCTACCTCGGCGACACTCCGATGCCGGGCAAGGACATCCCCACCTGCCTGGCCGCCTCCGACGGACGCTCCGACGCCTGCTCCTTCCCCCGCGACACCGCCTTCGAGCCCGACCCGCTGCTCGACGGCGGCCTCGCGGTCCGCTACGGCGTCAAGACCCTGGACCTGGGAGCGCTGCTCTGCCCGGGCAGCGGGCCGAGCTGCCCGGCGGTGCTGGAGGGCGTGGTGCTCTACCGGGACACCGGGCACATCACGGACACCCTGGCCCAGGTGCTGGCGCCCCGGCTGGACAAGGTGCTGCTGGGCGCGCCGTGATCGGTCCGCACCGTTGAAGGGGGAACCGCCCCGCCCCGCCCCGCGGCGAACCGGCCGCCGACGGGCTCAAGTCAGCCGTAGAAGCTGTGGCATAGGCGGGCCTGCTCCGAACCGGCCGGCCAGCGGCCGATGCGTTCGGCCTGGTCGCAGATGCCGCCCGGGCTGAGCGAGGGGACGGACTGGGCTCCGCCGTTCGGGGCCGGGCGGACGCCGGGGCTCGGGTGCGGGGTGCGGCCGGACCTGGGATGGGCGCCGGGCGTCGGGTGCCGGCCGTCGGCGTGCTCCGGCCCGGCCTGGGCGGCCGCCGGCGTGGCCGGGGCGGCCGCCGGGGTGGCCGGGGCGTCGCCGCTCGCCCGCGCGGACTCCGGGGTGCTCTCCGGGGCGGGGGAGGGCAGCGGGGACGGCGCGGGCGTGCCCTCCGTCAGCAGCTCCGACGGGCTGGCGGAGGGAGAGGCCTCCGGCATGGTCACCACCCGGACGTCGTCCCCCGAGCCCGGACCGCACATCACCAGGGTTGCCGCCAGCAGGGCGAGCGTCCCGCCCGCCGCCGCCCAGACCTTCCGCGAACGGCGCGGCGGCTCCGGATCGGGGGCCACCGGCGGGCCCACGCGCAGCGGGCCCGGCTGGGGCGGAATGGGAACCGGTGGCGGCTGCCAGGCGTCCTGCGGCCACTGCCACTGTCCTTCGGTGGGCTGCCCAGTCATCTGCTCGTCCTTCCAGCGCGCCCCCCGCCGTACCTTTCCCGTGCTCAACGAGCGCGCGGACGCGGGGACATGACCCGGAAGAGGGGTCTGGGCGGGCGTGGATTGCCACCGCGCCACATGCTGGGGGTCATGGAGACCAACAGCACGACCGCACACCTGGTCGAGGTGGCCGAGTTCCGGACCGACAGCCGCTACCGGCTCGTCCACTTCGAGGGCCACGGCTGGGAACCGCTCGCGCCCGAGGAGTTCGAGCCACGGATCCACCAGCTCTTCCCCGGCCTCGACCCGCGCGACCCGGCCAAGGTGCACTGGGCCGACCGGCCCTGGGAATGGCCGGCCTGGCACCCCGGTGAGGCCTGATCCACCGATCGCCGCGCCGCCGTTCGCTACGCTTTCCGGGTGAGCGTGGACCACTTCTGGCGTCGGCTGCCGGGTCAGGCCGTGGACGCCTGTTCGCCCGAGGAACTCGGCGAACTGGTGCCCCGGAGCCGCGACTTCCGGTACGACCGGCTGGTCGCCGACGGACTCGCCCTCGGGGTGCGGCAGACCGCCGCCCTGATGGAAGTCGCGCTCACCGAGAACGGACTGCACCCCGACCCGGCCGCCCGGCTGCCCGTCTACGGCGGCGCCCGTCCGGCGGCCGGGGCCGGGATGCCGGTGCTGCGCCCCGAACAGGTCGCAGCCGCCTCCACCTTCCTGCGCGGCTCGGCGCTCGGTGAACTCGTCCGCCAGCAGGACACCGTGCTCGCCCGGCGGGTCGCCCAACTCGACTCGGCGCCGCCCTGGTCGGAGACCTGGGCCGCCCGGGTCGTCAACGACCTGCGCGAACTACGGGACTTCTTCGCGGGCGCGGCCGCGGCCGGGGACGCGGTGGTCGTCCGGGAGTCCGCGGGGAGCGGTCCGACGAGTGGCGGGAGCACGGCGGGCGCCGCGAGTGCGGGGGTCAGCGCGAGTGCGGCGGGCGCCGCGAGCACGGCCGGGTACGGCGAGGCGGCGGAGCGACTCTTCGGCCGAGGGCACTGACCGGCGGCCCCGGGCAGGAGCCGGGGCCGCCGGTGGCCGTGGACGTCAGTGCCAGAACTCGGCGAGCCGCCCGGCGAGGGCCCGGCCGTGGTCGTAACCGGCCCGGGCGGCGGGCGGACGCGTCGACGGATCCATCATGTCGGTCCCGAACGCCTTGAGCGCGGCCTCGTCCGGGAAGACCGTCTCGACGCTGCTGCCGCCCGCGCGGAGCTCGTCGACCTGCGCCGCGAGCTGCATGCCCCATTCCAGCGGATGCCGCGTCCGACCGCCGAAGGGCGACAGCACCAGCACCCTCGCGTGCCCGGCCGCCAGGTCGGCGTTCTCGTTGCGGCGGTAGCCGCCGTCGATGTACCAGCGGTCGCCGATGCGGTAGGGCGGGACGCCGAAGCCGTGGGAGGTGCTGGCGGCGACGGCGTCCACCAGGTCGACCCCGCTGTGGCGGTCGAACACGACCGGCTCACCGGTACGGGCGTCGACCGCCGTGATGAGCACCGTCCGTTCCGGCCAGTGCGCACCGGGCAGCCGTGCCGCGACCGTGGCGCGCCACCGCGCCGCCCCCGAGCCGTCCGACGCCGCGTCCGTGTCGAGGGCCGCCGCACCCATCCTGCGGCGCATGTCGGCCGCGTCCTCGGCGGCGGCGATGATCCGGCCCGTCAGCTCCATGTGGTTCGCCACCGGGGCGAGCGGACCGCGCCCACCGCCGGGGCCGACCGGGCCGGTCCGCTGCGGGGGCGCGGCGGAGAGGACGGCGGCGAACAGGTCGGCCGGGCTCGTGCCGGTGAGCTGGGCCGCGGCCGTCGCCCCGGCCGACGTCCCGATGGTCAGATCGGCCTCGGTCACGTCCAGCCCGGCGTCGAACAGACCGGCGATGACGCCGATCTCCCACGCGTTGCCGGCCGATCCACCGCCGTGCAGGACCAGTGCGCGCTCACCCGCGGCGGGCAGCCGCCTCGTGGCGTCGACCTGCGGATTCGAAGGAGGTGTGGTGTTCATGGGAGTCGCCTTTCGCGAATTGCCTGGCGGCGCTCCCGGCGGCGACTACTTCAGCCGCGCGATCGTGGACTTCGGGGGAGCACCCATTACGGACACTGCGTTCACGGGGCTCACCTCCTGCTGCTGGATCACGACGTCCCGGAAGCTAGCACCTCGGCGGCGCGGCGCGCAACCGGAATTCGCTGCCGGTGAGCGCGGCTCCGGTGTTTTGACAGTGGTGTCCGGGGGCGGGACGATCCGGACACGAGCCCTGCCCCGGCGCATCGCGCCGGCCCCGCCCTCGCCCAACTGGCGGGACTGCTGTGGGTGTTCGGCGGCGTCCGGCCGGTCGCGGCGCAGGTGCCCGGGCTCCGGCGCTCGACGGCCCGGACGGTGGTCGCCGGGCCGGCGTTCGCGGCGGCGGGCGGGCTGCTGGTCATCGCCGTCCGCCGGGGCACTTCGGGCGGCGGAACGAGGAGGGGGAGAGCTTGTCGAGTCATCGGGCCGTCGAGAACCTGATCGCGCGGTACGCCGAGCTGGTGGACGAGGGTGACTTCGCGGCGGTCGGCGAGCTGTTCGCGGACGCGGTGTTCACGGGCAGCGGCGGGCCGGTGCGCGGGCGGGAGGCGGTCGAGCGGATGCTCCGCGAGACGCTGATCATCTACGGCGACGGGACGCCGCGCACCCAGCACGTGGTCAGCAACGTCGCCGTCGAGGTCGACGAACGGGCGGGCACGGCCGTCGCGCGGTCGTACGTCACGGTCTTGCAGACCCTGCCCGAGCTGCCCTTGCAGGTCATCGCCGCCGGGCGCTACCGCGACCGCTTCGGGCGGGTGGACGGCCGGTGGCACTTCGTGGAGCGCGAGGTGCGGATCACCCTGGTGGGCGACGTGAGCCGCCACCTGCGGCCGGCGGCCGGGCAGGGGTAGCGCCGGTCAGCAGCGCAGCTCGGGTGGGAAGCCCGTCCAGCGCAGGTCCTCGGGAAGGTGGCCCTGGTCGTTGAGGAGCAGGACGGACGAGGGGCGTCCGGGAGTGAAGCGCAGGACGGTGAGCGCCGCGTTGGCGGCGTTGAGACCGAGCCAGCGCCACCGGGGGGCGTCCAGGGTGTGGCGGACCAGCCAGCCGACCAGGAAGGCGTGGGTGACGACCAGTTCGTGGCGCTCCTCGCCGCCCGGGACCGGCCCGGTGAACCGTTCGACGGCCCGGCGGGCCAGCTCCGGGCCCCGGGCGAGCTCCTCCGCCGAGGCGCCCGCCAGGAAGCGCAGCAGGAACTCCGCGCCGTCGGCGGGCAGTTCGTCGGCCGGAGGTACGTAGGGGACGTAGTCGCCGGCCTCCTCGCAGACCGACACCGCCGCCCCGCCCAGCTGCTCCCCGACGAGCTGCGCGGTCTGCGCGGCCCGGGGGAGCGGCCCGTGGTGCACCGCCGTGATCGGGCGGTTCGCCAGGCGGCGGCCGAGCAGGACGGCCTGGCGGCGTCCGGCGGCGGTGAGTCCGCCGCCGTCCGGGGCGTCCGGGGCGTCAGGGCTTCCTGGGGCGGCCTCGCCGTGGCGGGCGAGGTAGAGGTAGCGGGTGGCGGTGTCGGACATGCCGGGGGATTCCTCGACTCTTCGGTGATCTTCGGGGGTCGGTGTCCCCCAGTGACGCCCGAGGTGCCGCCGCCGGTTCCGTCAGCCGGTGTGGGCCCGGTCAAGCAGGGCGAGTTCCTCCGGCGTCAGCCGCACCGCGCCCGCGGCGAGGTTGTCCTCCAGGTGCGCCACGTCGCCGGTGCCCGGGATGGCGAGGACGTGCGGGCCGCGGTGCAGCGTCCAGGCGAGCCGGACCCGGGCGGTGCTGATCCCGCGGGCCTCGGCCACGGCCCGGACCTGGGCGGGTTCGGTCCCGCCGGCGCCGCCCTGTCGACCGTCGCCCGCGATGGCGTAGAAGGGGACGAAGGCGATGCCCTGCTCGCCGCAGAGCCGCAGCAGTTCGTCCTGGGCGGGCGAGGCGCCGATGCCGTAGGGGTTCTGTACACAGGTGACCGGGGCGATGGTCAGGGCCTCGGCGAGCTGGTGGGCGTGGATGTTGGACAGCCCGAGCCGGCGGATCAGGCCGGCCTGGCGCAACTCGGCGAGCGCGCCGAAGCGTTCGGCGATCGAGTCGGTGCCGAGGATGCGCAGGTTGACCAGGTCGAGGTGGTCGCGGCCGAGCTGGCGCAGGTTCTCCTCGACCTGGGCGCGCAGCTCGGCGGGGGTGCGGGCGTGCTCGGTCCAGTGGCCGTCGGGGCCGCGGGCGGGGCCGACCTTGGTGGCTATCACCAGGTCGTCGGCGTACGGCGCGAGGGCGCGGTTGATCAGCTCGTTGGCGGAGCGCAGCGGGGAGAAGTAGAAGGCGGCGGTGTCGATGTGGTTGACGCCCAGTTCGACGGCGCGGCGCAGCACCCGCAGGGCCTGTTCGCGGTCGCGCGGCACGGCGTCGGGCATCAGGGCCGGGCCGGTCTGCGGCAGGCGCATCGTGCCGAAGCCGATCCGGTGGACGGTGCGGTCGCCGAGGTTCCAGGTGCCGGAGGCGGCGGCGGTCACGGTGGTGTCGGAAGTCATGCCGGTCATGATCGGTTCTGGACTAGCCTGACCGCCACTGATTCGCGAATGCGCGAATCCATGGGGCATGGTCGGGGGAGGGCGATGGCGGAGCTGCTGTTCACGGCCGGCGACCTCGCGCGGATGCGGTTCGCGGTCGCACCGATGTGGGAGGTCGGACCGAGCCTGCGCCTGCTGCGCTCGGGGCTCCCGCACGCCGTCCACGGGCCGTGGGCGGAACAGGTGCGGCCCCGGTTGACGGCGCTCGGCCCGGCCTTCGGGCTGCTCGCCGAGCTCGTGCCGCCCAGCGGATACGTGCCCGATTTCATCAACCCGGCCCCGGCCGGGCCCGCGCCGACCCTCGCCGGAGAACTCGCCGCGATCCGGGCCACGCCCGCCGGGCAGGTCCGGCGCGACCTCGACCGGTTGGCGGCGGAACACGGCGGGCTCGGGCCCCGGCTGCGCGCCCTCCACGCCGATCCGGCGGCCGGGCTGGCGCGCCTCGCCGAGGCGATCGAGGCGTACTGGGAGCTGGCGCTCGCGCCGTACTGGGCGAGGATCCGCGCGGTGCTCGACGCGGACGTGCTGCACCGGGCCCGGCAGGCCGCCGAGCACGGCGCCGAGCGGGTGCTGAACGACCTGCACGCCGAACTGCGGTGGGCGGAGGGCACCCTGCGGCTGAGCCGCCGCTCCCGCCCGATGTCCCGCAGGACGGCCGGACCGGGCTTGCTGCTGATCCCGTCCGCCTTCACCGGCCCCGGCCTGTACACCCTGTTCGCCCCGCCGGAGCCGCCCCAACTCGTCTACCCGGCCAGGGGGATCGGCGGCTTGTGGGCCACCGGGCCGGCGCACCGGACCGCGGCCCTCGCGGCGGTGCTCGGCCGCTCCCGCGCCCTGCTGCTCGCCGAACTCGCCGCCCCCGCCTCGACCACCGAACTCGCCCGCCGCACCGGCCTGTCGCCCTCGGCCGTCTCCCAGTACCTGACGGCGCTGCGCGAGGCGCGCCTGGTGAGCGCCCACCGTGCGGGGCGCTGGGTGCTGTACGCCCGGACGGCCACGGCGGAGGCACTGCTGAACCCCGGCAGCTGACGCCCTAGGCTGCCGGACATGGAACCCGCCGAGCAGCCGCAGGGGCCGTTGACCGCCTTCGACGGACGCCTCGTCCTCGACCCGGACGCCCGGACCGTCACCGTGGACGGCCGGGAGGTCCGGCTCACCCACCAGGACGTCCGGGGCCTGCGCGCCCTGGTCGAGCTGGGTGAAGGGATGCACGACGCACAGGACGTCCTGCTGCACGGCTGGGGCGTCTGGCTCGGCCCCCGGGAGCTGTGGTACCCGATGGCCGTGCTGCGGACGAAGCTCGGCGAACCGTGGTGGATCGTCCGGGACGGGGACCGCTACGGCCTGCGGCCCCCGGAGCCGCCGCCGTCTGAGAAGCTGCCGTCATGACGCTTCCGATCCTTCGCTGCGCCGTCCTGGACGACTTCCAGGGCGTCGCCACCAGCTCCGCAGACTGGTCGCCGATCGCCGACCGGGTCGAGGTGACCTCCTTCCGAGCACCACGGCTCCGAGGACGAACTGGCCGCAGCGCTCGCCGAGTTCGACATCGTGGTCACCCTGCGCGAGCGGGTGCCGTTCCCCGCCGCGCTGTTCGCCCGGCTGCCGAGGCTCAGGCTGCTGGTCGCCTCCGGCATGCACAACTCGGTCATCGACCACGCTGCCGCCGCGGCGCACGGCGTCACGGTGTGCGGCACGGCCAGCTCCGGCACCCCGCCGGTCGAGCTGACCTGGGCACTGCTGCTCGGACTGGCCCGCGGCGTCGTCCAGGAGAACACCGCGCTGCGCGAGGGCGGGCCGTGGCAGAGCACCGTCGGGGCCGACCTGCACGGGCGGACGCTCGGACTGCTCGGCCTCGGGCGGATCGGCGCGCTCGTGGCCAGGGCCGGGCTCGCCTTCGGCATGGACGTGCTCGCCTGGAGCCGGAGCCTGACGGACGAGCGGGCGGCCGAGGCAGGCGTGCGCCGGGCCCCCTCCAAGGAGGAACTGCTGCGGGAGAGCGACTTCGTCTCGGTCCACCTCGCCTCCACCGCGGACACCCGGGGGCTGATCGGCGCCGCCGAACTCGCCCTGATGAAGCCCGACGCCTACCTGGTCAACACCTCCCGGGCGGCGATCGTCGACCAGGACGCGCTGCTCGCCGCGCTCACCGACGGCCGGATCGCGGGCGCAGCCCTGGACGTCTTCGACGTCGAGCCGCTGCCCGCCGACCACCCGGTGCGCACCGCGCCCCGGCTGCTGGCCACCCCGCACCTGGGGTACGTATCGCGGGACAACTACCGGCGGTACTTCGGCGAGGCGGTGGAGGACATCGAGGCCTTCCTCAAGGGTGAGCCGATCCGCCGTCTGGGCTGACGGCGGCGCCCGTGCCCCGGTCGCCGGTCGCATACTGACCACATGGCGAGCGGAGACGGCTACGGTTACCGGGGGACGGGCCGACGCGGGGTGCTGCGGGCGGGGGCGGCGGCGGTGCTGCTGGGGGCGGTGGGGTGTTCGAGCGGCGGCAAGTCCGGTGGTAATTCGACGAGTTCCGCCTCTTCTTCGACCGCGGGCCCGAGCCCGAGCCCGACCGGGAGCCCCGACCCGACCGCGAGCCAGAGTCCGCTGCCCAACCCGCCGCTCTGGCAGCCCGGCCCCGGCGAGATCCGGCCCGACGTCAAGCGCCGCGCCGTCGAGCTGGCCGCCGCGCTGGGCGCCTGGCCGCCCGGCGGGCAGGGCGCGGAGGCGGCCCGGGCCAGGGTGGCGGCGCTCGGGCTGCCGCCGGGGCTGGCGGAGCAGGCCGGGCGGCTCGCCCCGCCGGCGGCCGAGGCGAGCCTGGAGGTGATCGACGCCCAGTACGGCGGGATCCTGGCCGACTCGGCCAGCGTGCTGGTGGTCTGCCGTCAGTGGACCCGCCGGCCGGACGGCTCGGTGGCCCCGGGCGGGATCACCGTGGACGTCCGGCTGAGCCGGGCCGAGCCGCGCTGGACCGTCACCGCGCTGCAGCCGGGCGATCCGGGCCCGGCCGCCGCCTCGCCCGGCCCGGGGGTGGCCGAGGTGCTGGCCGAGCCGAGGATCGAGCTGCCGCCCGGGGCGGCGGCCGACCTGCGCAGCGGCACCGTCCACGACACCGTGACGGCGGCGATGCTGCGGCTGGCAGGCCCGTACACCCTGTCGGTGAGCGTGGTGCGCAGCGGCCACCCCGTGGACGTGTTCGGGACGACCCGGCCCAGCGACCATCCGCTGGGCCGGGCCTTCGACGTCTGGCGGATCGACGGCCGGGCGGTGGTGGATCCGGCCACGCCCCGGCAGCTGATCGAGTCCTTCATGCGGGACGCGGCGGCGGCCGGCTCGTACAACGTGGGCGGCCCGGTGGCGATCGCGGGCGTCGGCAACCAGTTCTTCGCCGACGACACCCACCACGACCACGTCCACATCGGCTTCAACGGCTGAGTCCGGCAGGTCAGTTGACGCTGACGGCGCTCCAGGCCGCGGCGACCGCGTTGTACTCGGTGCTGCCGGCGCCGTACAGGTCGCGGGCGGCGTTGAGCGAGGCGGCACGGGCGCCCTTGTAGGTGGTGGTGGAGGTCATGTAGACGGTCAGCGCGCGGTACCAGATCTTGGCGACCTTCTGGTTGCCGATGCCGGTCACCGTGGAGTTGTTGCAGGTCGGGCTGTTGTACGTGACCCCGTTGATGGTCTTGCTGCCGCTGCCCTCGCTGGCCAGGTAGAACCAGTGGTTGCCGACGCCCGAGGAGTAGTGGACGTCGAGCTTGCCGACCGAGCTGGTCCAGCAGTTCGCCGAGTGGCCGTCCAGCGAGGGCTTGTCGAAGCGGCGCAGCCACGGCGGGGTGGACTGGTCGCTGAACAGGTAGTCGCCGGTGTCGACCTTGTTGTTGGCGTACCACTCCACCATGGTGCCGAAGATGTCGCTGGTGGACTCGTTGAGGCCGCCGGACTCGCCGCTGTAGCGCAGGTTGGCGGTGGCGCTGGTGACGCCGTGGGTCATCTCGTGGCCCATGGTGTCGAGGTCGACCTGCTCCGGGTCGGTGCTGCCGTCGCCGTCGCCGGTCATCATGCAGAAGCAGCTGTCGGACCACTGGGCGTTGTCCCAGTTGGTGCCGACGTGGACGAAGACGGTGGCGCCCTTGCCGTCGTTCTTGATGCCGTTCCGGCCGTGGACGTTCTTGTAGTAGTCGTACGTCCAGGCGGTGTTGGCGTGGGCGTCGACGGCGGCGGTGGCGCGGTCGGTGGAGAACTTCCTGCCGTCGCCCCAGACGTCGGTGGTGCTGGTGAACGGGGTGCCGGAGGTCGCCTTGATCGAGCCGGCGGAGAGGTTGCCGGCGTCCTTGGTGACGTGGCCGCGGACCGGGTCGGTGAGGGTGTAGCCGCTGCCGGTCGGCGTCGTGTCGACGGTGACCTGGCCGGTGTACTCGGAGTTCCCGGTGCCGGCGGCCTGGTGCTCGGCGTCGTAGGACTCGATCTGCTCGCCGGTGGTGGCGTCGGTGACGACGATCTTGCCGGCCGGCTGGCCGTGCTCGCCGGTGCCCTCGACGGTGGTGCGCCAGGCGAGGCGGGGCGTGCCGTCGGCGGCCCAGACAACCAGCTCGGGGGTGCTGACGGCGTCCCTGACGTCGGGGGCCGCGGAGAGGGCGTTCGCGGCGCCGGACCGGGCGGGCACCTTCGGGGTGGTGGACTTCACGGCCGCGTCGTGGGCGGCCGCGCGGGAGGAGTCCTTGAGCCTGCCGCGGGCGTCCTGGTGGACGACCAGGTCGCCGCCGACCACCGGGAGGCCCTGGTAGGTGCGGTCGAAGCGGACGTGGGAGGTGCCGTCGGCGTCGAGGACGACGTCCTTGAGGACGAGGTCCTGGCCCGCGCCGTAGCCGAACACCCCGGGGTTGTGGGTGACGTTGGCGCGGGCCTGGGCTATCGCGGCCTCGCGCGTGGCGGGTGCGGCGGCGGCCGTGGTGGGGACGGCCACGGCGGCGAGGGCGGCGACGACGGCGATGGCTCCGGCCGTGCGGACACGGCGGGAGGAGGAGGTGGGGCTCACTCTGGCTCCAGTGGGGGTAGCTGCAGGGAAAAGAGCTGCGACCGAGATTGACGGCGGTCAGTCACGTTCAGCTAGAGGAAAGGTCATAACTTTGCCAAGTTGTGTCCTGGTCAAATCAAAAATGATCGGGAGTTAACAAGCCGTCTACGCTGCCGTCGTGACGACCGACTACCGGGCGACCGGCCGCCGGTGGCGTGGCACGGGGCTGTCTGCGCTCTGACCGGAGGCCCTAGACTCACCGCCCATGGACGGATGGGTGGGGGCCTGGACCGGCGGGCGGGCGGCGGTTCACCTCGGCAATGTCGCGGACTTCAACGCGCAGTTCCTCGCCCCGGGCATGGAGGCGGAGCAGCGCGCGCGGCGGCTGCGGCAGGCGCACCACTACGCCTGCCTGGCCGTCGGTTACAGCCCGGAACCGGCCGTACTGGTGCTGCCTGCCGAAGTCGACCGGGAGTGGACCGACTGGCTGGCCCGGGAGTTGGCGTGGGGACCGGTCGAGGTGCACAGCGGGGTGGCGGCCGGCCGGACTCTCGCCGAGGCGCTCGCCGCCCGGCCCGCCCTCGCCGCACGGATCGCCGACTCCGGCCGCCCGGTGGTCAGTTGGGGCCGTACCGCCGCGCACGGCGAGGGGCCGGAGCTGGCCGCCGTCCGCCGCTACGAGTCCAAGGCCGCCGCCCACGGGCTGTTCGTCGCCCTGGCGGCCGAGCACCCCGGGATCGTCGTCCCGGCGCAGGAGCGGCTGGAGAGCCGCCGCCGGGCGGCGAGGAGGCTGACCGTCCGCGCCGCCCGGGGGCTGACCACCGTACTGAAGAGCCCGCACGGCGTCGGCGGCTACGGCACCGTCGTGGTCGAGCCCGCCGAGCTGTTCGCCGCGGGCGGCGGTGGCGCCCTGCTGCGCCGGCTGGTCCGCTCCGAAGTCCTGCCGCCGCAGGGCGAGCTGCTGCTGGAGGAGTACGTCGACCCGGGCCCGGCCGCCCGGCTGCGCGACCTCACCTACGACGCGGTGGTCGGCCCGGACGGCGCCGTGCACCCCGTCGGCGCGGGTGCCATGGAGGTGGCCGGCACCCGCTACCAGGGCGTCACCGTCGGCCCCGGCACCGTCCCGCGGGCCGCCGCCGAGACGGCCCGTCGGTTCGCCCTCGCGGTGGGGGAGCGGCTCGCCGCCGACGGCTACCGGGGCTGGTACGACGTCGACTTCGTCACCGACCGGCAGCGCCGGCTCGCCCCCACCGAGATCAACCTGCGGCTCACCGGCCCGGCCATCGCCTTCGTGGTGCGCGAACGCCTCGACCAGGTGCGCGGCCCGGGCCACCTGGTCCGCACCCTGGACGCGATGCCACTCGGCGCCCGGCTCGCCCCCGAAGCGCTGCACGACCACCTCGACCGGCTCCGCCCGCGCTGCGCCCGGCTCGGAGTCACCCTGCTGCCGCTGATCCCGACGGCGGGCCGCGAGCCCGAACCCGCCGTCGGACTCGCCCTCGCCGGGCCGGACACCGAGGCGCTGGACGCCGCGCAGGCCGTGGTCGAGGCGGCCAACCACGGTTTGACCGGCATGTTCGAGGCGCTGCGGTAGGGCCTACTCCTTCTTCCTGGGCCGGCTCAGCAGGAAGACCACGACCACCACCGCGGCCAGCATCAGCGGGATGTTGAACACGTAGACCATGGTCGTCTCGCGCGGCCAGTCGGTGGCGGCGGTCAGCCGGTACAGGTTGTCCTGCGGCCACCAGTTGGCGAGCAGCCAGAACACCGAGAGGTACGTCAGCAGCGACAGTCCCAGCGAGCGGCCCTGCCGCAGCACCGCCGGGAGGCCGAAGAGGAGGAAGGACACCCCGGCGCCGAAGGCGGCGGATTCGGCCCAGTAGAGCAGTCCGAACCAGAAGTGGTAGTCGGAGGGCACCCCGGAGAGGTCGGTCGACCCGGGGTAGAAGTAGTCGGTGGTCCACCGGGCGAGGATGGTCGCGGCCACCGTGACGAAGAGGGCGTAGCAGCCCAGCTCGTCCTTGTCGGACACCCCGGCCGGGCCCCCGGCCTTCCCTCCGCCCTTGCGGCTGCCACCGGCCTTGGCGGAGCGGGGCGCGGTGTGCTGCGGCGGGGCCGGCAGCGGCAGTGCGGCGCGGTCCAGCTTGCCGGCCCGGGTGCGCGGCAGCTCCGGTACGGGTATGACGGCGGCGGGCGCGGAGAAGCCCTTGAGCTGCCCCGCCAGGTACTGGGTGAGCGACCAGCCGTCCGCACCGTCCGCCTGTGGAACGGTCACCGCGTAGCCGACCATCACCCGCCGCCCCGGCGCCGGCTGCACCTCGACCACGGCCGCCTCCCGCACCGCGGGGTGGGCGCGCAGCGCCCCCTCGGCCCGGGCCGCGGCCTTGACCCGGGTGGTCACCGTGGTCACCCGGTCCGACCCGAGCGGCCCGACCACCGTCGCGGCCCGCCCGACGAACTCCAGCACGCCGTCCGCCCGCAGCATCCCGAGGTCGCCGGTGAGCAGCACCCGTCCGTCCGGGTCGAAGCTCGCCCGGATGAAGCGGCGGGAGGTCTCCGCCGACCGGTTGAGGTAGCCGCGGGTCAGCCCGCCGCCCGCGATCGCGATCTCGCCGACCCGCCCGGGAGGCACCGGGGCGGAGTCGGGGCCGAGCACGTACACCCGGGTGCCGGGGAAGGGCCTGCCGATCAGCGAGACCCGCTCCGCCCCCTCGGCGACGGCCGCGCCGCGCACGTCGAAGTAGGTGCTGTCGACGGTGGCCTCGGCCAGACCGTAGACGTTCAGCACCCGGGTGGAATCGCCGAGCAGCCGTTGCAGCCCCACCTGCTCGTCCAGGTACCACTTCTCGGCGCCGACGGTGAGCAGCCGCACCCCCGGCAGCCCGGCGCCGCTCGCCTCCAGCAGGGCGGTGAGGCGGCGGGCGGTGCGGACGTTCAGCTCCATGACCGTGATCCGCTCCTCCGCCACCAGGGCGGGCAGGGCGGCGAGGTCGGCGGTGCGGTCCAGGGTGAGGTTGAACGGGGTGACCACCAGAGTGGCGCCGGTTCCCAGGGCGCGGACCCAGTCGGCGGTGAAGACGTCGAACTCCAGGCTCGCGGTCTGGAGGATCCGGTCCTCGGCCGTCAGCCCGTAGACCTCCCGCCAACCGGCGTACGCGGCCAGCAGGTTGCGGTGCTCGACCAGGGCGCCGCTGGGCCGGCCGGTGGAGCCGGAGGTGTAGAACACGCAGGCCAGGTCGCCGGGTTGGACCTGGGGGCGCTCGAACCCGCCTTCGGGCGCGTCCGGTCGGGCCACGTCGTCGACGCAGATCGGCTGTACGCCGCCCGCGTCCGCCAGCCGGGCCCGGTGGCGCTCCTCGGTCAGCACCAGGTCAGGCGCCGCGTCGGCCAGGACGTGCCGCAGCAGCGCGTCGGGAGCGGTCGGCTCCACCGGCACGAACGCGGCACCCGCCTTGAGCACCGCGAGCAACGCGACGTACACCCCGGTGCCCCGGCCCAGCGCGACCGCGGCCCGGTCGCCCGGGGCCAGTCCGCGCCGCGCCAGTACGGCGGCCAGCCGGTCCGCTCGCGCGTCCAGCTCCCCGTACGTCAGCTCCGCCTCGCCGCAGCGCACCGCCACCGCCTGCGGGGCCCGGCGGGCCTGCCGCTCGACCAGCCCGTGCAGGGTCTCCGCCCGCTCCTCGTCCGCCACCATCGTGCCTCCCCTCCGCTCCCTTCGGAAAGGCACAATGTTCCTCCCAACTCCCCTTCCGCAACAGGGTTCTGCGGAGTCCACCCATCGGACGGCCGGCCTCCGTTCCGGCCGATGGTTGTACGGTGCACACGGACGGTCGGCGCCGGCCCGTCCGGTGCGGCGCTCCCGCCCGTACCCTGCCCGGCGCCATGAATCGGAGTCCCCCATGAGCCCGTCCTTCGACGGCCCGCTGCTGCGCACCCAGGACGTGGACGTCGTGCGCGACGGTCGGCACCTGCTGCGCGGCATCACCGTGGAGATCCAGCCCGGCGAGCACTGGGCGCTGCTCGGACCCAACGGGGCGGGCAAGTCCACCCTGCTCTCCCTGCTCGGCGCGGTCTCCCACCCCACCAGGGGCACGGTGGACGTGCTCGGCCGCCGGCTCGGCCGGGTGGACATCCGCGAGCTGCGCGCCCACCTCGGGCACGTCAACCCGCGCCACCCGCTGCGCTCGCCGCTGACCGTGCGCGAGGTGGTGCTCACCGGGTTCACCAACACCATCGAGCCCGAGTGGCACCGCAAGCCCGCCCCCGAGGCGGTGGAGCGCGCCGAGCGGCTGATCGAGACGCTCGGCATGGACGCGATGGCCGAGGCCCCGTGGACCACCCTCTCCCAGGGCGAGCGCGGCCGGGCCCTGATCGCCCGCGCGCTGATGCCCAGCCCCCGGCTGCTGCTGCTCGACGAACCGGCCACCGGGCTGGACCTGACCGCCCGCGAGCTGCTGCTGGACAGCCTGGACCTGCTGCGCCACCAGCACCCCGAGCTGGCCAGCGTGCTGGTCACCCACCACCTGGAGGAGCTGCCCGAGAGCACCACCCACGCCCTGCTGCTGCGCGGGGGCGAGTGTGTGGCGGCCGGGCCGGTGGACGAGGTGATGACCACCGAGCTGATCAGCGAGACCTTCGGCCATCCGATCCGGATCAGCCGCCACGAGGGCCGCTGGACGGCTCGTGCCGCCGCCCGCCGGGTGCCGGGGCGGCAGCCGTCCGGGAGGTAGCGGTTCGGGCCGGGCAGGGGGGCGGGTATCGACGGTAAAGAGTTCTTACGTAAGGTATGCCTTAGCTAAAAAGGAGGCACCGGCCCGGCCGGCGCTTTACCCGGCCTTGGCACCCCCATGCCCTTTTCCGTTGGAGCCCCCATGCCCGCCCGCCGCCGTTCCACCGCAACCGCGCTGCTCAGCCTCGCCGTGGCGACCGCCGCCCTGGCCGGCTGCGCCTCGAAGAAGGACGACGAGGCGGGCGGCGCGGGCACGGTCAAGGTCAACGCCACCGACACCGCCTGCGAGGTCTCCACCACAACCTTCCCGGCCGGTCACGTGGTGCTGGACATCAGCAACAAGGGCTCCAAGACCACCGAGGTCTACGTGTACGCCGCGGGTGACAAGATCGTCACCGAGCGGGAGAACATCGGCCCCGGCACCAAGGCCAGCATCAACGCCGAGATCAAGGCCGGCTCCTACGAGATCGCCTGCAAGCCCGGCATGGTCGGCGACGGCATCCGCCAGAAGGTCACCGTGACCGGCGAGGGCGGCAGCACCGCCCCGGCCGACCCGCGCCTGGCCGCCGCCGTCGACTCCTACCGGCAGTACGCCCAGGAGCAGGCCGACCTCACCGTCCCGGCCGTCGAGGCCCTCGCCGCCGCGATCAACGGCGGCGACCTGGAGAAGGCCAAGTCGCTGTACGCGCCCTCGCGCACCGGCTGGGAGCGCACCGAGCCGGTCGCCGAGAGCTTCGGGGACGTCGACCCCAAGACCGACACCCGCGAGGACAAGCTGGAGCAGGGCCGGCAGTGGACCGGCTGGCACCGGCTGGAGAAGGCGCTCTGGGCCGACGCGAGGATCGGCGACGACGAGAAGAAGCTCGCCGACCAGCTCGTCGCCGACCTCAAGGACTGGCAGAAGAAGATCCCCCAGGCGGAGATCACCGCGACCAGCATGGCCAACGGCGCCAAGGAACTGCTGGACGAGGTCGCCACCAACAAGATCACCGGCGAGGAGGACCGCTACAGCCACACCGACCTCGCGGACTTCCAGGCCAACGTGGAGGGCGCCCAGAAGGCCTACGAGCTGCTGAAGCCGGTCGCCGCCGAGAAGGACCCGGAACTTGCCAAGGCCCTCGACTCCGAGTTCGCCGCCATCAACGCCCTGCTCGCCAAGTACAAGCAGGCCGACGGCACCTTCACCCCCTATGACAAGGTCACCGAGTCCGAGCGCAAGACCTTCTCCGACGCGGTGAACTCGCTGGGCGAGCCGCTGTCGAAGCTGGCCGCCGCCGTCGTCGTCAAGTAGCCGGCCACCGGCCGCAGTCCAGTAGTTCCGCAAGAGTGAGAAGGGCCCGCCCGCCGATGGACGCCGAGAACGAGCAGCAGGACGGCACCCCGGCCGCTGCCGCCACCACCAACCGGGCCGCGGTCAGCCGGCGCGCCGTCATCGGCTGGGCCGGGGCGGGCGTCGCGCTCGGCGCCGCCGCCGTCGGCTCGGTCGCCGCGGCCGTCCGGCAGGACGACGACCCGGTCCCGGCGGCGGCGAACGCCGTGGTCGGCGGGGAGGTGCCCTTCTACGGCGAGCACCAGGCGGGCATCTCCACCCCGGTCCAGGACCGGCTGCACTTCGCGGCCTTCGACGTGTCCGAGAAGGCCACCCGGGAGTCCCTGGTCAAGCTCCTCAAGGAGTGGACCAAGGCGGCCGCCGCGATGACCGGCGGCCGGGAGGTCGGCACCGGGGCCGTCCCCGGCTCCGCCGAGGCGCCGCCGGACGACACCGGTGAGGCGCTCGGCCTGCCCGCCTCCCGGCTCACCCTCACCATCGGATTCGGCCCGAGCCTGTTCGAGAAGGAGGGCGTGGACCGCTTCGGCCTCAAGGCCCAGCGCCCCGACGCCCTGATCGAACTGCCGAACTTCAAGGGCGACAAGCTCGACCCGCTGCGCAGCGGCGGCGACCTCTGCGTCCAGGCCTGCGCCGACGACCCCCAGGTCGCGGTGCACGCGATCCGCAACCTGGCCCGGATCGGCATGGGCACCGTCAACATCCGCTGGTCCCAGCTCGGTTTCGGCAAGACCTCCTCGACCACCCCGGACGAGCAGACCCCGCGCAACCTCATGGGGTTCAAGGACGGCACCCACAACATCGCGGGCACCGACACCGCCAACCTGTCCGAGCACGTCTGGGCCGCCCCCGGCGACGGCCCGGAGTGGATGACCGGCGGCTCCTACCTGGTCGCCCGGCGGATCCGGATGCACATCGAGACCTGGGACCGCGCCTCGCTCAAGGACCAGGAGGACACCTTCGGCCGCACCAAGGGCGAGGGTGCCCCGTACGGCAAGGCCAAGGAGCACGACGCCGCCGACCTCAAGGCGATGCCCGCGACCTCGCACGTCGCCCTGGCCCACCCCGACGCCAACGACGGCCTGATGATCCTGCGCCGCGGCTTCTCCTTCACCGACGGCACCGACGGCCTCGGCCGCCTCGACGCCGGACTGTTCTTCCTCGCCTACCAGCGCGACACCCGCAAGGCCTTCGTACCGCTGCAGCAGCGGCTCGCGGCCTCCGACAAGCTCAACGAGTACATCCAGCACGTCGGCTCCGCCCACTTCGCCTGCCCGGCGGGCGTGCGCAAGCCGGGGGAGTGGTGGGGCCAGGCACTCTTCGGCTGATGTCGTCCACCCCCACCACCACGAGGAGTCAGCCGTGTTCGGCAACTACCTGATCGGCCTGCGCGAAGGCCTCGAAGCCAGCCTGGTCGTCTGCATCCTGATCGCCTACCTGGTCAAGACCGACCGCCGGGACAAGCTGCCGCCGGTGTGGCTCGGCGTCACCGCCGCCGTGGTGCTCTCCATGGCCTTCGGCGCGGTGCTCCAGTTCGGCTCCTCGCAGCTCACCTTCGAGGCGCAGGAGGCGCTCGGCGGCTCACTGTCGATCATCTCCGTCGGGCTGGTGACCTGGATGGTCTTCTGGATGCGGCGCACCGCCCGGCACCTGAGGACCGAGCTGCACGGCAAGCTGGACGCGGCGATCGCGATGGGCACGACGGCCCTGGTGGTCACCTCCTTCCTGGCGGTCGGCCGTGAGGGCCTGGAGACCGCGCTGTTCATCTGGTCGGCCGTGCAGGCCACCGACGACGGCTGGAACCCGCTGGTCGGTGCCGCGCTCGGCCTGGCCACCTCGGTGGTGCTCGGCTGGCTGTTCTACCGGGGCGCGCTGAAGATCAACCTGGCGAAGTTCTTCACCTGGACCGGCGCGATGCTGGTGGTGGTCGCCGCCGGCGTGCTCGCCTACGGCGTGCACGACCTCCAGGAGGCCGGCTGGCTGCCCGGCCTGCACTCGCTGGCCTTCGACATCTCCAGCACCATCCCCAAGGACAGCTGGTACGGCACCCTGCTGAAGGGCGTGTTCAACTTCCAGCCGGACCCGACCGTGCTGCAACTGGTGGTCTGGCTGGCCTACCTGCTGCCCACCCTGGCCGTCTTCTTCAACCTGTTCGGGAGCAGGGCCAAGCCCGTCACGGCCAAGCCGGCCGCCTGACCCGGCAGTTCGACCGCACCGCCCCGCACCCCGCGGCGCCCCACCGCCCCGCACGGCACCCGCCGTGCGGGGCGGCGGCGTGTCAACGGACCCACAGAGCGTCGGACTCGGACAGAGGAAGAGGACGAGCGGCAGCCCGAAGCGGGCCGCGGTGACTCCTGGCCCCCGCACGGGGCCTGACCACCGGCAGTCCGCGGCCCTCCAACCAGGGCGTGGTCCTCCCCACGTCGTGGGACGCGGGAGCCCCGGGGCGGTTCCACCGAACCGCCCCGGGGCTCCCGTCGTACGCCCGGACTACTCGCTCCTGATCGCGCCCAGGATGTCCATCCTCGCCGCCCGGTGGGCCGGCCAGAGCGCGGCCAGCAGGCCGATCACGGAGGCCGCGAGCAGGAAGCAGGCGATCTGCAGGGGCGGCACCACGGTGGTGATGCCCTTGAGGCTGTCCGCCATGGTCCGCACGCCCGCCCAGGCGACCAGGACGCCGAGGCCGACCCCGACCAGACCGCCGAACAGTGCGATCAGCAGCGACTCCAGCCGGACCATCCGGCGGATGCCGAGCCGGTCCAGGCCGATCGCCCGCAGCATGCCGATCTCCCGGCGGCGCTCGAACACCGACATCGCCATGGTGTTGACCACACCGAGCACCGCGATCACCACGGACATGCCGAGCAGCCCGTACATCATGTTCAGGATGTCGGTCACGGCCTGGCGGCTCTCCGCCTTGATGTCCTTCTCGCCCTTGACCGCGATCAGCGGGTTGCCGCCGGTCGCGTCGCGCAGCGCCTGCTTGAGCTGCTCGGTCGCTCCGTTCGCGCCCTTGACCAGAACCTTGTTCAGCCCGGAGCCGGGCTGTGCGTGCGGGCCGACGACGGCCTCCGGGGCGAGCACCGGGGCCGGTGCGGTGTCGGCCTCCAGGACGCCGCCCACGGTCAGCGAGCCCTTGCTGCCGTCCGGATAGGTGACGGCGAGGACGTCGCCGACCTTGTAGCCGCCGTGCTCGGAGCGGCTCGAACTCACCAGCAGCTTGCCCTGAGCGAGTGCGTCCGCCGAGCCCTCCCTGATCTTGACGGTGGTGAACTGGTCGATGGTCGCCGCGTCCACCGCGGTCAGCCACTCGCTGTCGCCCTCGCCCTCACCACGCCCCCCGACGCTCACCGGGACGCTGCGCTCGGTGCTCATCGCGCTGACGCCGGGCGTCCTGGCGATCTGGGCCGCGACCTCGGGGGAGAGCATCGAGAAGTTCTGCATGGCGACGGTGTAGTCGGCCTTGAGGTCGCTGGAGGCGGAGTCGTCGACGGCCTTGTTCACCGAGGCGCCGACCACGGTCAGCGAGGTGATCAGGGTGACGCCGATGGTGAGCGCCGAGGCGGTGGCGGCGGTGCGGCGCGGGTTGCGCAACGCGTTCTCCCGGGCGAGCTTGCCCGGCGTGCCGTACACGGCGCGCAGCAGCGGGGCGAACAGCGCGATCAGCGGCCGGGACAGCAGCGGGGTCAGCACGAACACGCCGATCAGCAGGAGGCCCGCGCCGAGGCCGACCAGCTTGACCTCCTTGCCGCCCGCCCCGGCGGCCAGCGCGCCCGCACCGGCCAGCGAGAACAGCAGCCCGACGGTGTTGCGCAGCCGCAGGCTCTTCTGGGTGGCGGGCTGCTCGGAGGAGCTCATCGCCGCGACCGGCGCGATCCGGGAGGCCCGCCGGGCGGGCAGCCAGGCGGCGATCAGGGTGACCAGCACGCCGACGGCGATCGCGGCGAGGACGGTGGTCGGGGCGATCACCAGCGGGCCGTCCGGAAGGTTGGCGTCCATCGGGCCGTTGAGCAGCGCCTTGAGCCCGACGGCGATCCCGATGCCGGCCAGCAGCCCGGCGACGGAGGCGGTCAGGCCGACCAGCGCGGCCTCGACCTTCACCGAGCGGGTGATCTGGCGGCGGGTGGCGCCGACGGCGCGCAGCAGGGCCAGCTCCCGGGTGCGCTGGGCGACCAGCATGGAGAAGGTGTTGGCGATGATGAAGATCCCGACGAACAGCGCGATGGCGGCGAAGGCCATCAGGAAGGTGCTCAGGACCTTGGTGCCCTGGGCGATCATCCGGTCCTGCTCGTCGGCCAGTTCGCGGCCGGTCTTCGCCTCGATGCCGTCGCCCTGGGGGGCGGCCTGCTTGACGGCGGAGAGCAGCGCGGTGTCGTCGGTGCCCGGCTCGGCCCTGACGTCCAGCTCGGCGAAGCGGCCGGGGCTCAGGTAGAGCTGCTGGGCGGTGGCGGTGTCGAAGGCGGCCAGCGAGCCGCCGGCCACCACCCGGGGGTCGTTGGTGTGCAGGGTGCCGGTGAGCTTGAGCTGCATCACCGGGCCGTTGACCGCGACCCGGACGGTGTCGCCGAGCTTGAACCCGCCCTTCTCGGCCGTCCTGGTGTCGAGCGCGATCTCGGTGGCGTCCTTGGGGCCGCGGCCCGCGACCAGCGGGTAGCGCGGGTCGGTGCCGTCGGCGCCCGGCACGTAGTTGGTGCCGGTGGTGGAGAAGCCGTTGCCGATCAGCGCGCCCTTGCGGTCGGCGATGCCGGCGAAGCCGCTGACCACGCCGCGCACGTCGGCGGCGCCGGGCAGCGCGGCGAGCGCGCGGCGGGTGTCCTCGGTGAGGGTCGGGCCGGTGGCGGCCCTGCCACCGTGGTCGTAGCCGCGGCCGACGGCCTCGCTGTCGCTGACCGTGACGGCGATGTCGGCGTAGCTCTTGGAGTTCTGGGTCCTGAGCGCGTGGCCCATGGTGTCGGTGAAGACGAGCGTGCCGGCCACGAAGGCGGTGCCGAGCATGACGGCCAGCATCGTCATCAGCAGTCGGCCCTTGTGGGCCAGTACGTTGCGCAGTGCGGTGCGGAACAAGGGGTGTCCTGGGGTTCGTGGGCGTCGGGTCCGTTCGCTGGAGGGCTCAGCTGGTGCGGCCCTTGGCGTCGAAGCGGCGCATGCGGTCCAGGACGGTGTCGGCGGTGGGGGCGTGGAGTTCGTCGACGATGCGGCCGTCGGCGAGGAAGACGACGCGGTCGGC
>NZ_JBIRJC010000060.1:0-30191 GCF_044329365.1 Kitasatospora sp. NPDC017646 | reverse complement strand
ACCCCCCCCCCCCCCCCCCCCCCCCCCCCCCCCCCCCCCCCCCCCCCGGCCACCCACCCTCCCGAAAGCCCACCCCCCAAACACCAACCCCCCACATCGCCCACAATGGACAAGCCACCCCACTCAAGGGGAAGCACTGAGCGGAAGGCCCGGGCATGTCGGGAGCAGCACCCCACCTCACCGTCCCCACCTGGCTGACGACCACCGTCACCGCCGCCCACGGCGAGGAAGGCCGCCAGTGGCTGGCCACCCTCCCCTCCAGGGCCGCCGCCCACCTGACCCGTTGGAACCTCACCCTCGAACGCACCCTGGACCCCGGCGGCAGCCTCAGCCTCATCGCCTACGTCCACCGCGACGACCTCTCCCCCGCCGTCCTCAAGACCGGCCTGGTCACCCCCGAGACCGCCCACGAGCACACCGCCCTCACCCACTGGGCCGGCAGAGGAGCCGTACTCCTCCTGGACGCCGACCCCGCCGAAGGCGTCCTCCTGCTGGAACGGCTGCACGGCGAGATTCCGCTGCGATCGCTCGCCGAGCCGAAGGCGATGCTGGAGGCCACCAGCCTGCTGCACCGCCTCTGGGTGGAGCCGCCCGCCGGAAGCCCCCTGCCCACCCTCGCCGACCGGGCCGCGGACACCGCCGCCCGTCTCGCCGAGCACCGCACCGATCCCGCCGCAGCCGCCGCCAAGCCCCTGGTCGAGGAGGCCATGGCCGCCGCCGAGGAGCTGACGGGCTCCGCCGCCGAGACCTTCCTGCTGCACGGCGACTTCCACCACGGCAACGTCCTCGCCGCCGACCGCGCCCCCTGGCTGGCGATCGACCCCCGCCCGCTCACCGGCGAGCGCGCCTACGACCTGGCCCGCCTCGTGCTCGACCGCGCGGACACCCTGCTCGGCTCCCCCGGCGCCCCCGCGGCCGTCCGCCGCCGGCTCCACCAGCTCGCCGAGGCCCTCGACGTCGACCGGGAGCGGCTACGCGGCTGGACCCTCTTCCGGGCCGTCGACCTGGCCCTGCGCGACCTGGCCACGGGCCGCCGCGAAGACGCCGAACTCCACCTCGAGTTCGCCGGACACCTCTGAGCGGTACCGGCCTAAGCGCCGCCCCCAGCCCCCCGCAGCGGCAGCCGCGCCCCCATCACCGCGTACAGCCGGTCCGTCGCCGGGAACCGCACCGCCCGCGCCAAGTCCCGGTACCCCAGCGACCGGTAGAGCCGTCGAGCCGGCGTCTCCGCGTCGATCGCCGACAGGATGCTGCGCTCCAGCCCCGAGCCCTCGCACAGCAGCCGGATCAGCCGCGTCCCCACCCCCTGCCCCTGGAACTCGGGCAGCACGTGCAGTTCGGTGATCGCGAAGACGCCGTCCAGCCAGTCCTCGTACCCCCGGGCGGTCAGGTACGGCTCGATGACGGTGCTCCACCAGTGCTCCCGCTGGTTCGGCATCCCGTACCCGAACCCGACCAGCCGCCCTCCGCTCATCGCCCCGAACGCGATCACCCCGGGCTGCAGGGCGTGCCGTCCGACGATGTGCAGCCGTACCGCGACCTCCTCGGGGGTGAGGCCGAACGCCACCGCCTGGACCTCCAGCGCCTGCGGCGCCCAGGCCGCAAGGTCGATGGCCCCGATCGTCACCCCGGTCAGCTGATCCATGCTCCGGACGTTACTACCAGCCGCCCCGTGGCGCGGCCGAAGATCGGAACCCAACAACCGGCGAAGCACCGGCGAACCGCGCCACACAGCCCCCCTCGCCGCAGCGCCCTCAGAAGAGCACGCTCATGAACGCCCCGACCTCGCGGAACCCCACCCGCCGATAGGCCGCCCGCGCCCGCAGGTTGAAGTCGTTGACGTACAGCGAGACCACCGGCGCCACCTCCCTCAGCGCGATGTCCAGCACCGCGGCCATCCCGGTCTCGGACAGTCCCCGCCCCCGGTACTCGGGCGCCACCCAGACCCCCTGGATCTGGCAGGCCCCCTCGGTCACCGCCCCGATCTCGGCCTTGAACACCACCTGGCCGTCCTCGGTGAACCGCGCGAACGACCGTCCGGTGGTGACGAGTTCGGCCACCCGGGCCTGGTAGAGCAGTCCGCCGTCGCCGGCCAGCGGGGAGACCCCCACCTCCTCGGTGAACATCGCCACGCACGCGGGCATCAGCGTCTCCACCTCGTCGCGCCGTACCCGCCGCACCAGCGGGTCGGGCGCTATCTCCGCGGACGGCGAGGAGGTCGCCAACAGCGGCTGGTGTCCCCTGACTTCACGCGCGGGCCCCCAACTGCGTTCCAGCAGTGCCCAGAAGGCGGCGGTCGATCCGGCCGGCCCGACGATGGAGGAGCAGCGCCGGCCCTGTCGTCGGGCCCGCTCGGCGAAGGCCGCGACGGCCTGCGGCCCGGCGTTGACCAGGACGAGGTTGGCCCCGGCGTAGCACAGGGCGTCGAGCACGCCGTCCCCGTCGTACCAGCCCCACATCTCCCCGCCGAGCCGCCACGGGTCCAGCCCGACGGCCTCGACCCGGGTGGCGACGAAGGCGTTGGCGACAGGGTCGCGGTGGAGGATCTCCAAGGCGTCCGCGAGGTCGGGCGGCTCCAGCACGCGGGTGGTGGCCAGCGCCCGGGCGGCCTGGAAGGAGCTGGGGAGCATCACACCTCGATCGATCATCGAGACAGCACCTCACTGAGACGACTCTGGCCGCACCCTACTCCGTGGCCCCACCCGGCTACGGCCGCGGGGCCGTCCGCGAACGGACGGCCCCGCTTCCGGAAGACTTCACCGCACCTGCGTTCGGACCCCCGGGCGGTCACCCCACGACGTGACCGCCCCGCGGTCACTCCGCGGCGACGACGGTCGGCGAACCGGCCTCGACGCCCTCCTCCTGCATCTGCTCGGCGAGCTTGAGCGCCTCCTCGATCAGGGTCTCGACGATCTTCGACTCGGGAACGGTCTTGATCACCTGCCCCTTGACGAAGATCTGCCCCTTGCCGTTGCCGGAGGCGACCCCGAGGTCGGCCTCGCGCGCCTCGCCCGGCCCGTTCACGACGCAGCCCATGACGGCGACCCGCAGCGGCACCTCCATGCCCTCCAGCCCGGCGGTGACCTCCTCGGCGAGCTTGTAGACGTCGACCTGGGCGCGGCCGCAGGACGGGCAGGAGACGATCTCCAGCCCGCGCTGGCGCAGCCCGAGCGACTCCAGGATCTGGTTGCCGACCTTGATCTCCTCTGCCGGCGGGGCCGACAGCGAGACCCGGATGGTGTCGCCGATGCCCTCGGCGAGCAGCGCGCCGAAGGCGACCGCGGACTTGATGGTGCCCTGGAAGGCCGGCCCGGCCTCGGTGACGCCCAGGTGCAGCGGGTAGTCGCAGGCGGCGGCGAGCTGGCGGTAGGCCTGGATCATCACGACCGGGTCGTTGTGCTTGACCGAGATCTTGATGTCGCGGAAGTCGTGCTCCTCGAACAGCGAGCACTCCCACAGCGCGGACTCGACCAGCGCCTCCGGGGTGGCCTTGCCGTACTTCTCCAGCAGCCGCTTGTCGAGCGAGCCGGCGTTGACGCCGATCCGGATCGGCACCCCGGCGTCCTTGGCGGCCTTGGCGATCTCACCGACCTTGTCGTCGAAGGCCTTGATGTTGCCCGGGTTGACGCGCACGGCGGCGCAGCCGGCGTCGATCGCGGCGAAGACGTACTTCGGCTGGAAGTGGATGTCGGCGATGACCGGGATCTGCGACTTCTTCGCGATGATCGGCAGCGCGTCGGCGTCGTCCTGGGAGGGGACGGCGACCCGGACGATCTGGCAGCCGGACGCGGTGAGCTGGGCGATCTGCTGCAGCGTGGCGTTGATGTCCGAGGTGACCGTGGTGGTCATCGACTGCACCGAGACGGGGGCGTCGCCGCCGACCGGCACGTTGCCGACCATGATCTGCCGGGAGTAGCGGCGCTTGGCGAGCGGCTTGAGCGGCAGGGACGGAATACCGAGCGAGATCGCGGTCATGTGCGCAGGGTTCCCCGGGGTTGAGGTGTGGTCGACCGCCCGGCCGCTGGGACGGCCGAGGCCGGGCGCGCGGACGATCGCGCACCCGGCCTCCACGGTACGGCACGGTCGGAGCGCCCAGCACACCCGCCGTACCCGAACGTCCTAACCGATCTTCACCGGGTTCACCAGGTCGGCCACCATCACCAGCAGGGTGAACCCGATGAAGATGCTGGCCACGACGTACGCCACCGGCATCAGCTTGGCGACGTCGAAGGGGCCCGGGTCGGGCCGGCGGAAAAGCTGTGCGAACCGGCGCCGGACCGACTCCCACACGGCACCGGCGATGTGGCCGCCGTCCAGGGGCAGCAGCGGCAGCATGTTGAAGAGGAAGAGCGACAGGTTGATCCCGGCCAGCAGGTTCACGAAGATCGCGACCCGCTGGGCGGCCGACTCGTGGAGCGAGAACACCTCGCCGCTGACCCGGGCGGCGCCGACCATGCCGATCGGGGAGTCCGGGTCGCGCGGGGCGTTGCCCACGACGGCGTTCCACAGGCCGGGGATCTTGCCGGGCAGGGCGGCCAGCGACTTCACCCCGTTCTCGGCCATGTCGTACATCCGGTCGATCGACTGCCCGAAGCCGAGCTGGACGGTTTCGCTCCGGGGGGTGAACCCGAGGAACCCGGCCTGGACGGTCTGGCCCTTCACCGGCACGCCGTTGCCGTCGTACTTCTGCACGTCGTTGACGGCGATGGTGGGCTCGAAGGTGAGCCGCTGACCGCCGCGGTCCACCACGATCTCCACCTGTTTGCCGGCCGACCTGCGGATGTCCGCCTGGAGCTGGTCGTAGTCGCGGATCCGGTCGCCGTCGAAGGAGAGCACCTTGTCGCCCTGGCGCAGGCCCACCTCGTTGGCCGGGGTCTTGGGCGCGTCGGCCGGGCAGGTGTCGGTGGGCTGGCCGGCCTTGACGACGCACTGGGCGACCGAGCCGATGGTCGGCACCGCCATGGAGACGCCGAAGCCCATCATGACCGTCAGGAACAGCCCGAACGCCAGGACCAGGTTCATGAACGGCCCGGCGAACATGACGATGACCCGTTTCCAGGGCTTGCGGGTGTAGAACAGCCGGTCCTCGTCGCCCTCCTGGAGCTCCTCGTAGGAGGCCTCACGGGCGTCCTCGATCATGCTCCGCCAGGGCGAGCTGCTGCGCTTGGTGATCCTTCCGTCCTCGCCCGGCGGGAACATCCCGATCATCCGGATGTACCCGCCGAAGGGGATCGCCTTGATGCCGTACTCGGTCTCGCCCTTGCGGCGCGACCAGATGGTCGGGCCGAAGCCGACCATGTACTGCGGCACCCGGATGCCGAACAGCTTGGCCGTGGAGAGGTGGCCGAGCTCGTGCCAGGCGATCGAGAAGAGCAGCCCGACCACGAAGACCAGGATGCCGACCACCGTCAAAACCGTTGCCACCGCTGGCCCTCCGTCATGCCGCTCCGCTCATCGTCTCGTCGTACCGCGATCCGTGCCGCGCCGGGCGTCACCGGTACCGGGGTACCGGCGGCACCCGACGCCGCCTTCCGGAGTCGGGGCCCGTCAGCCCGACGCCAGCTCGCGGGCCCGGGCACGCGCCCAGTCCTCCGCGTGCAGGACGTCCTCGACGGTCAGGGAAGTTCCCGACCCCGCCGCCCGGCCGTCGTGCTGTCCGTGCTCGGCCACGACCTTCGCAACAGTGTCCACGATTCCGGTGAAGGCGAGGCGGCCCTTCAGGAAGGCCTCCACGCATTCCTCGTTCGCGGCATTGAACACCGCCGGAGCCGTTCCGCCCAGGGTGCCGACCTCGCGGGCCAGCTGGACGGCCGGGAAGGCCTCGTCGTCCAGCGGGAAGAACTCCCAGGTCGCCGCCTTGGTCCAGTCACAGGCGGGGGCGGCGTCCGGCACCCGGTCCGGCCAGCCCAGTCCCAGCGCGATCGGCATCCGCATGTCCGGCGGGCTGGCCTGCGCCAGCGTCGAACCGTCGGTGAACTCCACCATCGAGTGCACCACCGACTGCGGATGGACCACGACCTCGATCCGGTCGAACGGCACGTCGTACAGCAGGTGCGCCTCGATCACCTCCAGGCCCTTGTTGACCAGGGTGGCCGAGTTGATCGTGACGACCGGGCCCATCGCCCAGGTGGGGTGCGCAAGCGCCTCCTGCGGGGTCACCCCGGCCAGCTGCTCCCGGGTCCGGGTGCGGAACGGGCCGCCGCTCGCGGTCACCACCAGCTTGCGGACCTCGGCCCGGGTCCCGCCCGCCAGCGCCTGGTACAGCGCGGCGTGCTCGGAGTCGACCGGCACGATCTGGCCCGGCTTCGCCACCGCCTTCACCAGCGGGCCGCCGACGATCAGCGACTCCTTGTTGGCCAGCACCAGCACCCGGCCCGCCCGCAGCGCGGCCAGCGTCGGCCGCAGGCCGATCGAGCCGGTGATGCCGTTCAGCACCGAGTGGCAGTCCGTCGCGGCCAGCTCCGTCGCCGCGTCCGGCCCCGCCAGCACGGCCGGCAGCGCCCGGCCCGCCGCCTTCGCCGCCAGCGCCTCGCGCAGCGCCGGCTCGGCCGCCGGATCGGCCACCGCCACCGTGTGCACGCCCAGCCGCAGCGCCTGCTCGGCCAGCAGCTCCACCCGGCCGCCCGCCGCCGACAGGGCGACCACCCGGAACCGGTCCGGGTTGCGGAGCACGACGTCGATGGCCTGGGTGCCGATCGAACCGGTGGAACCGAGGATCACCAGCTCCCGGGGGCCGGAGGGGTCCGCCACGGTGGGCGTGAAACGCAGCTGCGGGTGGGCGAGCGAAGTCATGCGCCCATTGTGTCCTGTCCGAGACCTTGCCCAGGACGACCGGGCACCGCTCGGGCTACCGTCGGACCCATGCGTACCGTCATCGCCGGGGGTCACGGACAGATCGCACTGAAACTCGAACGGCTGCTCGCCGACCACGGCGACCGCCCCGCCGGGATCATCCGCCGCCCCGAACAGGCCCGGGACCTCGTGGACGCCGGTGCCGAGCCGCTGGTGCTCGACCTGGAGTCCGCCACCGCCGAGCAGCTCGCCGCCCTGCTCGCCGACACCGACGCGGTGGTCTTCGCCGCCGGCGCCGGCCCCGGCAGCGGCGCCGACCGCAAGAACGCCGTCGACCGCGACGCGGCCGTCCTGCTCGCCGACGCCGCCGAACTCGCCGGGGTCCGGCGCTACCTCATGGTCTCCTCGATGGGCGCCGACGCCGCCGCCCGCCACCCCGCCGACGAGGTCTTCGAGACCTACCTGCGGGCCAAGGGCGCCGCCGACGACGCCGTCCGCTCCCGCACCGCGCTGGACTGGACGGTGCTGCGCCCCGGGCGGCTCACCGACGGCCCCGGCACCGGCCTGGTCCGCCTCGCCCCCTCCGTCGACCGCGGCGCGGTCGACCGGGCCGACGTGGCCGCCGTCCTGGCCGCGCTGCTGCGCGAGCCCGGCACCGCCGGACAGACCCTGGAGCTGGTCGCCGGGAACGCCACCGTCGCCGAGGCCGTCGCCGCCGCGGCCGGGCACGACGGCTGAGAACGGCACGGGGCCCGGTCCGCACCGGACCGGGCCCCGCGTCGGTCGAACCCTCAGAGGTCGAGGCCGGTGAGGACCATGACCTTCTCGACGGTGTAGTCGTCCATCGCGTACTTGACGCCCTCACGGCCGACGCCGGAGTCCTTGACGCCGCCGTACGGCATCTGGTCGGCGCGGTAGGACGGCGCGTCGCCGATGATCACACCGCCGACCTCCAGCTCCCGGTGCGCCCGGAAGGCGGTCTGCAGGTCGTGGGTGAACACGCCCGCCTGCAGCCCGAACGGCGAGTCGTTGACGACCGCGAAGGCCTCCTCCACGCCCTCCACCCGGTGCAGCGACAGCACCGGGCCGAACACCTCGGCCTTCGCCAGGATGGCGTCCGCGGGCAGCTCGGCCAGCACGGTCGGGGCGTAGGTCGCGCCCTCGCGGGTCCCGCCGGTGAGCACCTTGGCACCCTTGGCGACCGCGTCGTCCACCCAGGACTCCACCCGCTTCGCGGCGTTCTCGTCGACCAGCGGGCCGACGTCCGTCGCGTCCTCGTTCGGGTCACCGGTGACCTGCGCGCCGACCTTGGCCACCACCTTCTCCACCAGCGCGTCGTACACCGACGCGTCGGCGATCACCCGCTGCACCGAGATGCAGGACTGGCCGCCCTGGTAGTTGGCGAACATCGCGATCCGGGTGGCCGCCCAGTCCAGGTCGGCCTCCGAGGACCAGTCCGCGAGCACCACGGCCGCGGCGTTGCCGCCCAGCTCCAGGGTGGTGTGCTTGCGCGGCACCGAGTCCATGATCTGGTAGCCGACCTTGTCCGAACCGGTGAAGGAGATCACCGGCAGGCGCTCGTCCTGCACCAGGGCCGGCATCCGGTCGTTGGGCACGGTCAGGATCGACCAGGAACCGACCGGCAAGTCCGTCTCGGCCAGGATCTCGCCCAGAACCATCGCCGACAGCGGGGTCGCCGGGGCCGGCTTGAGGATGATCGGGGCGCCGACCGCGATCGCCGGGGCGACCTTGTGGGCGACCAGGTTCAGCGGGAAGTTGAACGGGGCGATCCCCAGCACCACACCGCGCGGGAAGCGGCGCACCAGCGCGAAACGGCCCACGCCGCCCGGGTCGGTGTCCAGCCGCATCGTCTCGCCGTTGGTCCGGCGCGCCTCCTCGGCGGCCCAGCGGAAGACCGACACCGCGCGGCCCACCTCGCCGCGGGCCCACTTGATCGGCTTGCCGTTCTCGGCGGTGATCAGCTGGGCGAGCTCCTCGGAGCGCTCGGCCAGCCGCTTGGCCACGTGGTCCAGGGCGGCGGCCCGCTGGTGCGCCGGGGTGGCGGCGAACACCGGCAGCGCGGCCACGGCGGCGTCCAGCGCCTCCTCGACCTGCGCCTCGGTCGGGATGCTGACCTTGCCGACCAGGCGGCCGTCCCAGCTGTTGTGCACCTCGAAGTCGGCGTCACCGCTCGCCCGGCGGCCGGCGAGCCAGAAATCGTACGTGGTGGTCACCGTGGTACCGGCCCTCTCCTCGTCGTCGTACGGCCCACGGGCGTGGGACCGAACCCGAGGGTAGGTGCGAGGGCAGGCCGACCGGATTGGCCGACCAGGAGTGTTCGCCCCCGGAGCCACTCCACCGCGTCCAGGCGTGTGTTCTATTCCTCCCCGGAGCGGAGCGCCAGCCACAGCTCCATCCGCACGTCGGTGTCGTCCAGCGAACGGCCCAGCAGCTCCTCGACCCGGCGCATCCGGTAGCGCAGCGTGTGCCGGTGCACCCCCAGGTCCGCCGCCGCCGCGTCCCACTGCCCGTGCCGCGACAGCCAGGCCCGCAACGAGGCCACCAGGTCACCGCGGGCCGTCCGGTCGTGCTCGCGCAGCGGCCGCAGCAGCCCCTCCGCGAAGGCCGTCACCGCGTCCTCCCCGAGCAGTGGCAGCAGCGACCCCGCGCCGACCTCCTCGTGGTCCACCGACCTGCGGCCACCGCGCAGCGCCACCGCCAGCGCCCGCTCCGCCTGTGCGTGCGCCGTACCGGCCTCCTCCAGTGCGGCCGGCGCCGACACACCCAGCGACAGGCCCTCGTGCTCCTCCACCGCACCCAGGCAGGCCCGGTGCACCGCGCCGTTGTCCGGCGCCAGCACCATCAGCCTCGGCCCGTGCGCGCCGTCCTCCCGCGCCACCAGCAGCTTCTCGCCCACCCGGGCACCCGCCTGCTCGGCCCGGTCCCCCAGCTCCGCCAACGCCTCCGCGGCATCCGCGTTCGGCCCCGCCCCGGCCACCAGGACCCTTATCGTCCCCTCCGGCATGCCGCCGAACAGCCCCACCGCCACCTGCCGGGCCGTCGCCACCTCACCCGCCAGCACCATCCGCAGCAGCGCCGCGCCCATCCGCTCCTCGGCCTGGCGCAGCTCCCGCGAACGCTCCAGGGTCAGGGTCAGCAGCGCCACCGCCGCGTTCAGCACGTACCGCTCGGTCGGCGTGATCCGGTCCTCGGTCCCCACCGCCAGGAAACCCCGGGCCCGCCGGTCCGCCCCCAGCGACTGGACCACCACGTAGTCCTCGTCCGCCGTGTCTATCCCCGGCGAACGCCCCTGCAGCGCCGCACTCGAGGGCGCCGGCCGCCGACGCAGCCGGTCCACCTCCGCCGCCAGCCGCCCCGCCCGGCGCGCAGCCCAGTCCGGCGCCACCACCGACAGCGCGCCCGACCCGTCGTACAGAGCCGCCCAGCCCCCCAGCCGGGCCGCCAGCCGACGCACCACGGCCGTCGTGCCGTCCTTGCCGAGCGCCGCCCGGGTCAGCTCCTCCTGCGCCTCGAAACTCGTCGTCACCGCCTCGTACTGCTCCGCGGCCAGCGCCGCCGACACCACCTTGCTGATCGCGATGAACGGCGTCGGCTCCGGCACCCGCAGCAGCGGCAGCCCCCGCTGCTGCGCCGCCTCCACCAGCGGCTGCGGCACCTCGGTGTGCGACAGCCCCACGCCCAGCCCCAGCCCCACCACCCCGGCATCGGCCAGCCGGTGCACGTACGCCTGCAGCTGCGCCGCCGTACGGCCCAGCTTGATACCGGTGGTGAGCAGCAGCTCGCCACCCTCCAGGAACGGCGTCGGGTCGTCCAGCTCACTGGTGTGCACCCAGCGGACCGGCCGCTCCAAGTGGTCCGCACCGGCGAGCACCGTCAGATGGAGCGAACTGTTGCGGACGACGGAGGCGAGTGTGGGGGGCATGGCACCTTCGGGGGGTCGACCTGACCGCGCCGTTGCGGCCGGGCGAGGAGAGGGCAGTGGGACTAGTGAGGGTCTCTCCCCTTCATTATGGACGCCCCGGACAACCGGCACTGCCGAATCCACCTCGAAGGCGACTTCCTGACCAGCGATCCCCGCCCGCGCCCGACCCGCCCCCGGTCACCCCTGGTCGCCTCTGGTCACCCGCGCAGGTCGATCAGCAACGGCGGCACCTGCTCCCCCGACACCGCCGTCAACGACACCACCGCGTGCCCCGCCGGCAACGCGTGCGCCAGATCCGACGGCGACCACCGCAACCTCTCCACCTCCCGCGTCGTCACCGACTCCGTCTGCGCCGTCGTCCCCGACAACGCCTTCCGCCCGATCCGCCCGGCCCGCCGTATCACCCCACCGGAGGTGTCGGGGGTCTGGGTCACCGCGGTCTCCTGCACCAGGTGCGTCCCCCAGGCCTCCGAGAACAGCCGCCCGTCCCAGGGCGCGATCCCGGGGAAGGCCATCCGACAGCCGACCGCGCCGAACAGCGGCGCCCGCAGCGCCTCCGGCAGCTCCACCAGCGTGCGCAGCAGCATCACCGCGCCCGCGTTCGCCCCGCGCATCCGCTGAAGGCCGCGGACGGTGTTGGCGTCCAATGCCGCCGAGGCGTCGTCCACCACCAGGCCCGCGAACAGCGAACGGTCCTCGCGGGCCCCCGCCGCCTGCACGAACTGACCCACCACCAGCCGGGACAGCATCCGGGCGGCCTCCGGGTGGCTGCGCTCGGGCAGCTTCACCCGCACTCGCAGCGGGTGGTCCAGCACCCGCATCGCGAACGGGAGGCGGCCCGTTCCGTCGGTCGCGAAGGCCCCCTCGAACGCGGGCCGCTCCAGCAGACCCAACCGGTCGGCCAGCAGCACCCCCGGATCGTCGGCCCGGTCGCGCTGACGCTCCCGGTACTCCAGGTCCCGCTCGTACGTGGCCAGCCGGCCGGCCACGCCGAGCGCCTTCACCAGCGCCGCCAGCGCATCCGGCTCCCCGCCGAGCAGCGCCCGCAACTCGCGCACCCCCGGGTAGCGGCCGAACGCGGCGTGGAACGGGCCCACCACCTGCTGCAACGCCGTCCGGGCGTTCTCCGCGCGGGCGGTCAGCTCGTCCGGCAGCAGCGCGTCGGCCAGCCGGGCCGCCGCCTCGTCCGGGTCCTGCGCCACGCCGTAGAGGTCCAGCCCGTACACCGAGGTGGGGTCGCCGGGCGCGATCACCACGTCGTACCAGGCGTCCGGGCCGAGGTCGGCGTCCGCCGCCCCGACCACCACCGCGCACGCTGTGCCCGCCAGCGCCTGCAGGCACAGCGCCTCGGCCACCGGCCGGGCCAGCCGCGCGGTCTTCCCCGTCCCGGCCGGACCCACTGCCAGCAGCGAGGTGCCCAGCACCGCCGGGTCCAGGGCGAAGTCGGCCGCCCGATGGCTCAGCGGGTTCTTCGGCACGTCCTGCGCGACACCGAGGCAGACCTGGCCGAGCAGCAGATCGTGCCGCCGGGCCCGGCCGGGCAGCTCGCGCGCCTCGGAGGGATGGGCGAAGGCCGCCGCCCCGCGGGTGGCCACCTGCTCGGCGAACGCGGGCACGAACACCGGGTCCGCCTGCGCGGACTCCCACGCGCGCTGGATCCGCACGTAGTCGACGTCGCCGACCGCCTCCGCGTCCAGTCGCACCGCCGCCTCGACCGCCCCGCCGCGGCGCAGCCCGTCCCAGGGATCCAGGCGGCGGGCCGCCTCCGTGACCACCGGATCGGCCTCCTCGGCGGGCTCCCCCTGCGTCACCGTCCGCGACAGCAGCGGGGCCGCGTAGCGACGCCAGACCTCGAGCCAGCGGCCCATGCGGCCGAAGACCTTGATGACCACCCCCAGCACCAGGACGTTCAGGGTCAGCACCACGGAGGTGGCGACGAAGGCCGACTGGGAGGGCAGGACCCCGATGAAGGTGGTCCCGTCCGTCGCGAACTCGACCCCGTAGACGAAGGCCAACCACCCCACCACCGCGTTGAGCGCCGCCCTCAGCAGCAACGGCCAGGTCGGGACCTGGGCGGCCTCCGCACGCTCCGGGTCGATGCGGCGGTAGCCGAGCCGGTAGACGCCCGGTTCGGCTTCGGGGCGCGGGGCGGTGGCCCAGGCGGCGAGGTCGAAGGAAGGAGTGCCGGGCCGTTGGTGGGGTAGCGGGGTCGGGGGTCTGGTGGTGGTGTGGTCGACGTGGTGGTGTGACCCGTCCTGTGCCATGTACGGCCCCGCTCCCTCGCCCGCCCGGCCCGACCGCCGTCGGTGCCGCCATACCCATGCCGCCGTACCGGCGACACGCCCGCGCTCAGGGTAGTGGAGCGGGGCCTGCGGGTAGTCGAGTCGGCCGTGCTGGCCGTGCCGGACAAGTCGGACGGCGCAGTGCTACCGAGTGGCGCATGCCTGGCCGGGGAGGGCGGCCGTAGCCTGCGAAGCACCGAGCCGAGAAGTCTGGAGATACCCCATGAGCGCCGTAACGCCGCTCCCGCAGGAGCGCCGTCTGGTCACCGCGATCCCCGGTCCGAAGTCGCAGGAGCTGCAGGCCCGCAAGCTGGGTGCGGTGGCGGCCGGCGTCGGGACCACCCTGCCGGTGTACGTCACCCGTGCCAACGGCGGCGTGCTGGAGGACGTGGACGGCAACTCGCTGATCGACTTCGGCTCCGGCATCGCCGTGACCAACGTCGGCAACAGCGCCGAGGCCGTGGTGGCCAAGGCCGGCGAGCAGCTGGCCGCCTTCACCCACACGTGTTTCATGGTGACCCCGTACGAGGGTTACGTGGCCGTCGCCGAGCAGCTGAACGAGCTGACCCCGGGCGACCACGAGAAGCGCACGGCGCTGTTCAACTCGGGCGCCGAGGCGGTCGAGAACGCGGTGAAGATCGCCCGCGCGTACACCAAGCGCACCGCCGTCGTGGTGTTCGACCACGGCTACCACGGCCGCACCAACCTGACCATGGGCCTGACGGCGAAGAACATGCCGTACAAGCAGGGCTTCGGTCCGTTCGCCCCGGAGATCTACCGGGTGCCGGTGGCCTACCCGTACCGCTGGCTGACCGGTGCGGAGAACTGCGCCGCCGAGGCCGCCGCCCAGGCGATCGAGATCATCAACAAGCAGATCGGCGCCGAGAACGTCGCCGCGATCATCATCGAGCCGATCCAGGGCGAGGGCGGCTTCATCGAGCCGGCCAAGGGCTTCATGCCGGCCATCGTGGAGTTCGCGAAGGCGAACGGCATCGTGTTCGTCGCCGACGAGATCCAGACCGGGTTCTGCCGCACCGGCCAGTGGTTCGCCTGTGAGGACGAGGGCATCGTCCCGGACCTGATCACCACCGCGAAGGGCATCGCCGGCGGTCTGCCGCTGGCCGCGGTGACCGGTCGCGCCGAGATCATGGACGCCGCGCACGCGGGCGGCCTGGGCGGCACCTACGGCGGCAACCCGGTGGCCTGCGCGGCCGCGCTGGGTGCCATCGAGACCATGAAGGAGCAGGACCTCGTCGGCAAGGCGCAGCGGATCGGCGAGGTCATGCTGGGCCGCCTGCGGGCGATGCAGGAGAAGTTCGACGTGATCGGTGACGTCCGCGGTCGCGGCGCGATGATCGCCGTCGAGCTGGTGAAGCCGGGCTCCAAGGAGCCGAACCCGGAGCTCACCGCCGCCGTGGCCAAGGCCTGCCACGCCGAGGGCCTGGTGGTCCTCACCGCCGGCACCTACGGCAACGTGCTGCGCTTCCTGCCGCCGCTGGTGATCCCGGACCACCTGCTCACCGAGGGTCTGGACATCATCGAGGGCGCCTTCGCGCTCCAGGGTGTCACCGCCGCCTGATCCAGGCGCCACCTGCCCGCCGGAGGGATGTCCGGACAGCGCTGAACGGCCCGTGGGGACCTCTGGTTCCCACGGGCCGTTCGGTTGTCCCGGGCCGGCCCCGGGGCTCGTCCGCGCCCGTCCGACGGCTCATCCGGCGGCTCGTCCGAGGGTTCGTCCGAGGGTTCGTCCGGGCGACTCGGGCATGATCGACGGGACCGCCCGGGGGCTGTCCGGAGCGGGGTGAAGATGATGTGCGGAATCGCTGAAGGCGCTCGGTGTGGAAGGGTGGTTGACGTAGTGTCATCACAGATGGACAGCGAGCCTCAGCCATTGGCGGAGCCGTCCGCGGAGCCTCCCCGAGGGGCGGGTCCGCGCGGGCGCCGCGAGGACAACCGGGCCGTCCCGCGAGGGCCGGCACACACCGAATGCCGATCGACCGACCGTCCGACCCACACCCCCCGGGGCGCACGGAACGGCGATCATCAGAGCCGCCCCGGAGCTTTCCCCCCTGCTCCGGGGCGGCTGTCCGCTGTTCCGGCCGGGGCGGCCCGGGCAGCCCGGTCGGTGGCGGTGCCGGTGGTGGCGGCGGTGGTGCTGCTGCTTGCGTCCTGGCAGGTGGCGGTGGACGGGCCGCTGCTCGGGCTGGACCGTTCGGTCCGCGCGGCCGTCCGCTCGTCCCACCGGGAGCACCCGAGCGCCCTGCTCGACCACCTGGGCCACCTGTTGTCGGACCTGGGCGATGGCGGGCTCGCCGTTCCGGTCCTGCTGGCGGCCGGCGGGCTGGCCGCCAGGTGGTGGCGCCGGGCCGGGGCGGCGCGTTGGTGGCTTCCGCTGCCGGTGGCGGCGCTGACCGCGGGGCTGATCCCACTGCTGGTGGTTCCGGCGAAGGCGGCGTTCGCCCGGCCGGGTCCGCTCGGGGATCCGCTGGTGCCGGGGCAGTGGGGCTGGTTCCCGTCCGGGCACACGGCGACGGCGACGTTCTCGTACGGCGTGGCGGCGCTGCTGCTGGCCCGGGCGGCGGGGGCGCGGACGGCCCGGGGGCTGACCGCGGGCGCGGTGGTGCTGGCGGCCGGGGTGGGGGCGGGGCTGGTGTGGAGCAGCTTCCACTGGCTGCTGGACGTGGTGGCCAGCTGGTGCCTGGCGGCCCTGGTGCTGTGGGCGCTCGACCGGTGGCTGCCCCGGCCGGGCGCCTGAGGGGATCGTCAGGCCTCGGGAGCGTCCTCGTCGTTGCGGTGGACGAGGCCGGTCTCGCCGTTGTCACGGTGCCATTCGACGACGAGTTCGTCGCGGGCGCCGAAGCGGACGAGGTGGCGGCCGACGACGTCCTCCAGCTCGGGCAGCTTCTCGCGCTCGCCCTCGACGGTGAGCAGCAGCGCGTCCGGCTGGGCCTCCAGGGTGGCGGTGCCGGCGCGGAAGACCAGGGTGCCGTGTCCGGTCTCCGAGGAGAAGGAGGTCTCGATCCGGCGGCTCATGTGGGCGGCGAGCTGCTTGGCGTAGCGGGCGGGACGGTCGGTGGCGACGCGGGCGGTGGAAACGGGCATGGGTTCTCCAAGGACAGGAGGGAACTTAGGGTCCCCTCACTTAGGAGCACCTTAGCGCAGATGCTGAGCTAAGCTCAACATATTTCTCCGACCACTTTCCGCCGTCGGCCGCACGCCCGGGACCGGCCGATACGCTTGGGCCGACGCCAGCCGAGGAGACCGCCGATGACCACCACTCCACCCGCCGGTCCGGCGGACCCCTCCCCCGGCCCCCGACCCGGCGCGCCCGGCTCCGCCGCCGAACTGGCGGACACCATGACCAGGGCGATCAAGCGGATCCGCCGCCAGACCGGCTGGCGGCTGGAGCCGTACGGCATCACCCCCGGCCAGGCCCGGGCGCTGCGCACGCTGGCCCACGCGCCCGGCTGCGAGACTCCGGACCACGCGATGCGGCTGAGCGACCTCGCGGAGAAGCTGCACATCGCCCCGCGCTCGGCCACCACGGTGGTCGACGCGCTGGAGGAGGCCGGGCTGGTCGAGCGCCGCCCCGACCCGGCCGACCGGCGGGCGGTCCGGATCCTGTTGACCGAGGCCGGGCGCGCGGCGCTGGAGCGGATCGGGCAGGTCCGGGACGAGGTCGCGCAGGAGTACTTCGGCGAGGTCAGCCCCGAGGACGAGGAGGTGCTGCTGCGAGTGCTGCGCGCCGCCGAGGCCCGCTTCCTCGCAGCCGGGCCGCCGCCGCGGACGGCGCCCCCGGGCGCAGCGCGGTGATCCCGATCCCGGCGATCACCAGCACGGCGGCCGCGGCGGCCGTCGGGCTGACCCGCTCGCCGAGCAGCAGCCAGGCCGAGGACATCCCGAACACCGGCACCAGCAGCGAGTAGGGCGCGACGGCGGTCGCGTCGTAGGTGCGCAGCAGGTAGCTCCAGGCGACGAAGCCGAACAGGGTGGAGAGCAGTCCGACGTAGCCGATCGTGCCGAGCCCGCCGAGGGTCATCCCGCGCAGCGCGCGCAGGTCCGCGTCCGGGCCCTCGACCAGCAGGGACAGGGCCAGCAGCGGAAGCGGCGGGACGGCGCTGACCCAGACCATCCAGCGCAGTGCGTCCGGCGGCGAGGCCTTGCGGGTCAGCACGTTGGCCAGGCCCCAGGCGACGGCCGCCAGCACGACCAGCACGAAGGCGCCGAACGGGCCGCCGAGGCCCTGGTCGAAGGCGCTCAGGGCGATGCCGGCGAAGGCGACCGCCAGGCCGAGCAGCCGCCGGCGACCGGGGCGCTCGCGCAGCAGGACGGCGGCGAACAGCGCGGTGAAGCCGGCCTGGCCCTGGAGCACCAGGGAGGAGAGGCCGGCCGGCATCCCGGCGTGCATGCCGAGGAAGAGCAGACCGAACTTGACCACCCCGAGGACCACGCCGACCGCCAGCACCCAGCGCCAGGCCGCCTTGGGCGGCCCGACGAAGAAGACCGCCGGCACGGCGACCACGGCGAACCGCAGCGCGCAGAAGAGCAGCGGCGGGAAGCTGTCCAGTCCCACGTGGATGAGGACGAAGTTGAGGCCCCAGACGGCGGCCACCAGGACGGCCAGGGCGATGTGACGGGGACTCATGCTCGTGCCGACCGGAGCGGCGGGTGTGGCGGTCATGGGTCGAGCATGGCGGCCGGGGAACGTGTAGCACCAGCGATGAGTTCTGAAGGGAACACTTTAGGATCACTGCATGATGGATCTGGGGCGCCTGCGGGCGCTGCACGCGGTGGCGGTGCACGGCTCGGTCGGCGGGGCGGCGGCCGCGCTCGGGTTCACGCCCTCGGCGGTCTCCCAGCAGATCGCCAAACTGGAGCGGGAGACCCGCACGGTGCTGCTGGAGCGGCAGGGCCGGGGCGTGGTGCTGACCGACGCGGCCCGCGAGCTGGCCGCCACCGCGCGCACCGTCCTGGGGCTGGTGGAGCAGGCCGAGGTGCGGCTGGAGGAGCAGCGCGGTCAGGCGGTCGGGCGGCTGCTGGTGGCCGCCTTCGCGACCGGGGCGCGCGGGCTGATGCCCGGGGTGCTCGCCGAGCTGCGGCGGCGCTGCCCGGAGCTGGACGTCCGGCTGCTGGAGAGCGACCCGTACCCGGCGGCGGAGCTGGTGGCGCGGGGCGAGGTGGACCTCGCGCTGGTGCAGGACTGGCCGAGCGTGCCGCTGCCGGTGCAGGAGGGACTCTCCCGGCTGGACCTCGGGACGGACCCGGTGGACCTGGTGCTGCCCGCCGGGGACGACCTGGCGGCGCTGGACGCGGTGCCGGTGGAACGGCTGTGCGGGCAGCGCTGGATCAGCGTGCCGCCGGGCAACATCTGCCACGACTGGCTGGTGCGCACCCTGCGCGAGGCCGGCGAGGAGCCCGACGTGCGCTACCAGGTGGGTGACTTCGAGACCCAGATCGCGCTGGTGGCGGCCGGTCTGGGGATGGCCGTGGTGCCCCGGCTCGGCCGGGGCCCGCTGCCGCCCGGGGTGGCGGCCCGCCCGGTCGCCTCGCAGCCGAGTCGGCGGGTGTTCGCGCTCTGGCGCGCCCAGGCCTCCCGGCGGCCGGCCATCACCGAGGCGCTGGCGGCGATGCGGGACTGCTGGGGCTCCGTCGAGGAAGCCCAGCGACGGTAGCCGCAGGGCCGGCGGCTCCGGGGCCTCTGCGGCGGACAGGCCCCGGCTAGCCGGCGAAGCCGATGACCAGCCACATGAAGCCGACCCCGGCCACCGTGCACAGCAGGGTGCTGCGCGAGGGGTGGGGGCTGTGCGCCTCGGGGAGGATGTCGGAGGTCGCCAGGTAGAGCAGGAAACCGGAGAAGAAGCCCAGGTAGAGGCCGAGCAGGTGCTCCGGGATGGTGAAGGCCAGGGTGACCGCGGCGCCGGAGACCGGAGCCAGCGCGTCGGCCGCGAGCAGGGTCAGCGCCCGGCGCCGGTTGTTCCCGTACAGCCGGGTGATCGTGTACGTGTTGAAGCCGTCGGCGAAGTCGTGGGCGACCACCGCGATGGCCACCACGGTGCCGACCGTGGTGCCGGCCTGGAAGGCGGCGCCGATCGCGAAGCCGTCCATCACGCTGTGCCCGACCAGGGCCAGCGCGGCGGTCAGGCCGATGCCCTGCTGTCCGGAGTGGTGGGCGTGCCCGTGGTGGTGGCCGTGGGTGTGTTCGGCGTACTCGCCCTCGTGGCCTCGGTGGATGGCGACGGCGCGCTCGATCACGTGGATGGTGAGGAAGCCGCCCGCGAACATCAGCAGCGCCTGGGGCACGCCGTGCACCTCGCCCGGCGCCTGGTGGATGGCCTCGGGCAGCAGGTCGAAGGCGACCACGCCGAGCATCAGTCCGGCGGCGAAGCCGAGCACCAGGTGGCGGCGGTCGCCGGTGCGCTGGGCGACGAAGCCGCCGATCAGCGTCATCAGGAACGCTCCGGCTGCGACCAGGACGGCGGTCATCGGGCCGCCTCCACCGTGGGGACCGCCGGGCCTGCCGGATCGTCCGGGTCGACCGGGGCCGCCGGATGGCCGGTGCCGTCGTGTGGTCTGCCGAGCGCTCTGCCCATTCCTCTCCCCCTGGGGTCCGCCCGTGGCCGGGCCGACCGCCGACCGTACCGGACGGCCGTTCGACGGTGATCGCCCGGGGGGGGTGGCCGGGGCCCGACCGCTCCCCTGCGCGGTCCCGTCGGTCCGGCCCCCTCAGCCTTGGTCCGGGTGCGGGCGGGCGCCCGCCGGGTGGGCCGTCGGGGGGAACTTCCCGGAACTTCCCGCTCGGACCGGGCCGCCCCGGTCTGAGGGGCCGGTCAGCGGCCGGCGGCGAGCGGCAGTCCGAGGTGGGTGCGGGCGAGTTCACGGACGCCGTCGCCGTCGATCAGGTGGATGTGGCGGTGGCTCTCCTCCGCAGTGAGGTCCAGGGCCTCCTCGGCGAAGCGGCCGGTGGTCAGCCGCAGACCGCGTTCGGCGGACTCCTCGCGGACCGCCTCGGCCAAAGTCTCGATCTGCTCCACGCCGACCGATGCGGTGTCCCGGGAGGCCCAGACCACCCAGCGGCCGGGCAGCGCGCTGCCGGGGGTGCCCTCACCGGTGGCGACCAGCCCGGCCGGGCCGCGCAGCCGTACGCTCCACTCGGCGAGGCCGCCCCGGGTGAGCAGGTCGCGCACCAGCTGGGCGAACTCGTTGGCGGACAGGTCGGGCGCGGCCGGAACGGTGGCACCGGCCTGGGCTGCCGGCTGGACGACCGTCCGGGCGTACGGGTCCGGGGTGACGGCGGCGCCGAGCTGGCGCAGCCGGACCAGGGCCTCGTCCTGCTCGGCGTCCGCGTAGACGCCCTCGTCGTCACGGTCCTCGTACGGCTTCTCCGGCGGCAGCAGCCGGGTGCGGGCCAGCGCGTCGCGGTCGGCGTCCACGCTGAGCAGGCAGAGCGGCTCGGCCGCGCCGGGCTCGCGCAGCCAGCCGTTGAGGACGACGCCGGTGAGTATCTCGTCGGTGTCCACGGCGTCGGCGGCCTGCAGCGAGCGCAGGGCGAGCCGGGCGACCAGCCGCAGGTAGTCGGTGGCCCGGTCCGCGGGCGGGCGCGGCACCGGCACGATGTCGCCCTCGGGGGCGAGCCGGTAGCCGTCGAGCGAGGGCACCAGGTCGAGCGGGGGCAGGTCGAGGTCCAGCACGGCGGTGCGGGTGAGCGGACGGAACACCGCCCGGCAGGGGGCCGAGAGGTCCTGGGTGGCGGTCTCGGCGGCGGCCAGCGCGCGTTCCAGCAGCGATTCCACGGCGGCCGGTTCGGCCAGCCGGTAGGCGCGCCGGCACTCCTCCAGGCTCTCGTTGTACTCGCGCACGGCGCGGGCCCGGGCCTCCTCGGCCGCTTCGTGCGCGCGCCGGGACTCGTCGGCGGCCGGGCTGCCGGCCTCGGACCGGCGGGTACGCCACTCGCGCAGGGCGCGCTGGTGGGTGAGCCGGGCCTGGGCCAGCTCGCGCTGGTAGCCGGAGTCCAGGAGGCGGCGGGAGGGGCCGCTCTCCGGGTCGGCGGCCGCCGGCTCGGCCGGGGCGAAGTCCTCCCAGCGGGGCTCGGACCCCTCGTCGGTCCCCGGACCGTCGGCCGGGTACGGGCGGGGCTCGTAGTGGCGCAACTGGCTCTCGAAGTCCATGGCCGAGACGGGCAGCGCAGCCCGCCGCAGCAGGTCGGCCAGCCGGTCGTGCTCGGCCTGGACGGTGAGGGTGCGGTGGTGGGTGAGGGCGGCGGCCCGGGCGTGCGCCGCGGTGGCCCCGTCGGGGTCGCTGGAACTCGGGTCAGTGGAACTCGGGTCGGCGGGGTTCGGGTGACCGGTGTTCGGGCCGTGGGGATTCGGGCCGTGGGGATTCGGATCGCCGGGGTTCGGGCCGGACGGGCCGCCGGGGGCCACCGGGCCGTCCCCGGCGGGATCCGTGCCGGGGCGGCCGGGCGTGGCCTGGTCCGCGGCACCGTCCGGCTCCGGGCCCTGGTCGTCTCCCTGGTCGGCGCCCAGGTCACGGAAGACCGAGGCGAGGAAGCCCGGCTGGGGGAAGCGGACGGTGGCGGTGCCGTCGGACTGGCCGTCTGCTGAGTACTGCATCGGTCGTCGTTCCCCCATGCTCGTCCGGCGCCTGCCAGGGGCGACCGACCGGCCCGCGGCCCCACCCCTGCCGGACATTGTCCACCGAACGGGCGCAGCGGTCAGCCAAGCCGGTCAGTTGGTCCGGGTGTTGGTGAGGTGCAGGCCGATGTAGCCGACATAGATCCGGCCACTGCCGGAGCAGTCGTCCAGGTAGTGCAGCCGGGGTGCGGTGCGGCCGCCGCCGATCCGCAGGTGCGCGCCCATGAACGCCCGCCGGGAGGCGTCCACGCACTCCGGTACCGGCAGCATCCGTTCGCGCTTCCACTTGGTGTGGCTGAACACCGTCCGGGACTCCCCGCGCACCGCCTTGCGGGGCGGGAAGCGGTGGCAGCCGTCCGGGGTGTGCTCGCACCACTGCTTGAAGTCCCCGCCTGCAGCGCCGCGCACGGCCGCCTCTGCGTACTCCTGCAAGGCCGTCAGGCCGTCCCAGGCGAGCCGCGCCCAGCCGGCGCCGACGCACTGGAGTCCGTCCAGGGCGAGTGCGCTCTTCTGGTCGCCGGTGAAGGTGAGCAGCGGGAACTCGCCGATCCTGGCGATGACTTCGGTGAAGGTCTCGGGCTTGGCCGGGCGCCCGGCGGCCTGGACGGCGCCGCGGCGTCCGGTGGCGGCCGGGCCGATGCAGTGACGGCCACTCAGCGCGCCGCGGGTGCCGGGGCGGAGACGGCCCTCGCGGACGTCCCTGGTCTGGCCGCGGTCACGGCGCTCCAGGCGGAGGGTGCGCCGGACCCGCTCCAGCTCGTCGGCCCTGGCCTGCTGCTCGGCGCGGTCCTGCTGCTCCTCCCGGGCGAGCGCGGCGAGTTCGGCGGCCCGATCGGCGGCCCGATCGACGGCCCGGTCCGCGGTCGTGCTCGCGCCCGGGTCCACGACCAGGCTCGCGACGCTCGGGTTCGCATCGGTGCCCGCGCGCACGGGCCCGTCCCCGGCAGTCCGGTCGGCGGCCGGGCGCAGCCGCGGCGGCGGGACGCGCAGCACCGGGACGGCGGCCAGCGGCGGGGGCAGCGGCTGGTCGGCGGCGAGGCGGCGCGGCTCGCGGGCGAGCAGCCCGGCGGCGCGACGGAGGTCCTGTTCTATTCGGCTCCGGGCGAGCACCGGGTGCCGGGCGCCGTCCTGCCGGGACGCCGGGTCGACCTCGGGCAAGTAGGTGCGCACCGCGCCGCCGTACACGGTGTGGTACTCCAGCGCGACGTTGAAGCCGGTGCGGGCGCCCGGGTCCAGTACGTAGGCGGTGGCGAGGCCGGGCAGCTGTCGGCAGAGCGGACGGACCACCTCCTCGACCCAGTGGTCGAGCGGGAGGTTCACCGGGACGCTGGCGACCACGGTGGGCAGCCGGCGCTCCGGGTCGCACAGCTCGTCGATCAGGTCGTCGACCTCGTCGGCCGTGATCACCCGGGGAGCGGAGTGGACGGCGGCCGGACCGTCGGCGGCGTCCAGCAGCGGGAGCAGCGTGCGGGCGAGCTCGGGGACCGGCACCCGGCAGGGCGTGCGCACACCGCTGCCGGTGCTGTGGGTCTCGGCCTCCAGCCGGAACCAGGTCGGGCCTCCGGTGCCGGTGGCCACGGTGAGGGTGAGCTGTCGGGTGCCGTGCGGGGCCGGGGTGCGCAGGCGGCGGCGGTCGTACCGACCGGCGCCCGGGCCGCCGCGCAGCGGTCCGTGGTCACGGTCCAGCAGGACGCGCTCGCCCAGGCGCAGGCGCTCAGCGGCGGGCGGGGTTCCCGTGGCGGCGGCGTCGGGGATGGGCGGGGGCTCCTCGCAGCCCTCCTGCTTCAGCCAGGAGGCGAGCTGCTCGTCGGCCAGGGCGACGGCCTCGGCGTGCGGGAGGGCGGTGGTGACGGTCATCCGGTAGGGCGTCGCGGGGCCGCGGGCGCCGGGCAGGTCGGCACCGGCGGTCGACGGCGAGCGGTCTGAGGTCATGCGCATACCTCCGTGGTGCGGGGTGGGGTCTGGTGTCCTCCATCGATGGTTTTCGTCCGGTTCGGCCGGATCCTTGCCCAGGAAACGCCACGGCCCGGAGCGGAAGTTCCAACTCCGGGCCACGACACTACGTTCGGGTGAATCTGTTCAAGCAGTGTTCCGCGTGGCGCAACCGCTCGGCTACGGGACGCGGCCCGTGGGGCCGGGCGTCAGACCGGCACCTCGACGTAGGTGCGGCCGGCCGGCACCGCGACCGCCGTACCGCCGGTCGCCTCGGCCAGCCAGGTGTGGAACCCGGCCACCTCCGGCTCCGGCACGCCGACCTCGATCCGCACTCCGGCTGCCTCGTAGGCGAGGTCGCTCACCGCGTACCCGGCGGCCCGCAGGTCGTTCTCCACCCGCCCCGCGCGCACGTGGTCCGCCGTCACCGCGAGCAGCGCGACCGGCCGCCGCTCCAGCAGGCCGACCTCGTCGACCGCCTCCGACACCGCGTTCCCGTAGGCCCGCACCAGGCCGCCCGCGCCGAGCTTGATTCCGCCGAAGTACCTGGTCACCACGGCGACGGTGTCGGTCAGGCCTCGGCGGCGCAGCACCTCCAGCATCGGCACCCCGGCCGTGCCGCCGGGCTCGCCGTCGTCGCTGGAGCGCTCGCGGCGCTGGTCGTCGCCGACCACGAAGGCGGTGCAGTTGTGCCGGGCGTCCCAGTACTGCTTGCGGATGCCGGCGATGAAGGCCTGCGCGTCGTCCTCGTCGGAGACCCGGGCGAGGTGGCAGATGAAGCGGGACTTCTTGATCTCGGTCTCGTGGCTGCCGGCCCGCCGGATGGTGAGGTACGGCCTGGTGGTCGGTTCCGGCGTGGCGGACATGGCGCGGTGGTTCTCCCGGGAACGGCGACGGCTGGCGGCGCGCACCCCGGGGTCCGGGGCGGCACCGCCAGCCTAGTTGGCGCACGGCCGCGCGGTCGGTGGCCTCGGGATCCGGCCGGAGCCGGGCGGTGGGCGGCGGTCGCCGGGGGTTCAGCGGCAGGAGGTTCAGCGGCAGGAGGTTCAGCGGCTGGCCAGGGCGTCCAGCCGGGCGCGGTCCAGGCCGGTCAGCGCCGTGACCTCGGCCGGGTCGACGGCGCCGCAGTCCAGGCCGCGCAGCAGGTAGCCGCTCAGTGCCCGGGCCGTGGCCGGTTCGTCCATCACGTCGCCGCCCGCCTTGGCGACGTACGCGGCCAGCCGGGCGGCGGCGCTCGCCAGGCCCTCGCGGTAGAAGGAGTACACCGCGGCGTAACGGGTCGGCAGGTGCGCCGGGTGCATGTCCCAGCCCTGGTAGTAGGCGCGGGCCAGCGAGCGGCGGACCAGGTCGTGGTGGAGCTTCCACGCGGCGTGCACCTGCTCGGTCGAGCCGGTGGGGATCACGTTGGTCGAGCCGTCGGAGAGCCGGACCCCGGTGCCGGCCGCGGCCACCTGCATGACCGCTTTGGCGTGGTCGGCGACCGGGTGGTCCATGCTCTGGTAGGCGGCGCTGACGCCGCAGGAGGCGCTGTAGTCGAAGGTGCCGTAGTGCAGGCCGGTGGCACGGCCCTCGGCGGCCTCGATCATGAGGGCGACGGTGGCCCGGCCGTCCGGGCCGAGGATCGCCTGGGTGGTCTCGATCTGGATCTCGAAGCCGATCCGGCCGGCGGGCAGCCCGGCGCGGCGCTCGAAGTCCTCCAGCAGCCGGACCAGGGCGGTGACCTGCTCGGCGTAGGTGACCTTGGGGAGGGTCAGCACCAGGCCCTCCGGCAGGCCGCCGTTCGCCAGCAGAGTGGCGAGGAACAGCTCGAGGGTGCGGATGCCACGGGCGCGGACGGGCGCCTCCATGCACCTGATCCGGATGCCCAGGTACGGCGGTGCGCTGCCCTCGGCCACCGCGGCGGCGACCAGTTCGGCGGCCCGGACGGCGGCGGCGTCCTCCTCGGCGTCCGGGCGGGGGCCGTAGCCGTCCTCGAAGTCGATCCGCAGGTCCTCGATCGGCTCGCGCTCCAGCTTGGCGCGCACCCGGGCGTGCACGTCGGCGAGCAGCTGGTCGTCGGCGACGCCGAGGGCGCGGGCCAGCTCCGCGGGGGTGCCGGCATGGGTGTCGAAGGCCTCCAGGGCCTGGCGGCCCCACTCCCGTACGGTCTCGGCGCGGAAGGCGTCGGCGGGGACGTAGACGGTGTGCACCGGCTGCCGGGTGCCGGATTCGCCCGGGTAGCGGCGCGCCAGGTCTGCGTCCACCGGGGCGAGCAGCGCCTCCACGGCATCGCGGGCGGCGGCGGAGAAGGAGGCCCCGCCCGTCGGTCCGGTTCCGTCGACCTCGACCTGCGACATCCGCACTCCCTCATGCCGAACCAGCACTTCAACAATTTGTTGAGGCGAAGGTAGCTCCGGCGGGGTTGGCCGTCAATGGCCGACCGAGCGGTGGACGGAGGGTGTCGGCGGGGGCTCAGTCCCTTCCGGCGGCGGCGTAACGGTCGCGCAGCTGGGGGTAGAGCTCGGCGACCTCCTTGGGGTGGACCGAGCCGTCCGGCCCCTTGCCGGTGATGCCGTACTCGGCGGTCAGCCAGGCGGCGAGGCGCGGGGGGTCGGGCTGGTGGCCGTGGTTGTCGATGTAGGAGACCAGGGCGTCGTAGGCGATGTCCTGGTCGAGCGGCACCGCCTCCGGGTGGGGTTCGGGCTGGACGGACCGGAAGGCTTGGGCGGCTTGAGCGGGCTCCTCGGCCGGAGCGGGCTGCTCGGGCTGGGCGTGGTGCTCGCTCTGGGCGGCCGGCTGACGGTGCTGCGGCTCGACGGTCGGCTCGGCCTGCGACTGCGGGGCGGTCGGGTGCTGGGGCTGCGGCCGGGGCGCGGGGGCAGGGGCGGATATCGGCGCAGTGGGAGCGGACGAGGCGGTGGGGGCCGACTCCTCGGCGACCGGGCGCGGGGGCTTGAACCACGGCGAGGCCTGGCCGGGCACCCGGCTGCCCGGGGCGGGATCGGCCGGGTGGCCGGTGGTGCGGACCGGGCGCTCGCTCCAGACGTTCAGCTCCTCACCGCGCGGCTGTGGGGAGTTGTCCGCCGCCTCCTCCGGCTCCTGGGCGGCGCGCAGCCGGACGGCGTGCAGCTTCGCGAGCATCGGCGCGGCGACCTCGGGCGTCAGCGGCGCGGCAGCTGCCGGGGCGGGGGCCTGGGGCTGGTCCTGGGCGGGGTCTCCGGCCTGGGCCGGCTGAGGCTGCTGGACCTGTTGGGTCTGTTGGGTCTGCTGGGTCTGCTGGGCCTGCTGGGCCTGCGACTGGTGAGGCTGCTGGAGTTGGGCCTGCCGGCCCGGCTGCGGCTGGGCTCCGGAGGGTCCGGCGGCCGGGTTGCCGACCGCGGGGACCACCGGGGCGATGGCCGCTGCGGCACGGATCTGCTCCGGCGGGGTTTCGAGCTCCTGGTGCCCCTGCTCCGCCGGGGCCTCCTTGGCCTCGCGCGCGCGGGCCTCGTCGTCCAGCCGGTCGAGCAGCGACGGATCCAGCGGGACGCCGAACTTGGCGAGCTTGAGCGGCAGCAGCGCCTGGATCGGGGCCGAGCGGCGCCATCCCCGGCCGTAGCGGAAGCGCAGCTGCGCCCGGTAGACCAGCCGGTTCTGCTCCAGCCGGATGACCTCGTCGTAGGAGCGGAGCTCCCAGAGCTTCATCCGCCGCCAGAGCCGGAAGGTCGGCACCGGGGAGAGCAGCCAGCGCATCACCCGGACCGACTCCATGTGACGGTCCGCGGTGATCGCCGCGATCCGGCCGACCGCGTGCCGGGAGGCCTCGACCACGACGACGAACAGCACCGGGATGACGGCGTGCATCCCCATGCCGAGCGGGTCGCCCCAGGAGGCGGCCGCGTTGAAGGCGATGGTGGCGACGGTCAGCAGCCAGGCGGTCTGACGCAGCATCGGGAAGGGGATCCGCAGCCAGGTCAGCACCAGGTCGAGGGCGAGGAGCACGACGATGCCCGCGTCGACGCCGATCGGGAAGGCGTAGGAGAAGGCACCGAAACCTTTCTCCATGGCCAGCTCGCGCACCGCGTTGTACGAGCCCGCGAAGCCGATGCCCGAGATGATGCAGGCGCCGGCCGCGACCAGGCCGAGCAGGCCGCGATGAGCCTTGGTGAGCGTTGGTCGTGCCATTACGTCTATCAACCCCTGGATGTCGGCTGCTGCCGTACGGGCCTCGGCTGCCGGTTTCCGCCAGTCGGGCCGCCGGACGGCTGGGCAACCTCCGGGCTCGGCCCACCGGAGTTTACTCGTACGCGTGTTCCGGCTTTTCCGCAGCCTGGTGTGTCGCCGTACGGGCCGCCCCGTGCATCCGGGCCGGTCGGGCCGTCAGCCGCTCTTCCCCGCCACTCCGTTGAGGTAGGCCAGTACGGCCATCACCCGACGGTTGGCATCCTCGTCGGGGGCCAGTTCGAGCTTGCTGAAGATGTTGGCGATGTGCTTGGCCACGGCGCCGTCGCTCACCGAGAGGCGGGCGGCGATCGCCGAGTTGGAACAGCCCTCGGCCATCAGCTCCAGCACCTCCCGCTCGCGCGGGGACAACCCGAGCAACGGGCCGGGCCGACGCGAGGTGGTCTGCATCAGCTGGGCGATCACGTCCGGATCCATCGCCGTCCCGCCCGCGGCCACCCGGCGGACCGCGTCGATGAACTGCCCCGCGTTGAACACCCGGTCCTTCAGCAGGTAGCCGATCCCGCCCGTGCCGTCGGCCAGCAACTCCCGTGCGTAGAGCTGCTGGACGTGCTGGGAGAGCACAAGCACCGGCAGGCCCCGGATCTCCCGGCGCGCCTTGAGCGCGGCCTGGAGTCCCTCGTCGGTGAGCGTCGGGGGCAGCCGGACGTCCACCACCGCCACGTCCGGGCGGTGGGTCAGCAGAGCCTCCAGCAGCTCGGGGCCGGTCTCCACGGCGGCCGCGATGGTGAAGCCGTGCGCTTCCAGCAGACGGATCAGGCCTTCTCGAAGGAGGTAGAGGTCCTCGGCGAGGACAACTCGCACGGCAACTCCAAGGTGATGGTAGTGGGACCGCCCGACGTGCTGTCGATGGCGAGGACACCGTCGAAGGTACCCAATCGGCGCTCGATCCCACGCAGGCCCGTGCCCCGCGAAGGATCCGCCACCCCCACACCGTCGTCCGTCACCGTGACCCGCAGGAACCCGGCCCGGTACAGGATGTCCACCCAGACCTGTTCCGCCCGCGAGTGCTTGGCCGCGTTGGCCAACAGCTCGCTGATGCTGAAGTAGGCAGCCGCCTCGACCGGGGCCGGCAGCCGGTCCGGCAGGCTCACGAACACCTCGGTCGGCAGCGCACTGTCGAGCGCCAACGCCCGGACCGCGTCGCCGAGTCCGCGCTCCGCCAGCACTGGCGGGTGGATGCCGTGCACCAGGTCGCGCAGTTCCTGCAACGCCCGGGCGGAGGACTGCCGTGCCTCGGCGAGGAGGTCCCGTGCGGCCGCCTGGTCGGTCTCCATCAGGTGCTCGATGGTGCCCAGCGTCATCCCGATCGCGACCAGTCGCGCCTGGGCTCCGTCGTGCAGATCGCGCTCGATCCGCCGCAGCTCGGCCGCCTGGCTGCCCACCGCGTCCGCCCGGGTCTCGGTCAGCTCGGCCACCCGCCTGGTCAGCTGGGCGTGCGTCGCCCGGCCGTCCTGGTCCAGCACCCTGCGGGCGACCTCCGCGTACCCGCGCACCGCGTACGGGGCGATGAGTATCCCGAGGAGGACCATGCCGATCCCGACCAGCAGGCTCAGCGCCATGGACGTCAGTCGCGGGCTCATCGGACCGAACGCGTTCGCCGGCACCGGACCCGACAGAGCGACGACCGTGCCCAGCACCAGCAGCAGGCCCACCGCACCACCCAGGGCCGCGACCAGGACGGGGTTCACGACCAGCCAGAGCAGCTCGGCCCTGGTGGTCCGGTCCCGCAGGCCCCAGTGGACCAGCTGCGCGTACTTCGCGACCGTCTGCGAGCGGTGGTAGGAGTAGCCCGTCCACCAGTGCCCGCGCTCGTCCGGCTCCAGCTCCGGCACCGGATCGTAGACCGCCGGCAGGCGGATGCCGTACCAACGCTGCAGGAACCGCCGCGTGCGGTCCGCGGTCCGACGGACGCAGGCGGCGGCCACCGCGGAGCCCACGACCGCCGCGACCACGAGGGCCACCAGGGGCGCCCCGAAGTAGTACTGCAGGAACTGGTCCGTCACCACCCCCGTGAAGATGGCGGCCGCCACCGGCAGCGCGAACCCCGGCACCGCGGCCAGCACTGCCTGCGCCAGCCGGGCCAGCCCCTGGCCGCCGGCCTGGAGGGCCTCCCGCGTCTGCGCACGCACGGACGTGCCGCTCGTACGAGTCTCTGTGGTCACGCAAGCTCCCGATGCCGGTACCGATCGTCCTCCCTCAGTGTTCACGAACGACCTGCTCCGGACACTGGCCATGGCACCCCAATTCCGGGGTGGACCTAGGACCACCTGTAGGTGGTAGGAGCAACACCTGACCGTTGGGATGGTCCGGAAATGCGAAGAACCCCCATCCGGAATCCGGATGGGGGTTCTTCTGAATGATTGTTCGGCGGCGTCCTACTCTCCCACAGGGTCCCCCCTGCAGTACCAT
>NZ_JBIRJC010000059.1:0-31439 GCF_044329365.1 Kitasatospora sp. NPDC017646 | reverse complement strand
TGCTGCCGCTCCAGGACCCGGAACTGCGCCTGCTGGTCTACCGCGCCGCGGACGAGGAGAGCCGCGCGGCCCTGGAGCAGCTGTGCGCCCGGTGAGGCCGACCGGAGGGCCCGGCATGGACGCAACTCACCTGTTTCGCGGATGCGTTGATCCACGGGCCCGCGCCGACCGGTGTCACCCCGTGCCGACGGTGGTCGTGACCCGGACGAGCGAGGGCCTGCGCGGGGTGGAGCCGAAGCCGAAGCGCACGGGCGTGACCGGGGCGAGCGGGCCGAGGTCCCGGCCGTCGAGGACGGCGGTCACCGCGGTGACGGCGTGGAGGTCGCGGACGCCGTACCACTCCCGGCGGCCCCCTCCCGCGGTGCCTCGGGTCCGCACCCCGAGGAGGAGACGGGCGAGCGGGTCCGTCACGACCGTCCAGCCGGGCCGGGCCGCCACCGCGCCGGGCACGGCACGCAGAAGGAGCCCGAGCCCGCCCCGCCGGCCGGTACGGAAGCGCAGGTCCAGCGGGCCCGCAGTGACCCGCCAGTGCGCCGCGCCGCGGGCGACGCCGACGGGGGTGACCCGCACCCGGTCGAAGCAGTAGGTCCCGGCGATGAAGTCCGCCGTGCGTCCGGTGGGCGCCAGCAGCAGCCGTTCCCCGTCCGGGTCCTCGACCATGACGTCGGAGAACGGGCCGAACGGGGAGGCCGTCCAGTGGCCCACGACGACGCGGGTGCCGGACGCGGTGCCGATGCCCGCAATCCAGCCGTCGAAGCGCAGCCGCCCGCGGGGCGGCTCCCACCCGGACGTCACGGCCCGCTCCCGCGGGGCCGGGCGGGTCGTCGACGGTCCGCTCCCCGACGGTCCGCTCCCCGACGGTCCGCTCCCCGACGGTCCGCTCCCCGGCGGTCCGTTCCCCGGAGGCTCACTCCTCGATGGCCACCCGGACGGTCGCGGCCGTACTGCACCATCTGCCGGCGCCAGCCGTCGAGGGCTGCGTACACCAGGACGGAGGGGCTGGTGGTGCCGAGCAGGTCCTCCCGCTGGCTGAGCACGGCCGGATCGATCCGGTCCCCCTGGAGGTGGAAGACCGAGCTCTGTTCGAGGCCGGAACCCATCTTGTGGACCGAGGTCACGCACACGTCCGCGCCGGCGTCCATGGCCCAGCTCGGCAGGTCGGGGTGGAAGGGCAGGTGAGCCCCCCACGCCTCGTCGACGATCAGCGGGGTGCCGCGGCCGTGGCACACCTCGGTGACGGCGGCGAGGTCCGCACAGGTGCCGTACGGGGTGGGCGAGGTGACCAGCGCGCCGCGGGCCTGCGGGTGCCGGTCGAACTCGGCGCGGAAGGAGTCGGCCGACGGAGGGTGCGCGAGGTGCAGGTCGGGGTCCCACCGGGGGTCGACCCAGATGGGGCGGATCCCGGCGAGGATGAGACCGGCGACGACGGACTTGTGGGCGTCCCGACCGACCAGCAGCTCCTCGTGCGGGCCGGCGACGGACAGCATGGCCGCCTTCACCGACAGCGAGCTGCCGCAGGTGGAGAAGAACGTGTGATCGGCGCCGACGGCCTCGGCCATCAGCCCCTGAGCGTGTTCCAGGATGCCCCGGGAGGACGTCCGGTCGTCCAGACCGCCGGTCGCCAGGACGTCGGACCGGAACACGTCGGCGCCGGGCGTCTCCAGGACGCGCGGGTCGGTGCCGCGGCCCTGCCGGTGGCCGGGTGGCGTGAAGGCGGTCATCGGGTTGGCGTGGAAGGCCGAGAGGGCCTCGAGGACGGGGGCTTGGGACTGGTCCATGGGCGGCGCCTGCCCGCAGGTCCGGAGGGAAACCGCAGCGGCCGGGGCCCGGCCCGGCGGAGGCGTCGACCGACGATTCGACCCGGGCCCGGCGGGTAACCGCGCGTATGTGCTGACCATCGGCGTGGAGGAGGAGTACGTCCTCATCGATCCGGCCAGCGGCGTTCCGGTGGCCCGCGCGGCCCAGGTCCAGACGGCCGCCAAGCGTCAGCGCGCCCTGACCGAGGGAGAGGTGCAACGGGAGCTGAGCCAGGCACAGATCGAGGTCGCCACCCCGGTGTGCCGGAGCCTCGACGAGGTCGGCGGACACCTGCTGCGCCTGCGCCACTGCCTGGCCCTGGCTGCCCGGGCGTGCGGCTGCCGCCTGGCGGCCACGGGGTCCGTGCCCTTCACCGACCGGCTGCACGTCCCCGTGACCCGGACCCCCCGCTACCTCAGGCTCCGCAGGGCCGCACGGGCCCTCGTCGACGAGCAACTGATCAACGGCATGCACGTCCACGTCGGCATCCCGGACCGCGAGGCGGGCGTGCGGGTCCTCAACGGCCTGCGGCCGTGGCTGCCCGTGCTGACCGCGGTCGCCGCGAACTCCCCGCTCTGGCACGGCCGGGACACCGGGTTCGCGAGCTGGCGCACGGTCGTCTTCGACCGTTGGCCGGTCTCCGGCCCGCCGCCCGCGTTCGCCGACGCCGCGGACTACGACCGGCGCATCCGCGCCCTCGTGGAGCGGGGACTGATCGAGGACACCGGGCAGCTGTACTGGCACGCCCGGCTGTCCGAGCGGTACCCGACGGTGGAGGTCAGGGCCATGGACGTGCAGCTCACGGTGGACGAGGCCGTGTTGGTGGCCGGGCTCGTCCGGGGCCTGTGCGCCGCCGCGCTCACCGGGACGGAGCCGCCGCCCCCGGAGCCGGAGTTCGTCCGGGCGGCGGGCTGGTACGCCGCCCGGCACGGGACGACCGGCCTGCTGCACGACCCGCTGACCGGCCGCCCGATACCGGCCCCGCAGGTCATGGCGGCGCTGCTCGCCCGGGTGGATGAGGCGCTGACGGCCGCTGGCGATCGGAACCGGGCGGCATGGCTGCTCGGCCGCCTCCCCCAGGACGGCAACGGCGCGGTCCGACAACGGCGCGCCCTGCGGCGGGGAGGCCGGGCCGCGTTGATCGGTCTGATCGTCGACGAGACCGCCTGAGCCGGGATTCACCTCGGCCGACGGCCGCCTCCCGGTTACGCCGCGTCACCGCACCGGGCGACGAGTTCGCCGGACTGCTGCTGCCGCTGCCCTGACCGGCCACGGCTCCGGCCCCCTCGGCCGGCCCGTCACCGGATGACCGGGCCCGCCGGCCGTGTAGGAAGGCCGCCCCGGGGTAGCGGAGCGGCATGCTGACACTCGGAGTCGAGGAAGAGTACCTGCTGGTCGATCCCCGCGACGGCACGCCGCTGCCCCGGGCCGCCGAGGTCCTGGCCACCGCCTCGCTGGCGCCCGCCCTGCGCCCCGCCGAGGCGCAGCACGAACTGCTCCAGGTCCAGGTGGAGAGCGCGACCCCGGTCTGCGAGGACCTTGCGGGGGTGGCCCGCCACCTGACCCGGGTACGTGCCGGGCTGAGCGCGGCCGCGGCCCAGCACGGCTGCCGGGTCGTCCCGGTCGGCTCGGCCCCGTTCGGGCCGCCGGGGCCGGTGCCGGTCACCGACCGTGAGCGTTACCAGCGGGCCCGTCGGCAGGCGCCCGCGCTGGTCGACGACCTGATGCTCAACGGCATGCACGTCCACGTCGGCGTCCCCGACGAGGAGGAGCGCCTGGGCGCCCTGGTACGGCTGCGGCCCTGGCTTCCGGTGCTGATCGCGCTGAGCGCCAACTCGCCCTACTGGCGCGGCCGCGACACCCACTTCGCCAGCTGGCGCACGGTCCACTTCGACCAGTGGGCGGTCAGCGGGCCACCGCCCGCCTTCCGCGACGCCGCGGACTACCGGCAGCGGGTGGCGGCGTTGCGGGCCGCCGGGGCGATAGCCGACACGGGGCAGCTGTACTGGCACGCCCGGCTGTCCGAGCGCTACCCGACCGTCGAGGTGCGGGCGTCGGACGTCCAGCTGACGGTCGCCGACGCCGAGCTGTTCGCCGGCCTGGTCCGGGCCCTGGTGACCACCGCCGTCCTGGAGGAGCGGCAGGGGCGCCCGCGCCCGGAGACCCCCGAGGAGCTGCTGCGGGCCGCGACCTGGCACGCCGCCCGCACCGGGGTGCACGGACAGCTGGTCTCCCCCGCCGACGGCACCGCCCGCCCGGCCGTCGCCGTGGTCGAGGAGCTGCGCGCCTACGTCGCCCCGGGGCTGGAAGCGGCCGGCGACACCGGCCGGGTCGCCGAGCTGTGGCGGGAGTTCGAGCACGCGGGCAACGGCGCGGACCGGCAGCGGCACTGGTACGGCGAGCAGGGCTGGTCGGGACTGGCGGAACACCTGGCGGGCTCCACCGTGACCCGGACGCCCTGAGGATGGTCGTGACGACCGGTACCGCGTTCGACGGTGGACGACCTGCTGACTAGCCTTCTGCGGGTGTGGATAGCCATTGCCGCATTCGCGGGCCTTCTGGGGTTGATCAATTTCGTGCAGGTGTTCACCGGGCGCCAGCTGGTCCGTCCGTCCGCCAGCCGGCGCTCGGAGCTCGAGATCCGCCAGCAGTCGGCTGCCGCGGCCCTCGCGATGCTCGGGGTGTTCCTGGTCAGTCTGCGGATGTTCTGGGGTCTCCTGTTCATGCTGACCGGCTACGGTGCGCTCCTGATCGTCCGCAAGCGCACGGCAAGGCGCTGAAGGCCGTTCAGCTGGGATTGCGGTACTGGCTGCCGCAGGTCAGGTCCTTCGCGGGCAGCCGTCCCGTGGTCAGGTAGCGGGTGACGTCCGCGCCCGCGCAGGACGGGCCGGCCACCACCACCCCGTGCCCCTCGCCGCCGGCCACCGTGATCAGCCGCGCGCCGTGCAGCGCCCGTCGCATGCCTTGCGCCATGGCGAGCGTGGCCCGCAGGTCCCACTGGTTCTGCACGATCAGCGCGCCGACGCCGTTGTTCACCACGGTGGCCGCCTCGCGGGGCGGCGACTTCCAGAAGGCGCACGGCTGGATGCCGGCCCCCAGGTCGCCGGCCAGCGGGTGGGCGGCCCGGTCGCGGATCGCGTCCCGGCGGTACTGCTCGGGGTCGCGCGGCCAGCCGCGTGCGTCGCCGCAGAACAGGGCCCACGTGACGGCGGTCTGGTTGTTCTCCTGCTCCTCCGTGCCGGAGGGCACGGGCTCGGCCGGCGCGGCCGGTCCACCCTCGGACGCGGCCTTCAGCGCGGCGATCCAGGCAGTGGCGGTGGCGACGTAGGAGAAACCGGTGTAGCCGGTGCGGATGTCTCCGCCGCTCAGCGCCCCGTTCGTGGTCGGGACGGGCGTACGGTCGGCGCGGGCGATGAGGTCCCAGTACGTCTTCCGGACCTCGGCGGGGGTGGCGCCCAGCCCGTACGCGGCATGGCGTGCGGCGGCCCACTCCGTCCACCGGGTGAAGGCTGGTTCGGCCCCCGCCGCGGCGCTGCGCAGCGTCCCCCGCCAGGCGAGCGACGGATCGAGCGCGCTGTCGAGCACGAAGCGGTCTGAGCGCTGGGGGAACATCTGGGTGTAGACGGAGCCCAGGTAGGTGCCGTACGAGTACCCGAAGTAGGAGATCCTCCGCTCGCCCAGTGCCGCCCGGACGACGTCCATGTCCCGCGCCGTGTTGCGGGTGGTGATGTGCGGCAGCATGTCGCCCGCCTTGGCCCAGCACTTGTCGGCCACCGTCCGGGCCCGGGCCACGTCCTTCGCGAACGTCTCCGCGGCGTACGGGTGTTGGAAGGTCCGCTCGTCGGCCGTCAGGTCGCAGCCGATCGGCGAGCTCTGCCCGACCCCGCGCGGGTCGAACCCGACCAGGTCGAACCGGTCCCGCACCTCCGGCGACAGCAGCGGCTCCATTTCCACGGGCATGGTCAGCCCCTGGACGCCCGGGCCACCGGGGTTCATCAACAACACCCCGTGCCGCTGCTCCGCTCTGCCCGCCTTCACCCGCGATACCGCGAGGTCGATCTTCCGGCCCCCGGGATCTCCGTAGTCCAACGGCACCTGAACGGTGGCACACTCGAATGCCGCCGGGCGGCCCGCATCGCAACGCTCCCAACGGAGTTGCTGCTGACCGTACCGCTGGAGCGGGTCCTCCGCCGCGAACGCCGTCGCGGGGGTGAGCGCCGCCAGTACGGCCGTCACCGCGGCGGCCGTAAGCAGGGAGGTCGTTCGTCCGTCTCGCAGAACCATGCCAGTCCTTCGTGCAGAATCGTGTCCCGGATCGCCTCCAGTCTCCGTTCCACCCCTGCCCGCACCCGTACGGCGCCGGGATGGGCTCATGATCCGACTTGCGGCGTACGGCGAAGCACTGACGTACTGCCGGAGGCCCATTTCCCGTCTTCCACCAGTCCAGGTGAACCGCCGGACGGCCGCCCACCGTTTTCCCCGGCGCGGGTTACCCGGCCGGGGGAGAGAACGGGGACCGCCGGGCGGCAAGCCGTTCCGGTGCTCCGGTGCGGGTCACTTGGTGAGATCCACCCGCGATCGCCGAGCTCTGGCTGCCCGCGAGCCCGGCACCGCGACCACCGGCACGCCGCGCACCGCGCTCCGCACTCCGCACTCCGCACTCCGCACACTGACGGGCGTTCGCGTCTCACAGTCAAATGACTGATGTGCCATCGGGTGTGGGTGGGCGAGAGTCGAGGTGCCGGGTGTTGCCCGGTGGCGGGCGCGCGGGCGTGCCCGCGTGCTTGTCGACGCACGTGAACGAGGAGTACCAGGATGGCAACCAGTCAGCGGCTCGCCGCAAAGTGGAAGACGGCCGTGGTCGCCGGGGCCGCGGCCCTCGCCGTCACCGGAGGCATCGCCGCGCCGGCCAGCGCGGCGCCCCGGTCGGGTGCGGCGGCGGACCGCCTGAGCATCGGGAACCAGGACCTGCAGAGCGACGTGCTGCTGGGAGACCCTGCGAACCCCCGCAGCCCGGGCGCCCGCAGGCACCACTGGATCGTCAACGCCCAGTACGGCACGGTGTCCGCCCTGAACCGGGCGACCAACTACGCCTGGCAGCGCAACTACAAGGACTGGACGGTCGCCATCATCGGCAACAACATCCAGGGCAACAAGGTCACCGTGTACACCAAGATCACCAACCTGTTCTACGGTGAAGGCGGCGTCATCGGCGCCCAGACGGCTCCGACGCCTCAGGTGCTGATTGCCCAGAACACCATCAAGGCCCAGGGGAACGTCAACATCATCACCGAAATCGTGAACGTCCACTTCATCAGCCCGAAGTGGGAAGACGTCTTCAGCGCCGACTGCCGTGCCCAGGAGAACCTGCGCGACGCGGTGAAGGCCCAGCTCGCCTGCACCCTGGGCTGAACCCGCGGCACCCGCGGCACCTGGCACAAACGGCCGGTCGGTCACCGCACCGACCGGCCGTCGCCCCGCGTGCCCGCCCAGGGCGACGTCGGGTTCCGGATCCTACGGGTGCGCTTGGCGTCCGGCCTGGGCGTGATTCGGCTGACGGTTCCCGCGGCCGACGGCCGGAGGAGTGCGCGGCCGTAGGCGCTCGCCCTGGGGCCCGAACATGACCAGGTACTCGACAGGCCCGCCGGAGCCGGCGTTCGCCACCCCGTGCGGGGTGCGGGTGTCGAACTCGGCAACGTCCCCGGCAGTCAGGACGAGTTCCTGGTCGCCGAGCGCGAGCCGCAGTCGCCCGTACAGGACGCACAGCCACTCGTAGCCGTCGTGGGAGACCTGACGGGGCCGCGCGGACGGGTCCGCGGGGGCGGGCAGGACGTGCTTGTGGGCGTGCAGGCCGCCGACGTACCGGGTCAGCGGCAGCACCGCCTTGTCGTCGCCGAAGCTCAGCGGCGCCGTGGCGCGCGGCTCGGCCGCGGGGGCGGGTGCCGTGCCGGCCAGTTCGTCCAGGGAGACGCCGTACTCCTTCGACAGTTGCAGCAGCACCTCCAGGGTGGGCTTGCGCCGGCCGGTCTCGATCCGGGACAGCGTGCTCGGGCAGATGCCCGTCGCGCAGCTGACACCGGTGAGCGTGACGCCGCGCTGCTCGCGCGCGGCCCGCAGCCGGGGGCCCATCGCCGCCAACGTGTCGGCCACCTGGTCGCTCGTCACCCTTCTTGCCCCTTCCGAACGCCTCGCCACCACCCTGTCCTGGGAGTTTGCCAGAACGGCAAGGGTGATCGCATCGGACGGTGGAGGCGTCGCATGATCGATGGGCACCTACGTCCACCCGCGAACCCAGGAGAGCCCCCATGCAGTCCGAGCCGTCCGCCGAGTTCCGCCACCGCACCGTCGAGGCTCCGGCCGGGCGCCTACACCTGGTCGAGCAGGGCGCAGGCCCGCTGGTCCTGCTCGTGCACGGCTTCCCCGAGTCCTGGTACTCCTGGCGTCACCAGCTCCCGGCCCTCGCCGCGGCCGGCTACCGGGCGGTGGCGATCGACGTGCGGGGCTACGGCCGTTCCTCCAAGCCGGAGGCGACCGACGCCTACCGGATGCTCGACCTGGTGGAGGACAACGTCGCCGTCGTGCGCGCCCTCGGCGAGGAGAACGCGGTGGTCGTCGGCCACGACTGGGGCTCCAACATCGCCTCCGCCTCCGCCCTGCTCCACCCCGAGGTCTTCCGCGCCGTCGCCCTGCTGAGCGTCCCCTACGCGCCGCCCGGCGGCCCCCGACCCACCGATGTCTTCGGCCGGATCGGCGGCCCCGAACAGGAGTTCTACGTCTCATACTTCCAGGCGCCCGGCCGCGCCGAGGCGGAGATCGAGCCCGACGTCCGGGGCTGGCTCGCGGGTTTCTACGCGGCCCTGTCCGCCGACACCATGCCCGCCCAGGGCGAGCCCGACCCCCACTTCGTCGCCCGCACCGGCGGCCGACTGCGCGACCGCTTCCCCATGGGCGTCCTCCCGGCCTGGCTGAGCGAGGACGACCTCGACGTCTACGCCGGGGAGTTCGAGCGCACCGGCCTGACCGGCGCCCTCAACCGCTACCGCAACATGGACCGCGACTGGGAAGAACTCGCCCCGCACCGCGGAGCCCCGGTCAAGCAGCCGTCCCTGTTCATCGGCGGCGCCCTGGACGCCTCCACCACCTGGATGTCCGACGCCATCGACGCCTATCCCACCACCCTCCCCGGCCTGTCGGCCTCCCACCTCCTGGACGGTTGCGGCCACTGGATCCAGCAGGAGCGCCCCGACGAGGTCAACCGCCTGCTGACCGACTGGCTCGCCACCCTCCAGGGCTGAACCGGGCGGGCTACCCGGGCAGCTTGGCGGTTGGCTCGGGGTGGGCGGCGGTGACGTAGCACATGGCGCTCTGCCCGGTGACGCCGAGCAGCCGCATCAGCCTGAGCGGATCGGCGAAACGGTGCGACGGCAACGGGTGCACGGTGGCACCTGACGACCGCACCGGGAGCGGTGGGCCTGGGTGCGCGGGCAGGCCTGCGCACCCTGCTCGGCGGTCCCGGTGAGGCGGTCGGGCCGACGGCCCGGGCCGGTCAGCCGCCGGCGGCCGATCCGTCCGCGACGGGCCGCCAGGCGGAGAGGTCGACGGCGCTCTGGACGTAGCCGGCCCGGTCCCAACTGCCGTCCGTGTGACGGATGGTGTGGTAGAGCGCGCCGCTGTTGCCACAGGTCTCGAAGAGCAGTTGCAGCTCGTTGTTCACGTTGGCGCCGTCGGCGCCGCACACGTTGAAGGGCTGGCCGAGGATCTGCTGGCCGATGGCGCCCCAGCCGGCCCAGTTCCCGTCGGAGGTGCGGATCGTGTGGTAGACGGCGCTCTGGCTGTTGTTCACCACGGCGACCTGCAAGGCGCCGTTGATGCCCACCGCGACCACGTCGTGCGGCCAGCCCCAGGGGGACGGGGTCCCGGCCGCGCCCATGACGTTGCCCCAGCTGGTCCAGGTGCCGTCCGCGTGCCGGATGGTGTGGAGCACGCTGCCGTCGTTCCACATGGTGGCCACGACGTGAAGTTCGCCGTTCACCTCGGCCGCCGCCAGGCTGAAGAACTTGTCCGAGCCGAGTCCCGGAGGGGCGCTGATCGCTCCCCAGGGCTGCCAGCTCCCGTCGGGGTTCTCGACGGTGTGGACGAGCCGGCCCGTGGGGTCGATCGCAGCCAGCTGGACCCGGCCGTTCACGACGGCCGCACCGGCCCGGCCGAGCTGGAAGTACTGGCTGGAGACGGGCAGTTCCGCCAGGCCCGTCATCGGGGTCGGTGCGGGCCAGCTGCCGTCGGGCTGCTGCGTGGACTGGACGAACTGCATACTCGTCGGGCCGGAGCTCCGGAGTCCGAACAGCCGCAACCGACCCGAGTCGACGACGGTCGTCCAGTACCGGAAACCGGCGAACTGCGGGACCTCCCTGGCCGCGTCCCACGTCCCGTCCGGCGCCCGGCGGGTCTGGACGACCTTCCACGGGTCGGCGCGCAGCATCAGGTCGAGCCCGACAGTCGGAGCGTCGCTCGTGGTCGGCCGGGGCGCGGCCCCGGCCGGCGCGGCCGTCATGACGGCGGCGAGCACCGCCGAAGCGGCCAGCACCGAGGCGACACGCATCCGGCGTCGGCGGGTGGTCTTCAGCACGACGAAATCCCCCCTTTTCAGGTGGCCCCGGTCGGGCCAGGTGCTGTCATATCAGAGTGCTGAGAGCGGTGGGAAGCGGATATTCCAGCGCCCGGGGGCGGTGGACGCCCGGCGGAGGACGGCCCTCGCGATCTCGGTGGCCTGGTCCGAGCAGTAGGTCCAGGTGTCGACGACGTCGGTGTCCTGCCGCGTCATGATGACGAAACCCAGGACCAGGGCCCGGAGGCCCCCAGGCAGCCCAGGCAGCCCAGGGCGACTCCCCGGCCTGTCCGGGTCTGCCGCGCCGGGGCCCTTCCGCGACGGGGGGGAGGGCGCCGCGCGACACCCGCACGTGGCCGGACGGCGACCGGGACGGCGGCCGGGCCTGACCTGCTCCCCGCCGCGCTCCGCAGTCTCCGGCCCCACCGCGGCGGGACTTCCGCGTTGCGCGACCGGATCCCCCCGCCCCCTGACGGCAAGCTCGGATGGTGGCGGCAGCGTGCCGCCGGGTTTTCGGGGTACGTGGTGCACCTGACAGCAGTCGAACGTGGGAGACGCACATGCCGAAGGACGTCGCCGACGCCCTGGAGGACCAGGGATGACCCACTCTGCGCTGCGGCCGGGGTGGCCGCGCCCGGGCCGGTGACAGCCGGGCCGACGTACGTACGACCCGACCACGTACAACCCCGACCACGTACGACCCCGACCGGGTGGTCGAACAACGGCCCCCGACGAGTCGACCAGAGGACGCCGAGAATGCCGCTCAAGCGAGCCCAGCACGACAGCCACCCCAGCCGCGACCTGGAACTGAACCCGGTCTTCAGCCGTGAGCCCGTCAAAGTCCCCCGCCACGCCCTCCCGAGGGGCGAAATGGAGCCGGAGACCGCCTACCAACTGGTGCACGACGAACTCATGCTGGACGGCAACGCGCGGCTCAACCTGGCGACCTTCGTGTCGACCTGGGCCGAACCGCAGGCACTGCGCCTGATGGGCGAGTGCGCCGAGAAGAACATGATCGACAAGGACGAGTATCCGCAGACGGCCGAGTTGGAGACGCGCTGCGTGCACATGCTCGCCCGGCTGTGGAACGCCCCCGACTCCCGCCGGGCGGTGGGCTGCTCGACCACCGGTTCCAGCGAGGCGGCGATGCTCGGCGGACTCGCGCTCAAACGCCGCTGGCAGCACCGACGCGGCGCGGGCGGCACGGCGGCGAAGCCGAACCTGGTCATGGGCATCAACGTGCAGGTCTGCTGGGAGAAGTTCGCCGACTACTTCGACGTGGAGGCCCGCTACGTCCCCATGGAAGGGGATCGTTACCACCTCTCTCCCGAGGCCGCGGTCGAGCTGTGCGACGAGAACACCATCGGCGTCGTCGCGGTACTGGGCTCCACTTTCGACGGCAGCTACGAACCGGTGGCCGAACTCGCCGCCGCGCTCGACGACCTGGAGGAGCGCACGGGCCTGGACATCCCGATCCACGTCGACGGCGCCTCCGGGGCGATGATCGCCCCGTTCCTCGACCCCGACCTCGTCTGGGACTTCAGGCTGCCGCGGGTGGCCTCCATCAACACCTCCGGCCACAAGTTCGGCCTGGTGATGCCCGGGGTCGGCTGGGCGCTGTGGCGCGACGAGCAGGCCCTGCCCGACGACCTGGTCTTCCACGTGAACTACCTGGGCGGCGACATGCCCACGTTCGCGCTCAACTTCTCCCGCCCCGGCGCCCAGGTCGTCGCCCAGTACTACAACTTCCTGCGCCTGGGCTTCGACGGTTACCGGCGCGTGCAGCAGACCTGCCGCGACGTCGCCACCCGCCTGGCGGGCGAGATCGCCGAGCTCGGACCGTTCGAACTGATCACCGACGGCAGCCAGACCCCCGTCTTCGCCTTCCGGGTCCGCGAAGGGATCGACGCCTTCAGCGTCTTCGACGTCTCCGCCTCCCTGCGCGAGCGCGGCTGGCTGGTGCCCGCCTACACCTTCCCCGCGAACCGCACCGACCTGTCGGTCCTGCGGATCGTGGCCCGCAACGGCTTCAGCCACGACCTCGCCGACCTGCTGCTCGCCGACCTCAAACGCGTGCTCGAACGCCTGGAACGCCAGAGCGGCCCGCAACGCGACGCCGACGACGCGGGCGGCTTCGCGCACGGAGCCGAGACCAAGAACCCCAAGCGGCCCGGACGGCACTGACGCCCCGCACAGCACGGCCGCGACGGTCCCCGGCGCGCCGCCGCGTGCCCCGAGGAGAGGCAGGACACCCATGTGCCGCTTGTTCGGCATGAGCAGTGCGCCCCGGCGCAGCCGCGCGACGTTCTGGCTGCTGGACGCCCCGGACAACCTGAGCGACCAGAGCCGCCGGGAGCCCGACGGCACGGGGCTTGGTTACTTCACCGCCGACGGGACGCCGCAGGTGCACAAGGCCCCCATCGCCGCGTTCCAGGACCGCGCCTTCGCCGAGGACGCGGCGACGGCGGAGTCGGCGACGTTCCTGGCCCACATCCGCTACGCCTCCACCGGAGCCCTGCGGGCGTCCAACACCCATCCCTTCGAACAGAACGGGCGACTGTTCGCCCACAACGGGGTGATCGAGGGCCTGGACCGGCTCGACGCCCACCTCGGAGCGGATCGGTCACTCGTCGAGGGCGACACCGACTCGGAACGCTTCTTCGCCCTGATCACCCGGGAGACCGCCGCCCACGGCGGGGACGTCACCGCCGGCATCGTGGCCGCCGCCCGCTGGGCGGCCCACCACCTGCCCCTCTACGCCCTCAACATGGTCCTCACCACGAGCGACCAGCTCTGGGCCCTGCGCTACCCGGACACCCACGAACTGCACGTCCTCGAACGTCGGCCCGGCGGACACCACGGCAACCGTCACCTGGACCACACCGGCGCCGCCGGACGCATGCGCGTCCACTCGAGCGACCTCGCTGACACCCGGGCGACGGTGGTCGCCAGCGAACGCATGGACGACAACGCGCACTGGCGGCTGATGGAACCCGGCGAACTCCTGCACGTCGGGCCCGACCAGGCCGTCACGCGCTGCGTCGTCCTGCCCCAGGAACCCGCTCACCGCCTGACCCTCGCCGACCTCCACCCCACGGCTGCCGCCTCCCAGCGGGCGGCCTGAGACCGCGGCCGGACCCGCGCGGGGCGACATCAGCCGGCCCCGCCGCCCGGCACCCGGGTCCGCCGGCCCGTGCGGGCCGGCGGACCCGCTCCTCACGGCGCGGGTGTGTGACGTGACCGTGTCCCACCCCGCCGAGCCTTGCGCGCTGGCCCTGGTGTGGCACGGGGTCCAGGCCCTGACCACCGGGGACGCCCCGTCCCACCGGGGCCGGGCCGAGGAGCGGACCGCGGCCCGGGCCGAGGAGCGGATCAACGAGCGGGTCGAGGCGTACGTGCGGGAGCGCCACCGTCGCCAGGACACCCTGGCGCTGGTACTGAGCTGCGCCCGGATCGCCGCCGCCGCGCTGGTGGAGCTCAGCGGGGGCGATCCGGCACGGGTGGACGGGTGGCTGGAGGAGGACGCCGCGCGGGCCATGCCGCTCGTCGGCCCCGTCCCGCTGTGGGTGCCGGGCCGCCCCTGGCAGCCGGCCGGCTGAGCGGCACGCCGCCGGAGGCGGCCGCGCAACGGGCGCGGGCGGTCCGCCGGAGCGGGCCGCCCGCCCCGCTCGCACGGGGCGGGCGCACGGGCGCGCCCTTGGCGTCCCCGGTCCGCCCCGGGTCCAGTGTCCGCCCCGGGTGCGGTCCGTCCCGGGTCCGGTCAGCGCGGGCCGGGGTCGCTGGTGCCGGGGCGGCCGTTCTCCAGGTGCCCGGCCCAGCGGCGGCGGAAGGCCGGTCCGTCCGTGCCCGTGACGGTGACGTCGTACCAGCGGCTGTCGGCGCCCGGTTCGAAGGTGAACCGCGCGTCGTCGCCGGGCCGGAGGGTGCGCCCCTGCTTGGAGCCCTGGGCGTAGGCGTTCTCGACGGTGACCGTCCGGGTCGTCTCCCCGCGGTTGGACACCGTGACCCGCACCTTGTTCTTCGCGGGCTCGAAGCGGGCGACCAGGCCGCCCACCGTCCTGCCCTCGAACTCCTGCACCGAGCCGTTCGGCCCGTGGGCGACGAGGTGGTAGCCGCCGTCGGTCAGCGGCCAGTGGTCCTCGAAGCTGTCGCCGGCCGAGATGGTGTAGCGGCGGGGCGCCGCCGTGGGCGCCGTCCGGTCGTAGACGTACAGCCAGGCACCGGCCTTGCCCTTGTTGTCCAGGTTGAGCTGGAAGACCGTCGTGTCGTCGGTCTCGTCCTCGTTGACCCGCAGGTCGTACGGGAGCGCGCGGGCCGGGCGGGTGCCCGGCTCCTGGGTGGGCATCCGCTGGGGCAGCGGCACCTGGTACGGCTTGCCCTGCGAGGAGATCGGCGCTGGCACCGGGATCGGGACCGGCTTCGGGTCGGCGCCGGAGAAGTCGAGCGCCGAGGTGAGGTCACCACAGACCGCGCGGCGCCAGGCGCTGATGTTGGGCTCCTCGATGCCGAACCGGGCCTCCAGGAACCGCAGCACCGAGGTGTGGTCGAAGGTCTCCGAGCAGACCCAACCGCCGCGCGACCACGGGGAGATGACGAGCAGCGGCACCCGCGGCCCGAGTCCGATCGGCTGCAGCCCGCCGCGGTCGGCGCCGGGCACCAGCGGGCTCATCTCGCCCGGGTACTTGTCCAGGTCGAGCAGTTCGTCGCCGAGACCGGCCTCCAGGTCCGTGGAGACCATGCCCTGACCGCCCGGACGGCTGACCGCCGGCGGCATCGGCGGGACGACGTGGTCGAACAGGCCGTCGTTCTCGTCGTAGTTGATGAGGAAGACGGTCCGGCCCCACACCTCGGGGTTGGACGTGAGCGCGTCCAGTACCAGGTTGATGTAGTACGCGCCGTCGGTGGGCGTCGCCGAAGGGTGCTCGCTGTACTTGTACGGCGGGACGATCCAGGAGACCTGGGGCAGCCGGCCCTGCTCGACGTCGGCGCGGAACTCCTTGAGCGTGTGGTCCGTCGCCCCCTTCTCCACCAGCGGGCCGGACGCGCCCTCGGCGACCTGGTACCGCTCGAAGAACATCAGCGAGTTGTCGGTGTAGTTGTCCGTCGGGGTGCCCGGCTCACCGGAACCGCCCTGGTACAGCTTCCAGCTGACCCCGGCGTCCTCCAGCCGCTCCGGGTACGTGGTCCAGGTGTAGCCGTTCTTGCCGTTGCGCTCCTCCAGACCGGGCCCGTTGGGCTTGCGGCCGTACGCGTTGCGCGGGTCGCTGGTGCCGGTCCAGAGGTAGATGCGGTTGGGGGCGGTGTCGGCGTGGACGGAGCAGAAGTACGAGTCGCAGACGGTGAACGCGTCGGCCAGGGCGAAGTGGTACTGCAGGTCCTGCCGCTTGAGGTGGCCCATCGTCATGACGTCCTGCTTCTGGTTCACCCACTGGTCGTGGCGCCCCTCGTTCCAGGCGAGGTGACCGCTGCTCCAGCCGTGGTCCGTGCCGGCCTGGTACTCGGTGGTGTTCCGGGGGTCGATGTACCAGGGCAGCACCTCCTTCTCGGAGGCCGGAAGACCACGGTCGTGGTACCGCCCGGTCCTCACCGCGGCGGCCGGCTGGTGCCAGTTGGGACGGCCGTCGGGCAGCGGCGCGGGACGCGGGTCGTCGAAGCCGCGGACACCGCGGAGGGTGCCGAAGTAGTGGTCGAAGGAACGATTCTCCTGCATCAGGATGACGACGTGTTGGACGTCCTTGATCGAACGGGTCCTGCTGATCGCGGGCAGGGCCAGCGCCTTGCTGACCGCGGGCGGGAACGCCCCGAGGCCGGCGGCGGCCACGGATGCGCCGCCCAGCTGGAGGAATCGACGCCTGTCGATGGAGGAGGCCACGTGTTGTCCTTCCCAGTCGTGCACTGCACGGGTACGGAGAAGCCTCGAACATAGGCGTGGCACACGGGCCGTACACAGTCCACCGGCGAACGCCACGTGAGCTTTCGGCCAACTGTTGTCCACACAACTTCCGGGAGGGGCCGACGCGGTGGCGGTCGGCCGTGCCGCACGGGCAGCGGTCGGGCGTCATCCGCAGAACCACGGATCCGACTGCTGCCCGCCCAGCCACTCCCCCGCGACCCCACGCCCCGGGCCGAGTCGGGGGTCACCCGAGCCACGAACGGGTGATGTTCACGGTTTTCGACGTCACTGAGACACTCGCCGGGCCAGCATCGGGGGTGCTCATGGTGAAAGGCCCTGGTCATGCCGCAGTTGTCGAACGTCGACCGGTACGCCGTGGTCCGGCGCGACCACGTGCGGGACGGTGGCCGACGGGCCCCTGCCCAGGCCGTTCACCGCGTCCCCGCGTCCCGCGGGCAGGACGCAAGGGCCGTTACGACAACCTGACGGCGGCGACCGCCACCCGGGTGCTGCCGCACGGCTCCCGCCCGGTGATCCACGGCGGTGCCGCGCCCGACACGACGGAGGTTCCATGCGTTTGATCTCGAGTGGCCGGCACCACGCCACGTTCGAATTCGGCCACCTGCGGGTGATCTCGTTGCGAGACGGGTACATCGACATGCCGCCGACCCGGCTCCGCGACGAGGACGGATGCACACTCGACGTGCTTCCGGCCGCCGTCCCGCTGGCCGGCGACAACCTGCGGCTGTCGGTCAACGCCTTCTACGTCACCGACGGCACGCGGTCGGTCCTCATCGACACCGGCGCGTCCGACGTCTGGCACGACCCCACCATGGGACTGATCTACGACGCGCTCGACGAGGCGGGAGTCGACCGCGCGGGCATCACCGACGTGGCCATCACCCACAGGCACGAGGACCACGTGAGTGGCCTGATCACGCCGGACGGTTCGGAGGCGTTCACCAAACTCGAGCGCGTGTGGATCGGCGCGGGCGACGCATCGGTGTTCACCGGGCGGCTGGAGCTGCTCCGCGACCGGGTCGTACCCGTGTCGGAGGAGGTCGCGATCAACGACTGGACCACCGCGATCCCGACACCGGGCCACACCCCCGGTCACACCGTCTACGACATCAGGAGCGGCACCGGCCACCTCCTCGTCTGGGGCGACACCGTGCACGTTCCCACGCTCCAGTTCGAACAGCCCAACGTGTCCTGGGAGCTCGACGGCGACCAGCCCCAGGCCCGCGCCGCCCGAGCGGCCCTCCTCGAACGACTCGTCCAGCCGCACCACTTCGTCGCCGGCGCCCACCTCGACTCACCCGGCATCGCCCGGGTGACTCCCTCGGGCAACGGTTATGCGCTGGAATACCTCGCACCACCGATCGGCTGACCGAGCCCGTCGGTTCGGGACCGTGCTCACGCGTGGATCCACGGGCGTCACCCCGTGATCCTGACGGCCGGCGGCAAGGTCCGCGCGGCCAGGACCTCTTCGACGGCGGACCGGCCCGGGCCTGCGAGTGCCCCCGCCCTCGCCCGGGCCGGTCCGCCGTCGGCCGGAACCCGGCGGACCGGCGTCGGGCGGGGACGGACGACGGTGGCGGAGCCGGCCCGTCGGACGGTGGGATGCGTCGGAACCGACGACTGCTCAGGCCAGGCCCCAGCCCAGCGCCCAGGGGACGAGCACGACTCCGGCGGCGAGGTGCACGGCCACGGCCACCCGCGTGCGGACGGCCAGGGCCCGCCGCTCGCGCCACGCCGCCAGCGCCACGGCCACGGTGAGCACGAGGACGGCGGCGGTGGCCGCCTGGAGGAGGAGCCAGAGGGCCGGGCGGCCGGCGACGACCGGGCCGGTGGCCTTCCCGTCGGTGGCGAAGACGGACATCACGAACAGCGGTGCCGCGACGACGTCCGCGGTGCCGAGCACGGCCAGCCAGCGGACCCGGCGGCGCAGCGGCGCCGGTGCCCGGCGGAGCGATCCGACCAGGGGGCCGGCGAGGTAGGCCGCCACGAGGGCGGCCAGTGCCGTCCGGCCGGTGCCGGCCTGCTGGTACCAGGGGTCTGCCGTGGCGGCATGGCTCACGCGTTTCTGGGCCGGCGCCGGGGCGGTGCTGGACAGCAGCGGGTGGCCGGCGGCGACCTGTTCGGTCCACGAGGCCATCACGTCCAGGTAGCCGGGACCGAGTTCCCCGAGCGGGTGGCCCTGGAAGGTCGGGCCGCCGAGGCTGTCGAAGCCGTCCGAGCTGCGGTGGCCGTTGTGGCCCGCGCCGGGAACGAAGGCGATCGTGACGTGGTCGTTGCCGGCCTCGGCGAGGACGGTGCGGAAGATCCGCGCGCTCTCCTGCGGGGGGACCTTGGTGTCGTACTCGCCCCACAGGGCCAGCACCGGCTGGTGCAGGTGCTCCAGCACGGGAAGCGGGTCGTAGTCGGCCTCGGGGAACAGTCCCGCGCCGTCGAGCAGTCGGGCACCGGGTCCGTCGATCGCGCCGAGCAGCGAGCCCGGGGCGCCGCGGTGGGCGAGGTGGGTGTCGAGGTTCCAGGTCTGGGTGCGCAGCGGGGACAGCCCGGATCCGCCGATGGTGATCACGAAGGCGATGTCCGGGGAGCGGGTCGCGGCCAGCGGCGCCACCCAGCCGCCCTCGCTGAAGCCCCACAGCCCGACCGCGTCCGGCCGCACGCCGGGATGGGTGCGCAGCACTCGCACCCCGGCCGACGCGTCCTCGGCCAGGAGCCCGAAGTCCCGGTGCATGGTGGAGTATCCGGCGGTGCGCTTGTCGTAGACCAGGGTGGCGACGCCTGCGCGGGCGAAGCCCTCCGCCTCGGCGCGGTACTCCTCGCGCGGGCCGGGTCCTGCGCCGCCGACCAGCACGACGCCCGGCAGGGCGTCGTGGCCGCCCGCCGGTTCGACGATCGTTCCGTGCAGGGTGAGCCCGTCGCCGCCCTGGAAGGTGACCTCGGTGCGGGTCAGGGCGTCGGCGGCGAACGCGGAGCGGGGCCAGGCCAGGCAGACCGGCAGGGCGAGCAGTAACGCCGCCAGGGCACGTCCGGCTGCCCGGCGTATGTGAGCGGTCGTCACGGGGTCACTCCTCCTCCGGGCCGGCGGACCGCCCGGGTCGCTCGTCGGTCTCGGGGAAGCCGAGCAGCCGGACCAGGACGGCGCGATCCTGGGGGCCGGCCTCGTCGGCGGGGCGGGAGTACCGGTAGACCAGGGCGATGTACTCCTCGAAGAAGGAGCGCAGTTCCTCGGGTGCGAGGCGCAGGGTGCTGCGGGCGAAGATGAAGGCGTCCGCCCACGGTCCCATCTCGTCGCGCCGTTCCTCGAAACGGGTGAACTGCTCGATCAGCTCGGCGATGTTCAAGCGGGTCATCTCACGGAGCGCCTCACGCATCGGCGGTGTCTGGCGGCTGTGCGGCGGGAAGCGGCGGTCGCCGGGCACGGCCCTCCACCAGCGCTCCCTCCCCTTGGCGAGTTCGGGGACCTCCTCGATGAAGCCGTGCCGGGCCATCTGCCGCAGGTGGTAGCTGACCAGACCGGTGCTCTCCCCCAACGCCGTCGCGAGAGCGGCCGAATTGGCGGGACCGTGCCGAAGCTGCTGCTCGATCCGCTGCCGCATCGGGTGCGCCAGGACCCGTAGCGCGGCGACGTCGGTGATCTCCTGGGGTGGGGGCTGAACTGACATGCAGGGCACGCTAGCGAGTTGCAAACCCTCTTTGCAAGTACCCTTTGCAACCTCCCGGGCCCTGTTCGGTCCCCGCAGCGGCCCTGACCGTGCCCGCCGCTCGCGCAGGCTCGTTGACGGAGCATGCGAACGATCACAGCAGCCGTACGCACCCGGCGCGCCCTGCTCACCACGGCGGCCGGGGCCGCCACCGGCCTCGCGCTGACCGGCACCGGGCCGGCGCGGGCGGCGCAGCGTCTCGACGGGAGGCCGGGACGGCGGGTCGCCGTGCTCGGCGGCGGGGTCGCCGGTCTGAGCGCGGCGCAGGAACTGGCCGAGCGCGGCTACCGGGTGACGGTCTACGAGCGCAACGGCGTGCTGGGCGGCAAGGCCCGCAGCATGGACGTGCCCGGCACCGCCGAGGGCGGCCGGCGACCGCTGCCCGGCGAACACGGCTTCCGCTTCTTCCCCGGCTTCTACCGCAACCTGCCCGACACCCTGCGCCGTATCCCGCTGCCCATCGGGGCCGTCGGCCGCAGCGTCCACGACAACCTGGTGAACGCCACCGAGGAGCTGTTCCCCCGCACCGGAGGACGGCCGGCGCTGCGACTGCCGTTCCGCACCGTGACCGCGCCCCCGCTGCTGGGCGAGCTGCTGCCGGACGCACTGCTCCAGACGCTGACCGGGCTGCTGGACACCGCCCTGCACCTGCCGGCCACCGAGGTGGCGTACTTCGCCAACCGGCTGCTGGTCCACTTCACCAGCTGCGAACCGCGCCGCTCCGAGCAGTGGGAGCGCGTCCCGTGGTGGCGGTTCATCCGGGCCGACGAGATGTCGTACGACTACCAGCGACTGCTCGGCGTCGGCATCACCCGCAACATCGTCGCGACCAGGGCCGAGGAAGCCAGCACCCGCACCGTCGCCCGGATCCTCCAGGCCTTCGTCTACAACGCCCTGGGCCGGGGCAACGACGGCGAGCCGGACCGCGTCCTCAACGCCCCCACCAGCGAGGCCTGGATCGGCCCCTGGGAGGCCCACCTGCGCGCCCTCGGTGTCCGGTTCGAACTCGGCGCCGAGGTGCAGGAGTTGCTGTACCGGGACGGCCGGATCACCGGCGTGCGGCTACGGCAGGCGAACACCCCCGTCCTCGCCGACCACTACCTCAGCGCGATGCCCGTCGAGCACGCCCGCGCCACCTGGGGCCCCGAACTGCGCGCCGCCGACCCGCAACTCGCGCGCTGCGACCGGCTGCGGACCGACTGGATGGTCGGCGTCCAGTTCTACCTGCGCACCCGCACCCCGATCGTGCACGGCCACGTCGACCTGGTGGACTCGCCCTGGGCCGTCACCTGCGTCGGCCAGGCCCAGTTCTGGCCCGACCGGGACTTCCGCCGGGACTACGGCGACGGACAGGTGGCCGACTGCCTCTCGGCGATCGTCTCGCAGTGGGACGCGCCGGGGATCGTCTACGGCAAGCCCGCGCTCAAGTGCTCCCGCGAGGAGGTGGTGCGCGAGACCTGGGCCCAGCTCAAGGACTCCCTCAACAGCGGCGGCCGGCGCGTCCTGGACGACGCGGACCTGGTCACCTGGTTCGTCGACCCGGCCGTCACCGGCCTCGGCGGTCCGGCCCCCGCCAACCGCGAGCAGCTGCTCATCCACCCGGCGGGCACGCTGTACAACCGCCCCTCCGCCACGACCGCCGTCCCCAACCTCTTCCTGGCCGGCGACTACGTCGCCACCGACATCGACCTGGCCACCATGGAAGGCGCCAACGAATCCGCCCGCCGAGCGGTCAACTCCCTGCTCGACGCCGACGGTTCAGCGGCCCCGCGCTGCACGGTGTGGCCGCTGTACCAGCCGCCGGAACTGGCCGCCCTCCAGCAGCAGGACGAGGCCCGCTACCACCGAGGCCTGCCCCACGCCCTCGACCTGGGCTGACGGCGCGGCGACGCGCCCACGCCTCGCCCGCGTCCGGCCGTACCGGGACACCGGTCGCCCGGGCGGGGCGGCCGTCCGGGGCGGCCGGGTGCTGGCACGCCGTCGGGCCGGCACCGACGGGCAGCCGAAGCCGCCCCGCAGGGCCGCGATCACACACCGGTGAGGGCTCGCTGGCCGGTGCCGTGGCGGCTGAGGTGCTGTTCGGCCATCACCTCCGACGACCGCTCCAGCACGCGCCGCCGCCGTAAGCCGCCCAGCATCCTGTTGCCCTGCCCGGAAGGACACCCGTGAACGACCCCGCCGTCACTCTCCCGTTCCCCCGCGAGCCCAAGTACGGGCAGGCCGAGAAGGACGCCGTCCTCAAGCTCCTCGACGACGGCCACCTCTCCGAGATCAACCTCGGCCCGGCCACCAACGCCCTCGAAGCCGCCTTCGCGCGCCTCACCGGCACCCGCCACGCGCTGTCGTTCAACTCCGGCACCGCGTCCCTGCACGCCGCCCTCCATGCGGCCGGCGCCAACCCCGAGGCCGGTGTCGCCGTCTCCCCGATGACCTGGGTCTCCGCCATCACCGCCGTCTTCCAGGCCGGCAGCTACCCCGTCTTCTGCGACATCGAGCCGGACAGCCCGAACACCGCCGCCACCGCCGTCGCCGAGGTCGCCGACGCCTGCTCGGCGGTCCTGGCCACCCCACCCCTGGGGCATCCCCGCCCGCATGGACCAGCTCGCGGGCGCCAGCGGCCTGCCGATCGTCGAGGACTGCTCGCACGCCCACGGAGCCCTCTACCAGGGCCGCGCGGTCGGCTCCTGGGGTGCGGCCGGATGCTTCAGCCTCCAGGAGTCCAAGGCCGTCTCCGGCGGCGAGGGCGGCATCCTGACCACCACTGACCGCGAGGCGGGCCCTTGCTGTGGCAAGTGACGTGGTACGTTCCGTGGTCCAACCGAAAATAGGCGACCCCGGCGGTGCGCTAACACCCCGGGGTCCGGCAACAGGAGCTCTAACTCCCGATGCGCGTCCATCGTAGCGCCCACGTGCGCAACTTCACTGTGCTGCCCAACTGCATGCTGCAGTATCGACAGCTCTCCTACACCGCCCGCGGTCTGCTCGCGGACCTCCTCTCCCGCCCCGACGGCTGGCGCGAGGACGGCCGGCACATGGCCGACAGCAGCCCCCAGGGCCGCGGTGCGATCCGCAAGGCCCTGAAGGAGCTCACCGACGCCGGCTTCTACCGCGTCGAGAAGATCCGCATGCCCGACGGCACCATCCGCACCGAGACCCACGTCTACGACACCCCGCAGCTCGCACTGCCCGGGTGCCACCCGTCCGGTCTCCGGTGAAGCGACCACCGGCGGTACTGACGCTCTTCCAAAGGACCGGTACCAAGAACCCTCCCTCCCCAGCGACCCTGCGAACGGCCAGGCGATCGCCGACGGGGCGGTCGACGAGCCGGGAGGGCGGGAGGAGAACCGCCAGGAGGCCAAGGACGCTCCAGTGGTGCCGGACGAGCAGGTCCGCGAGGCGGTCGCCACGCTGTTCCGGGTGATCCGCCCCGAGCCCCGTCTGCGCCTCGGCGAGGTCGAGGCACGCACACTCGCACGCCTGGTCACCCAGTGGCTGGAGCGTGGCGCGAGCCACGCCGACCTCGCCGCCGCCCTACTGCCGGGCCTGCCCACCCCGGTGCACTCGCCCGCGGCGGTGCTCCGCAACCGCCTGGAGCGCAAGATGCCGCCCGTACCGGCCCCCGTGCGCTCAGCAGCGGCCCGGTACTCCGAGTGCGCCAAGTGCCACGACCCGGTGCCCCAGCCGGGCATCTGCCGCCCTTGCGCGGGCCTTCCAGCCCGGACCGTCGCGGTCGGCACGGGCGAGACCGTCACCCGCAGCGGGGCGTCCCGAGCCCGAGCCGCGCTGAACGCCGCCGGGGCCGGGCCGAGCATCAGGCCCGCTACGGTCGCTGCCACTGCCAGGTAGGGGCGGCGCGCGGTGCGGTCTCGGCCAGAGCGGTCAGAGCTGCCGGAGCCGCGCTACGGCCTCAGCGAGAACATCATCGCGTTTGCAGAACGTGAACCGCACGAGGCTCTGCCCAGCCTCGGCGTTGTCGTAGAAGACGGCGTTGGGGATGGCGACGACGCCACAGCGCTCGGGGAGGCTTCGGCAGAACTCCATGCCGTCCTTCTCGCCGAGTGGCGTGATGTCGGTGGTGATGAAGTACGTGCCATGGGGCTCGAACACGGCGAAGCCGGCGGCTGCCAGTCCGTCGGAGAGCAGGTCCCGCTTGCGGAGCATGTCGGCCCGGAAGCCCTCGAAGTAGCTGTCGGGGAGACGGAGTGCCTCGGCGACGGCGTACTGGAACGGACCGGCGCTGACGTAGGTGAGGTACTGCTTGGCCGTACGGACAGCTGAAACCAGGGCCGGGCTCGCGGAGACCCAACCAACCTTCCAACCCGTGAAGGAGAAGGTCTTGCCAGCCGAGGAGATGGAAACCGTCCGCTCGCGCATGCCCGGTAGGGCGGCGATTGGGTGGTGCCCGCCGCTGAAGACCAGGTGTTCGTAGACCTCGTCGGTGACCACCAGTAGGTCGTGCTCGACGGCGAGCTCGGCAACAGCAGCGAGCTCCTCCGGGGTGAGGACGGTGCCGGTGGGGTTGTGCGGGGTGTTGATCAGCAGCAGCCGGGTGCGCGGGTTGATCAGGGCGCGCAGCTCGTCCAGGTCCGGGCGGAAGGAGGGCGCCCGGAGGGTGAGCGGGACGCGGGTAGCGCCGGCCATCGCGATGCAGGCGGCGTACGAGTCGTAGAAGGGTTCGAGCGCGATGACCTCGTCGCCGGGCTCCAGCAGGGCCAGCAAGGCGGCAGCGATGGCCTCGGTGGCGCCGGCAGTGACCAGCACCTCGGTGCCCGGGTCGTATGTGAGGCCGTAGAACCGCTGCTGGTGCTCGGCGATGGCCTGCCGCAGCTCGGGGATGCCGGGGCCGGGCGGGTACTGGTTGCCCCGCCCCTCCCGCAGTGCCCGGACGGCGGCCTCGCGGATCTCCTCGGGCCCGTCGGTGTCCGGGAAGCCCTGCCCGAGGTTGATCGAGCCGGTGGCCGTGGCCAGTGCCGACATTTCCGCGAAGATGGTGGTCCCCATCCCCGCCAGCCTGCGGTTCAGCAGCGGCCTTGCACCCATGCCCGGCTCCTCCTGGCTCGTCGTCGGCACCCATCATCCGGGCCGGATGCGAACGGGGACAAGTACATGGGCCGCGAGCGCGCCTTGATCCGGTTGTGTCCGGCTGGCAAGCCCTGTCTGTCGGCGAGAGATGAGAGCATTTGCGTATGGGTGAACTGCGCTCGCTTGATGATCTGTTGGAGAACCCGAACGGCCTCACAGAGGCGGACCTCAAGCGTATCGAGGATGAGCGAGTCCTCGGCGCCACGGCCGTCCTGCTGCACCAGCAGGGGCATGCCGAGGCTGCTGGCTTCCTTGCTGACGCAGCCGCCCTGGAGCTCGACTGTTGGGGCGAAGACTCGGGCGAAGAGCTCTACAACGTAGTCATCTACGTTTAACCCCATCTTGCGGATCAACTCACCAAGGAGCTAGCAGATTTGATTCACCGCGCGATGAACGTCGCGCTGGAGAAGGGTGGAAAGGCCGTGCGGAGCATCCGCGCGCGTCCTCTGGTCCCGCGCGTCAGCACAGACTGGAGGGACCAGCTGAAGGCTGCTTCCGGTCCACGGCAGTCCAATCAGGCGCGGCGAGTTCGGCTTGAGCCACAGCACCCCATGGAAGACGGGCTCCACTTCACGAACCAGTGGGAGCACCGGGTCTACAGGCTGCTGAAGGAGCGCCAGGCATCTTTGCCGGACAACGACACCGTCGGCATCGTGCCATTGGGTGCTATGCGGGTCTGCGGGCATACGTACGAGCCCGATATCTTGATCACATATCGTGGCAGGGTTGGGGTGATCGAGATCGACGGGCCGCACCACAAGGGGCGGCGGTCGGACGGCGCGAGCCGGGAGAGGCTCCTCCGAAATGCGGGTGTAAAGCACATTGATCGCATCGATGTTCGAGACTCCACTGATCGGCAGGAAGGTGAGAAGTTCGTGACGGACTTCCTCAAGCACCTTGGCTCATAGCACTGCGACCGCAGGCCGGCGGGCGTTCGTCCCGCCGCTCCGGCCAGCGCATTCGGCATCGAGTGAGGCATGGGCCCCTCGGCTCAGGCCCGGGAAGCAGCCAAGAGCACCTCATGGAAGATGCCCCCTGACCCCAGGTAACGACGACCCTTGTTTCGAACGCTCGGTGATTCAGGGGCGCCGGGGTCAGGTGGGTACTCGGTGCCACGGCTCAGTTACACGAGGATGGGGCCAGGCGATTCATCGTGGTCTCGCGCCTCGTCTGCTTGAACCTCGAACACTCCAGGCTTGACTTCTGCCGACCGCGCCAGGATCTCTCTGTGCAGGGCACTTGTCGGCCACCTTGTCGCCAGCGACCAACGCACCTTGGTGAGGTTCGCGTTGGTCAGCTTTGCTCCGTGCAGGTTGGCCTCGGTCAGGTCGGCACCGTACAGGTTCGCATCGGTCAGGTCAGCGCCGACCAACGAGGTGTGGTGCAGGTAGGCGTTGTGGAAGTTCGCCCCGAGTAGATGGGCACGCGAGAGGTTGGCATTGGGTAGGTGAGCTCCATGGAGGTTCGCGCCGGTGAGGTTGGCCGATGAGAAGTCCGTGAAGGCCAGGTAGGCACCGGTGAAGTTGGCGCCGATCAGACGGGCTCCGGTCAGATTGGCCTCGGCCAGATCGTCACCCGCGAGGTCGGCGTCTGTGAGCTCGGCGCGAGACAACTGAGCCCCGGGCGAGACTGGGCGATATGGCTGGGAGGCCAGCGCTGCTCGAAGCGCGGGGAAGAAGCCGGATCGAGGTGGTACATGGCGTGGCTTCTGAAACGGGGGCTCGGTACGGGCAATGTAGCCAAGTACCCGACGGGCGAACACGCTAGCGGACATCGAGCGACCCGCCTTCCGTAGACGCCTGGTCAGGAAGAGCTGGCACTTCGGACGGGTGGCGCACTGGGCGACGGTCGCCTGCGGAGACCGGGTCGGGCTTTGCTTCGTCGCTCGTTGGGCGATTCCTGGCCAACTGCTCCAGGATCTTCGGAGCGGCGATACCAACCGTGACAGCGGCCAGGGGGCCTTCGATCTGGTTCGAGGCACTGTACACAGCAGCGAGCGCCGCACCAACGCCTACCCGGATCACAACGGCCACCAAGTAAGGGGCCAGCCGGATCTTGCCTCGCTTTTTCCACGGAAACCCGCCGGCGCTATGGATAGCGGTGTACAGGTCCCAACCCTCGATGAGCGCTGAACCAAGCAAACCCCAAAGACACGCCTGCCAGGTGGACATCTTGCCCCTCACCGCCCATAACCCTGCGGGCACCGAGTCTTGCACCAGAGTTCCGTGTGGGCACCTAGAGTGACACGTAACTGTCCGTTGTGGGAAGCCACTGTCAACTGGCCGAATGTGCACGCCACTTGAGTGATCGCGAACCGATCACCCGTGGGGCCGGAACTCATCGATGTCGAGGGCGCTGGGCAGCGACTGTCGGTCCACGAGCAAATAGGTAGGCGAGCAGGGCTTGACCCAGCACCTGAGCGCCCTGCGCGCCGCCGGCCTGGTCGACGCCCACCGCAGTGGCCGGTACGTCCTGTACGTCCGCACCGAGGCGGCGGAGGTCCTGCTCGCCGCCGCGGACGCGCGAGGTGACGATGCGGAGGTGCCGCCTTCGGCCCGGAGGTCTCCTCGATGAAGGCGGCCAGGCCCGTCGGCGGCCGGTCCGGAAGATCACCGGGAGCGCCGGACCACGAGAGCGCCGAGCCCCTCCGGTTCGGCGGTCGTCGCGTCGGGGCGGCGGGTCGGGGCAGTCAGGGCCGGGGTCGGTACCGCGGTCAGCCCAGCAGGCCGTTCAGGACCCGGGTGATCGCGCCGTCGAACGGGTCCGCGTCGGCCGTGCCCGGCGGCGGGGCGGCGGCGAGGGCGGCGGTGACGCGGGGGTGGGTACCGGCGGCCACCGCGTGGCGCAGGTAGGCGGTCCGGCGCGCCGCGGAGGAGGCGGTGGCGGCCAGTTCGTTCTGGACGAACATCGCGGTCATCGCGTTGAGCAGGGCGAACGCCTCCAGCTTCCGCGGGGCGGGAGCCGGGTGCTCGGCGACGATCTCCAGGAAGTGCTCCAGCGCGTCCACCCCGTGCGGTCCGAGCGCCGGGCGGGTGACGACCAGGGTGGGGAGCCAGGGGTGGCGGCGCATGATCTGCCGGGTCTGGCGGGCGAGGGCGAGCAGGTCGGCGTGCCGGTCCCCACTCGGCCGCGGCAGGTCGTACTCCGCGGCCGTGGCGTCGGTCATCAGGTCGAGCAGGTCGTCGCGGGTCGCGATGTAGCGGTAGAGCGAGGCGGCGCCGGTGCCGAGCAGCGCCGCGACGCGTCGCATGGAGACCGCGTCCAGGCCTTCGCGGTCGGCGAGGTCGAGGGCCGCGGCGGTGATCTCGGCGCGGCTGCGTTCCGCCGGCCGGCCCGCCGCCGCCCGTTCGGGGCGCAGCCAGATCACGGTCTCGTCCGGTCGTGCCACCGTCACCTCCTTGATTGCCTCACTCTACCGCTTTGCATACAGTGTTCGCGATGTTTGCGAACGCCGTACGCAAAGTGAGGGAGTGCCGGGATGACAACGCGGTACGCGGACAATGACGGAGTTCGGATCGCCTTCGAGGACCTCGGCGGCGCCGGAGGCGATCCGCTCCTGCTCGTCATGGGGCTCGGGGCCTCGCGCTTCTGGTGGCCGACGGGCATGGTCGACGAGCTCGTGCGCCGGGGCTTCCACGTGGTGGCCTACGACCAGCGCGACGCGGGCGAGTCCACGCACTTCCCCGACCTCCGCCGGACCCACCCGCTCCTGGCCCTGCTCCGGCGCGAGGCGCCGGCCTACGCCGCCGAGGACCTCACCGACGACGCGGTCGCCCTCCTCGACGCCCTCGGCTGGGAGCGCGCCCACCTGTTCGGCCACTCCATGGGCGGGCTGGTGGCGCAGCGCACCGCCATCAGGCACCCGGAGCGCGTACTGACACTGACCAGTTCCTCGGCCGTACCGAGCGACGTCAGGGGACTCGGCGTCCTGCGCTACGTGCGTCTGGGGACGGTCGCCCGTTTCACCCGCCTGCGCCACCCGCAGTCCCCCGAGGGCCAACTGGAACTCGCGCTCACCATCGCCAGGATCCTCGCGCCCAGCCACGACGTCGGCGAGGACGACGTCCGCGAGTTCGTCCGCAAGGAGGCCGCCCACCAGGTCACGAGCTTCCGGGACGACAAGGCGCAGAGCCGCCAGATCGGCGCGAAGTGGCACGGCGGCACCCTCGCCGGGATCACCGCGCCCACCCTGGTCCTCCACGGAGGGGACGACCCGCTGCTGCGCACCAGCGCGGGCCGCGACACGGCCGCGGCGATCCCCGGCGCCCGGCTGCACACCATGCCCGGCGTCGGCCACTTCCTCGCCCGCGACGCCTGGGCCCGCTACGCCGAGCGGCTCCGAGCCATCGCCGACACGGCGTCGGACCCGGCTCGCCGACCCGACCGCTCCCCCACCGACTGAGGCGCCCAGCCACCCGGTGGCAGTTACCCGAAACCCTCAGCGACATGGACGAGTTCGTCGTCCGAGGGTCGTGGAGGGCCGCCGGCGTCCCGAGCGGTGCATTCAGGTGGGTGGTGATCCGTGCGTAGCCGCCTGGATCCCAGAACCCCGGACGGACCGCGCGCCGCAGGGAGAACTTCACCGCGCCGGCGGACTCGCGGGCTACGAGCTCGGATCGGTTCTCACAACCCCAGCCGATGCTGATCGTCAGGCTCCGACCGTCGGCGGAAATCGAGTTGCCCGGGCGGCGGCCGGTCGAGGATCATCCTGAGGTCCTGACACCCCCGACACCGGAGACACATGACCACCGAACTGTCCGAAGCCTGGGAGCTCTTCGAGTCCGGTGACTCGCAGGGATCGATGCGGGTGCTGCGCTCCGTGGCAGACCGGCTCCCGCCCGCCGAAATCGCTCCGCTGGTGGCCGAATTGGCCAAGGGCGCCGGTTTCAATGACTTGGCAGAGGCTTCGACAGCACTGGCGGCCGGGCCCGGGGAGGCCGACCGGCACTACGCCTACGGTTACGCGTGCGTCGAGCGCGGCATCGACGCGGTGGGCGTCCCCGCGCTGCGGGAGGCGCTGCGGCTGGTCCAGGCGCCGCCCGCCGCCGCGGCGCGCACCGGCCTGTTCCGCCGCAAGCCCAGGCCGCAGCCCGCCGCCCAGCAGCTCGGCCTGCGCAAGGTGCTGCTGGAGCTGGTCTCCGCCCTGGAGGGCTGCGAGCGGCACACCGAGGCGCTGGCCGTGCTGCGTGAGCACGACGACCGGCTCGGCGACTGGCCGGACCGGTACCTGACGGTCTACAACGCCCTGATGAGCGGTCAGACGTCCCTGGCCCGGGAGGTGTACGAGGCGCTCTCGGTCCCCGAGGGGGTCTGGGTGGGCCCGGCACAGCGGGTCGGACGGATGCTGGAGCGGGCCGCGGCCCTGCCGCCGGTCGACGACCAGGACCTGCGCGGTTGGCACTACGTGCTCACCGGCGGCCTGCTCACCACCCTCTCGCCGCACGGGTTCGACCAGGGCATGACCGGCCGCTGGGCCTACGTGCAGGACGACTTCGGGCACTGCCACCACGGTCTGGAACGACTGCGCACCGTGCTGGCCGCCACCGACCGCAAGCCCGCCTCGGTCGCACTGCTGGCCGACCGGGGCAGCCGGGCGCTCGGGCTGGCGGCGGCGCGGCTGCTCGGCGTGCCGGCGGCGCCGTACCAGCCGGGTACGCCGGGTGCGCTGGTGGTCGCGTACGACCTGAACGAGTGCGATCCCGCCGAGGTGGCGCAGCTGCACGAACGGGCGCAGGACCAGCTGCTCTTCGAGCACGCCACCTGCTGGACCGACCCGCCCGCCGTGACGGCCGACGTCTCCACCCTGCTCGGGCAGATCGTGAGCGCCCCCTGGGAGCCGGGCCTGCACTTCGGCGAGAACGGCGAGCCGCAGGAGGCCGAGCCCGACCAGCGCTCGGCCGAGGAACTCGCCGATGCGATCCTGGCCGCCGCCCCGACCGCCCCGGAGGGCGACGGCCGGACGCCGCCCGACACGGACGACGCCCTCGCGGCCTTCGCCACCCGCGCGGTCGGCTGGCCCGCGACAGGCCCGCGCGACCGCGTCCGCTCCGCCGGCCCGGTCAGGAGCTCCCGCTTCGCGTGACGGTCCACGTCGACTGACGGGGTCCGCGGACAGGGCTGCGACCTGTGCCTGTCGACGGCCGGGTGACGGCCCACGGCGGTGATCACGTGATACGGCAGGCTCCGCCCGTCGGCGTGGGTCGGCCATCAGCAGCGAGCCACCCGGACGGGAACGTGCCGGGGACTCGGGCGGACCGGCCGGGGAACGGCGCGAGGGCCCGGGTCCGCGTGGTTGCGCGGGCCCGGGCCCTCGTGGTCACCCCGGTGGCCCCTGTCCGACCCCGAG
>NZ_JBIRJC010000058.1:15463-31763 GCF_044329365.1 Kitasatospora sp. NPDC017646 | reverse complement strand
CGGGCCCACGTCGAGCTTGGCGCCGATCGACCGGATGCACTGGTACTCGGTCTCGTACTGATCACGGGTCTCCAGCACCAGGCGCACCGCCCGCTCCCGGACCTCACTGGGGTATGGCTTCCTCATAACGGACTCGATCCTTCCAAGAGAAGGAGTCTCGGTCAAACCCGCAGCGATTCACTTGGGCGTCTTCCCTGAGCTTCGCACCCTGCCGTTACCAGCAACGCACGTCAGAGCGGGGACGGATCTGTGAACACTTGTCCGGAGCTACGCTGCTGTCATCGGTCTCAGCCCTCCAATCAGCGTGCTCGCTCGAACCATGCGACTTCGTGTCGCACCGAGGAAATCGAAGCCCTGCCCACCCCGAGTGAGGCAGACGATGCCGGACTTCTCAGGACGCATCCGCATCCCGAGCCGCCCAGCACGACGGCCGCCAGTTCGCGCGCCTGCTCGGCGCGTTGCCTGGTCGGCGACAGGACCACGAAGTCGTCGCAGTAGCGCACCAACGTCCCCAGCCGCCGGCCCTGGTCCTGCCACGCCTTGTCGAGGACGTGCAGGGCCACGTGGGCCAGCAGCGGGGAGATGGGTGAGCCCTGCGGGGCGCCCGCCCTGGTCGGGGAGGTCACCCCGCCCTCCAGTACTCCCATCCGCAGCCAAGCCCGGATCAGCTTCAGCATCGAGCGGTCCACCACCCGCCTGGCCACCTGGGCCATCAGCGCATTGTGGTCGATCGTCCCGAAGCAGTCCCGGTTGTCGGCCTCGAACACTCATTCCTGCCGCTGGTTCGCCGCGACGCGCACGGCCTCGCACGCGTCGATCGCGGACCTCTTGGGCCGGAAACCGTAGCTCGCCTCGGTGAACTGGGCCTCGAAGACCGGTTCGAGGACCAGTTTCGCGGCCGTCATCACCACCCGGTCCGCCACGGTGGGGATCGACAACGGCCGGAGCTCCCCCGGCCGCCCCGGCTTGGGAATCTGGACCCGCCGCAATACCGACGGACGATACGTATGCGTCCGTAGTCGCTCCGACAGGTCCTGGAGGAACACTTCCACCCCGGCAGCGGCCACCGCGTCGACGGTCACGCCGGGGGCGCCGGGGGCGCCCCGGTTCGCACACACGCTGGACCATGCCCGCCACAAGACGTCATTGCGGTGGACGTGGCCGTACAGGGCGTGGAACCGGCGTTCGGGTTCTTGCTTGGCACAGCGGTAGAGCGTCCACTGCAAGGCTCGGACCTTGTCCAGAGGACGCCGCTCACCGCGACCTGGGTCCTCCCGGCGGGCGGACATAGCCGTTTCGGCACTCACCCGGGCACCTCCTTGTTCGTGTCACGCATCGATGAAGCAGGGGCCCTTCGCTCCCAACGGGTTGTGTTGTCCCGCCGATCGGCACTACTACGACCCCCTCCGACTGCCTCTCGACAGCCCGCCACTTCCCGGTTCCGCCGGTTATAGGCGAGCCACACTCCCGGGCCGCATGCCCGGGGCCGAGGAGGCCCTCTCCAGTTCCCAGGACAACCCTCCGACCATTCCACGCCCCTTACGCCGGGAGGTTCTTGAGCGCCCGCTCCAGGATCTGGGACGCCTTCCATGGCCTTCACCCTTCAAGCACAGGCTCGGCTCCTCCTTGGCCCACCCCTCCCGGAGCGGGGGTTAAATGACGGCGCTGCAGGCTTCCGGGGACCCTGGCGTCTCCCCGGACCTGTGTGCGCTGCTGGACGCACGATCGCCCCGCTCAACACCTGGCGGCAGTTCCTCCCCGACAACAGCTGATCAGACACATCTCAGGTAGCGCCGCTCCTGGTCAGCGGTGTCGGAACTGTTGGTGAAGGCGGAGGACTTCGGTTCGCCAGTGCGCGCGAGCCCCCGATCTGACAGTGGCGCCGGCCGCAATCAGAGCGTGGTGGTGAACCGGGTGGTGTTCGGTGGGGTCGGGTTGTGAATGCCTCGGTCGGTCGCGCTTCCGACGCAGTACCGTGGGCCGGTGGATGAGATGCCAGCCCCGATGGCGGGTATGACGATCAGTGTTCGGATGCGCCAGGACGTAGTGATCGTCGATCCGGAGCGCTTTATCGCCTCGGCCCGCGCGGCGTACCGTGAAGCCTCCCCTGAAATCGCCGAGGAAAGGGCAGCCGAGGACATCCGCGATGTTTACGAGGCTGTGTGGGCTCTGCTGGACCGCTTCGGTCGACTCGCAGCCGACGCACCGACGTCCGCCGGACTCCCCGGCCAACGGATTCTGGACCGCCCAGACGGGCTCTCGCCTGCGGGCGAGCGCAAGCACATCGTGCTGAACGATCTGCAACCACTGCAGGACTACGGCTGCTTCATGCCCGAGGAGTATGACCCGTTCGCCATCCCGCCAGGGGTGTGACGGCGTCCACCGCGGCAAGCTACTCCGCAAGATCATTTCCCTGAGAAGCCCTCGAACGTTCATGCTGGCCCTTGGGCGGGCATAGACGAACGGGCCTCTTGGTAGGAGTGCGGTTGTCGAGACCAACCCTCCGGCCCAGGAGGCCCGTTGCCGTACCAGTTGACCACCTGCGCGCCGGTCAGTGCCACTTCGGCCACTCTGGGGTGTGACTGCTACGTTCACCAGTACGGGGCGATCGCGGCGGGACGGCGTGCGCCGCACTACCCTCCGACATGACGGATGCGGAATGGGCCCAGGTCAAGGCCTCGATGCCGGTCCCGGCCTGGTTGGAGGGCCGGGGCGGACGCCCCGAGGCCCACTGCCACCGTGAGATGGTCGACGCAGTGCACTACCTCGTCGACAACGGAGCGAAGTGGCGCGCCATGCCCGTCGACCTGCCCGCCCCGCGCAAGGTCTACGACTTCTTCCGCCGCTGGTCGCGCCACGGCTACGTGCGCGAGCTCTACCAGCGGCTACGTCGCCTGCAGCGCGAGCGGGAGGGGCGGGCGGCCGAGCCGAGCGCGGGAATCATGGACGCGCAGTCGGTGGACGGCTCGGAGACCTGCCCCACCGCCACGCGCGGGACCGACGGCAACAAGCTCCGCGACGGCCGCAAGCGCCACATCCTGACCGACACGGGCGGCCTGCTGTTGGAGGTCACCGTCACACCCGCGAACGTGCACGACTCGGTGGCCGCCCCAAAACTGATCGACGCGTTCATGGCCGAGCCCGGACGCCTACTGAAACTGGTCTGGGCGGACACCGCCTACCAGGGCCCGGCACTGGCGGAGGCGTTCGCGGCGCACGGGGTCAGGGTCGAGGTCGTCAAGCGCCCGGACGGGACCAGGGGATTCGTGGTGCTCGCGCGCAGGTGGGCGGTCGAGCGCACGCTGGGGTGGCTCTCACGGGCCCGCCGTCTGAACCGCGACCACGAGCGCCGGCCCGACCACCACACGCAGATGGTGTGGTGGGCCGGCCTGATCACGCTGACGCGGAAGCTGGCGAAGGAGCGTCTGCCCTGGCCGGAGTTCCGGCCCGGGCGCCTGGACCCGCGGCCGGCCTGAACAGGCCCCGCTCACGCAGGAGCCAACCGCGCGCCTGGAGCGCATAGGCACGATGGCGCACCTTCTCCACCTCGTTCAACCGCGCCGCGTCCCGCCCCAGCGCCCGGGTCAACTCCTGCACCGTCACCGGCCCCGGCGCCGCCAGGACCGTCTCGAAGACCAGCCGGTAGGCCCCGCACAACACATCGGCTCCCAGCCCCGTCTGCCAGACCGGCGGCCGAGCGTCATAGCCCTCCCGCAGCACCGGACCCGCCGGCACCGCCCCGGCCACACCCACAGGCGCCTCCACCACGGTCGGCACTGGTGACACGGCACCACCCTACCGGGCCGGGACCGCCCCTTCGGCGAACATGCGCGCCACCTCCTCACGGGCGATCCGCGCATGCTCCAGCCGCTGCCGGGCCGCCTCCGCCTGCACCTCGGCCTCCCGCAGCATCTCCAGCCAGGACTCCAGGTCCTCCCGGGCCCGCGCCTCCCGGACCTCCAGCAATGCGATCACCGACGGCACTCCGCACCTCCACGACCAGACGAACCCTCCGCTGGCTGCCCGCAGCCGGCTACCCCGACACCGCGACCACCCGAAAGCTGCTGGTCATCGAGCTACAGACCGGTTCACCACCACGCTCTCAACCACTGCGCCGCCCTGATGATCCGCAGCCTGTTCAGTAACCTCGTGGAGTTCGGCGCCCGCCGCCAGCGTCCGGCGCCTGCTCGCCTCGGCCGTAGTGTCGTCGGCCCGGCGTCAGGCCTGAAGATCGTGGAGCGACGCGTCCGCTGGCCCCGAAACGAACCGGGTGAATCGCACCCGCAGTCCCTCTCGCTGCGGGGAACAGCAGAACGGTCCGGCCGATGCCGCCGCGTTCGGCGCAAGAGGCGCCAATCGGACCATGCGCCAGGATCCCTCCTCGCAACGCGCCCGGATGGTCACCGCATCGCCGTCACGACTGGCCCGGACGGTGACCTGGCGCCCGGCCCAGTCGGGGACAGGCGCCATGGACCAGTCCGACTGGCCGCGGGTGACCACGGCGCCCAAATGCGGAACACCGTCCGTCATCTCCACCCCGGCTTTGATCCACGTCTGCTCGTCCACGCGGACCATGACCCCCGCCTGGTCGTACAACGCGTCGAGCTGCGCCGCGAAGGTCACCTCGATGGCAGACCCGGTGGGCAGCTCCGTCAGGAGGGCGTGCCCGTCGTCCCGCACGAAGCCGTAGCTCGTGGTGCGCCAGAAGTCGCTCCGGTTCCGGGTCGTCACCAGCAGCCCCTCCGCGTCCGGCTTTACGCCGAGTGGCGGATTGAGCCAGGCTGCTTCGGACCAGTCGATTGCGCGCTGCCCGTCCATATGCCTTCTTTCATCAGACTGTTCGAATTGCTTAGCGGTCGAGGGAGGCGAGGAGTGCCAGGACCTTGGGCCAGCCTGCCTCTTGAGCGGCGGCGTTGCCCGCGCGGGTGCCGCCGAGGTTGATCTCTCTGCCGGTCACTGGGTGGACTGGACGGGTGCCGGCTGCGAGGTAGGGGTAGGTGCCGACTCCGTGTCCGGCGTTCGGGAAGATCAGTGCCTGGTGCGGGTATGGGTCGTGGTCGGTGTCGAGTTCCTGGACGATCTGCCGGGCCCAAAGAGGCGAGGTCCATAGCTGGTCGTCGGCGCCGGCGATGTTCATGACGGGGCCGCTGACGTGGTCGAGCGGTATGGGGCCCTGGGCGATGGCCTTGCCGTCCTTGGTCCATGCAGTGGTGCCGTGGCCCGGGAATCCGCCGTTGACCTGGGCTGACGGGGAGTAGACGACCGTGCCGTGGATGAGGTCGGGGTAGTCGTCGGCGAGGAGCAGGGCTGCCTCGCTGCCGCGTGAATAGCCCATCGTCAGGATGTGATTGGGGTCGACCCCTGGCTGCGCGGCCAGCAGGCTCGCCGCGGTGGTGAAGTACTCCAGGGGGATGTTCTCCAGGGCGTCGGGGAGGCCGAAGTAGCCGAGCGCCAGGGCCGGGTAGCCGTGCGAGGCGAGCAGGGCCGCGGCAGATGCCTCGCTGTTTCCCCCTTCCGAGCCGCCGAAGACGAGCACGGCCGGATGGCGCGGGGTGCCAGGGGCCGGGAGGAACAGCTCCCCGGAGACCTTGTCGGCCGCGAGGGTGAGTTTCCTGCTGGTCACGCCAGCTCCGAACCATTCGCGGGTCAGCGTCCGGGAGGCGAGCTGGTGTCCGTGCGCCGCGGCTGTGAGCGTGACGTCGTAGGTGTGCTGCGGCGAGACGGGCGGGAAGAAGGACGTGCGCTCGGGATCGCCGGTCTGGGGGGTCATCGACCAGAACAGGCCCATGCCGTCCGCGCTCTGGTAGGTGCCGGAGGTCGGAGGGGCCGTGTCCAGGACGACGAGGCCGTGGGCGTCCGCCCGGAAGGTGGCCTGTCCGTGCCACTGCTGGCCCCGCCCGTCCACCGCCTGTGAATTGACGGTGACATCCTCGCCGGGCGACAGTCCGGCGATCCGTATGTGTACCGCTTGGTCCGCCAATGCTGCTGGCGCGTCCACCTCAATCACCGCACGGCTGCTCGGGTCTCCTGAGCAGCCTGTCGTTCCAACGCTGACGAGGGCGAGCGCGGCCATGGCGCGTGCCCAGCCCCGTATCCGATCCCCCACGCCCCGCCCCCGTTGCAAGTTTCAGCAAGACTATTCAATCGTCTCGTCGGTTAACCCGCCAGGGTCTTCGCTATTCGCTGGACAGTGCTGCGACATGCCCACCTCTAATCGCTGAAGCCAGTGGGTCTCCGCGAAGTGATCAGCGATTCTCAGCAGCTGATGTCGCGTCGGATGACTGTCGTGTCGATCACTGTTCGTCCTTCCCTTGCTGGTCCGCCGTCCGGGCGGCGATGCAGTCGGCCCAGTCGCGTCGGGCGTACGCAACCCAGCGGCTCGCGGTGTGGCGGTGCATGCCGGTCAGGTCGGGTTGAGCAAGGCCGCGCCTTGGCCCGGTACAGCGGCTGTACCGAGGCGGGATTGGTCGGGGCAAGCGCTGGATCCAACTAACGTGTCTAGGATCAGCGATGCGGCTCAAGGAGTCCCCGCGGGTATGGCTGGGGGTCAGGCCCGAGTGGTGAGTCGTGCGAGTCGTCCCGGGGCGCAGTAGTCGCTGGCGCTGGTCGGCGGTGGCGACCTTGAGGACGCCGAGCGCGGCAAGGATGTCGGCGCGCAACATGGTTCAGGCGCTGGATGGCCAGGCGCGGGCGACCGAGGCGGCGAGGTCCGTGCCCTGCCGGTGTCCGGCCCGGGCGGCGGCCGGGCGGCGGGCGTTGGCCGTCAGGTTGTGTCCCATCGCGCGGCGGGCGTCGGCATCCGGGGTGATCAGGGTGACATGCGCGCCGGCGGCGCGCAGCTGCGCCGCCTGCTGTTGGGCACTGGGATGCGGCCCGATGGCAGTGGGGACAGGTGAGACGGCCAGCACCTGCCGGTGGCCGGTGGCCAGCTGGAGGTTGCCGGTGGAACGGGTGCCGCCGTCGATCCACCGCCGCTCGAGGGCAGCGATCGGAGGCCACACCAGAGGGACGGCACAGCTGGCGGCGACCGCGTCCGCGAGGTCGAGCGCGGAGCCGGCGTCGAAGGCCTCGACGCTGCCGGTCAGCGCGTCCACGGCGGTGATCCGCAGCGCTTGCGCGGGCCAGGCGGTGGCACCCCGCAGCAGGGTGCGCACGGTTTCGTGGAGGTCCCGGGCGGGGGCGGTGCGCGCTGTCAGGGCAGCGTGGCCCAGGCGGCGGACCGAGCGTTCCGGGTCGCGGGTGGCGAGGGCCGCCCACAGGAAGCGCAGGGTCTGTATGGCGGTGATGTCCATCTCGACCCGGTCGAGATCCGCCAGTTGGCGTTCGTACAGCTCGCGGGCGGGTTCGCCGCTGGCGAGGCGGGCCCCGAAAACGGCTCCGGCCGACGTACCGATGACGGTGTCGGCAGCCATCAGGTCGATCCCGCCGTCGGCCAGGCCCGCGACTACACCGGTCAGCCACGCACCGCCGACCGGTCCGCCGCCGCCCAGTACCAGCGCCGCCTGGTTCATGGTCATTCCTCTCCCCCGACACGCAAGAAATGGGGACTGATCCCCGCTTCATGTCGATGCGACAGTACACCCGCAGGGCCAGGCCGGACCAGCAGGCGCCGACCCCGAATACCAAGGCGGCGCCCGGCACGGCGAAGGCGCCGACCACCTGATGGTGGTCGGCGCCTTCGGTAAACACGGTCCACCACCCGTCGTGGCTCAAAGCGGCGTCGGAGTACTCGGCCCCGCTCCGCCCCCCGTGCGGGCCCCAGGGGCCCAGCCAAATGCCTGGCGAGTCCGGTGCTGAGTGCAACCGGGCGTGGATGCTGGTGGCCTCGTAGATTGGAGGAATGGGTATACCCGCGGCCGGGCGGCAGGGGACTGCGAGGGAGGTCGACTTCGCTGCGCTGTTCGCCGCCACTCCCAGCCCGTACCTGGTGATCAACCCGGGCCTGACGATCGTCGGCGCCAACGAGGCATACTGCCGCGTGACCGGCCGCACGCGTGAGGACCTGCTCGGGCAGTACCTCTTCGACGCCTTTCCCGACAACCCCTCCGACCGGGATGCGGACGGCGTGCGGAATCTGTCGGCCTCCCTGGAGCGGGTCTTGGCGAGCCGGGAGCCGGACACGATGGCGGTGCAGAAGTACGACATCCCGATCGCGGGCCAGCCGGGCGCCTTCGAGGAACGCTGGTGGTCCCCGGTCAACACACCCGTGCTCGGCGCCGACGGACAGGTGGCATGGGTCATCCACCGGGTCGAGGACGTGACCACCTTCATCCGCGCCCGCCGACACGGCCGGCCGGACACCGTCGGGCCGATAGCCGAGGGCGAGGAGGGCATGGAGGCCGAGCTGTACGCCCGCGCCAGGGAGCTGCAGCGCCTGAACGAGGAGCTGCGCGCCGCGCACGCCCGCGAGCGGCAGGTCGCCATCACCCTGCAGGAGGCGATGCTGCATTCCCCGGACCTGGCCCGCCACCGGGACGTGGCGGTGCGCTACCTGCCCGCCATCGGCTCACTGAACGTGTGCGGCGACTGGTACGACGCCGTGGACCTGCCCGACGGCCGGTTCACCGTCGCGGTCGGCGACGTCGTCGGCCACGGCCTGGAAGCCGCAACCGTCATGGGCATGCTGCGCAGCGCCCTGTCCGCCGCCAGCCGGGCCGTGGCCGGCCCCGCCCAGGCACTGGAGGTCCTGGGTCTGTACGCCCGCTCCGTCGAAGGCGCACTCGGCGCGACGGCGTTCACCGCCCTGGTCGACACTCGCGCGCGCCTGATCGTCTACTCCAGCGCCGGCCACCCCCCGCCGGTCCTGATGAGCCCCGACGGCACCTGCCAGCTCCTCGACCAGGCCACCGACCCGCCCCTGGGCGCCCGGCCCGAACACGTCCCCCGCCCCCAGACCGGCACCGCCTACCACCACGGCGACACCCTCGTGCTCTACACCGACGGCCTCATCGAACGCCGCGACGAGGACATCGACACCGGCCTGGAGCGCCTCACCGACACCCTGACCCAGTGCTGCACAACGCTTGCTCCTGAGCGCCTCGCCGACACCCTCCTCGCCCGCATGGGCGTCAGCCACGGCGCCCGTGACGACATCGCCCTCGTCGTCGTCCGCCTCTGAGACTTCAGGAACGGCGCTCGTGCAAGAACCGAATGACGCGGTCTTCGGTCCCGACTTCGTGGCCGCCGATCGTTGCCCCCTGAAGACCGAGCCCGGCGCCGCGCGCGCCCGTCCACCCGATCGCGGCCGGGGGCCGGGAGGCCCGACTCGTACAGATGTGGGCAGTGGAGGACGGCGTCGATGCCACGCTGGTGCCCGACCGCGACTCCGCCCACGACCTGCTGCTCACCTACCTCGAACCCGGCGACGTCGTGCTCGTCAAAGGCTCACACAGCACTGGCTTGGAAGACACCGCCGCGCGTCTGGCCAAACCCGACGCCCTACGGCACTGACGACCCAGAGCCGTACTGCACGCGCGGCGAATCCGCCTCCGCGCGACGGCGGCCGACAGGGCCGGTAACGGGCCCTGGCAGTTCGGGGGAGGTGGTCCGGCGCAGCGTCGGCTCGGGGATCGGTGTGTCGCTGGGGATCGCGGTCACGGCAGCGACCGGAGCGACCGGGGTCGCGGGTTCGCTCGCGTCGCGGGGGCGGTCGGCTCGGTGGACCACGTCCCGGGGCGACATCGGTGGTGGTGGACGTCTGGGGCCGGCTGAAGTGGTTGGCGGCGAAGCGGCCGAGTTCCCCGTCGCTGTGGTGCTCGGCATCGAGGCGATCGCGCGGGACAGGTGGCTGCTGCGGTGCGACGAAGGGGTCCGGCGCGGTGCCGGGGCCCACGCTGTGTTGTGGTGCGTGGTCAGGCGGCGCCGGCGTCCCCGACGGTGTCGACGTCGAAGCGCCGTTCCTCGTGTGCCTTGGCGTCGCCGGCCGGCTTGATCTCCGAGACTTTCAGTCCGGACCACTTCCACGCGATCTTCGCCAGGCGGGTGGTGTCACAACGGTTGTGCAGGTAGCCGGTCGTGCTCCACACCCCGGGTCGTACGACCACGCGATACAGCCGTCCACGCCCCGGTGCATGCTGCGGGTCTGGGCGTATGGAGGCCTCGATCTCCGTGTCGGCCTCGGCCCTCACCGCCGCGCCGGCGTCGTGGATCTCGGCCGGGTCGGCGCCGGCCGTGTCGTCGCCGACCAGCGGCGTCGGCAGGTACACGGGGATGATGACCCAGGACACCTTGCCCTGCCGGTAGGACTGGCGCAGCGCCCGGCCGACGGCCTGGACGATGTCGATCACTGAGCTCTTGGGGTCGGCGAAGCAGACCGCGTCGACCGCGGCGACGTCGATCCCCTCGGTGAGCAGCCGGCTGTTACAGAGGATGCCGCACTGTTCGCCGTCGTCGCCGGTGTGGGCCTTGAACTCCGCGAACGCGGCCCGGCGCTCCGCCAGGCGGTCGGTGCCCGCGACGGCCTTGGCCCAGATCCGCTCCGGCCGGTCCGCGTCCTAAGAATTGCGACACCAAGCTCGCGTCCCGGCCCAGCATCCCGGCGACCTGACGCTTGGTGAAGCCCTCGTCCAGGAGCTGCTGGGTCAACCTCGCGGCCTCGTTCGGCCGGGTCGGGTCAGCGGGACTCACCCGTCACCCCCGGGCCCGGCTGTAGGGCGGCAGTACCGGGAGGCCAGACCAGACACTCGGCGGCACGGGTCGGCCCGGCAAGCAGATCCAGCGACCCCATCCCCCAACGCCGGGCCAAGGCATCCACCTCGTCCAACGACCACGGCTGCGTCCCGGACTGGCGACGGGACACCTTGTCCTGCGTCAGCCCGACAGCGGCGGCCAGCTCGCGCTGGCTCTCACCCGTGCGCTGCCTGATCGCGGCGAAACCGTCCAGGAGACATGGGAAGACGCAGACGGCCGGGCCCGGGAACGAGGGGGTGCGTTCCACGCGGGCCCGGCCGGCGGGAGGCCAGCAGCGCCGATGGGAGGCGCGGCTGCTCTGCTCGACGGCCTGGTGGGCGCTGTGGTGGGGCCGTTCCTGGCCGACGTGGTGCAACCGGCGCTGACCACTCGCCGCGGCGCCGAGCGCCTGCGCGCCCTGACGGAACACTGGATCGCCTACGCGAGCGCACCGCTCTTCCCCGGCGGCTGCTTCTGGGCGGCCTGCCTCACCGACTTCGACAGCCGCCCCGGCGCCGTCCGCGACGCACTGGCCCGGCAGCGGCGAACCTGGCTGTCCCTGCTCGCGGGCGAGTTCCGGCACGCCGTCGAGGACGGCGAGGTCGCGGACGTCGATCCCGAGCTCGCCGCGTTCCAGGTCGACGCCGTCCTGCTCGCCACCAACACCGCCCTGCGGCTCGGCGACGACGGCGCGGCGGATCTGGCCCGGCGGGTCCTCGACGGCCTGCTGGCCGGCGCCTGACCATCCGGCCGGCGGACCCGAGTCGTTCGTCCACGGCCGCCGGACCCGCGACGCAACTGCGGGCGCCGGCGACGTCCCAGGCGTTGGCCAGGGCGAGCGGGGCCCCGGCCGTGCCACGGGCAGCCGGGACGGACACCCCGCGATGCGAAGGACGGGCCGCCGGTGGAGGGGTGGCCGGTCAGGCCGTGGCCAGCGAGACCTCGGTGGCCTTGATCAGCGCGACGACCGGGCTCCCCGCCGCCAGACCGAGTTCGGTCGCGGCGTCCTTGGTGATGGCGGCCGTCAGCTCACCGCCGTCCACCGAGACCCTGACGGTCGCCATGGCGGCGCCGGCCGCCACGTCGACCACGGTGCCGGGGATCTGGTTGCGGATGCTGAGGCCGGCCACCGGCCCGGTCGCGAGCGAGACCTCGGTGGACTTCACCATGGCCCGCACGGCGGTGCCCTCTGCGAGCCCGAGGTCCTTGACCGCGTCCGCGGTGACGGCCGCAGTGATCTCCTGACCCCCGTCGAGGCGGGCCTTCACCGTCGCCATCGCCTCGCCAGTGGTGACGGACGTGACGGTGCCGGCGATCTGGTTGCGGATGCTGAGACTCATGGGCTCGACCTCGCAGGTGAGAGGGGCGCAGGAACTGCTCCTGCCTTCCCTCGACCACCCTAATCAGCTGGTCAGCGGCCTGCAGCAGCCTCCTCGCGGATGCGAGCCGACCCCGCCGCGGCGCGCCGCAGATCGGAGCGCCACCCGGCCGGCTTCCACAGTGTGAGCAGCAGGCCGTACGCCGACGGGCGTCCGAGACCCGCGGCCTGAGCGTGTCGGCCCTGGCCCGCCGCACCGACTGGGCCCACGGGCGATCGGATAACGGCTGTCGCCGATCACTTCCGGACTGGTAGCGTCCCCGACGTGGCAAAGCTGAACCAGATCATCGCCGTCGAAAAGGGCGTCAAGTCCAAGTCCTTCCAGGAGCTGACGCAGGCTCACCAGGACCTGCAGAAGCCCGCGCTGCTGGCCGGGATCTCCCGCACCTACCAGCCCAAGGACGAGGAGGGCGAGCAGCTGCCGCCGGAGTCGACCCGGGTGCAGCTGAAGGCCGAGGACATCCTGCGCTCCACCGCGAGCACCCTCACCCGGCTCTTCGACGTGACGGCCACCAAGGACTGGGCCAACGTCGACGCCCGCGCCGACGTGGTGGTGGACGGCCAGGTGCTCCTCGCCCAGGTGCCGGTGCCGTACCTGCTCTTCCTGGAGAAGCAGCTCACCGACCTGTTCACCTTCGTGCGGAAGCTCCCGGTCCTGGACGCCTCCGAGTCGTGGAACCTGGACCCGTCCACCGACTCCTGGAAGACGGAGCCGGTGCGCACCATCCGGACCAGGAAGGTGCCGCGCAACCACGTCAAGGCCGAGGCCACCGAGAAGCACCCGGCCCAGGTCGAGGTCTACTACGAGGACGTCCCGGTCGGCTACTGGACCACGGTCAAGTTCTCCGGCGCACTGCCCGCCCGCCGGGTGAACGAGCTCGCCGAGCGGGTGGAGAAGCTCCAGCAGGCGGTCAAGTTCGCCCGCGAGGAGGCCAACTCGGTGGAGGTCACCGACCAGCGGGTCGGCGACGCCGTCTTCGGCTACCTCTTCCGGTAGCCCCAAGATCGCCCGCCCGGGGAGCCGGGCGGGTGCACCGGACGCGCCAAGGGGCCTGTCCCGGGAAACCGGGGCGGGCGGCGCCGCCGGTGCGAAAAGCTGACACTGATGTTGAAGCTGACCAGGGGTCACAGTGGAGGTTCGAATCCTTCCCCCGGCACCACAGGCCGGGGTAGCCCAAGTGGCAGAGGCAGCCCCGTGAACCTCAGACTCTCGCTCCAGTCTCAGCATTCGCCGCCGAACACCGGATCGACCGGGCGCGGACGAACATCGACGAATGCGGGTTCAAGTCCCGTCTGTGCCGCTCCGTGGCACGGTAGTTCAAAGGCAGAACGCGTCGGTTTCAGTCTGATCCGCAGCCCTTAAACGTGCCGGTGTGCGCAATTGGGCGGCACACAGGGGCCCGGGAGCAGGCTACGCTCCCGGGCCCTCGCCACTCCGCTCACTCCTCGTCGACGAACTCGTGGTTCTCGCGGCGGTAGGGCGTCGAGATGCCGGCCAGGCGGTTCGGCGGCCAGAAGTCGGAGCGCTCGCTCAGCGACAACTCGCCGTCCCGGCGCACCAGCCAGACGTCCTCGTAGTCGAGGTGCAGGACCGCGTCACCGGGCACCCGCGCCAGCAGGCCGTCGGCGATGCGGGTCATGTCGTCCTGCTGGCCGGAGACGTCGGCGTCCTTGCCCAGCCGGAACACGACCGAGACGGTCGGGGTGAACACCCGGCCGCCGATCTCCGGGTCCCCCCAGGGGGTGGGCTTGCGAGCGGCCACACGGAGCCAGGTGCCGTACACGGTGAGCACGCCGTCGTCGAGCAGCGCGTCGACGGTCGGCGAGCCGTCGACGGTCGCGGTGTCGTCGACGAGCCGCAGCGAGCGGGCGACGTCGGTGAGCGCCTGGGCGACCTGGGCCGTGGACCACGGGGTCACCAGCTCGAGGCTGTAGGAGATTGCCATGTCGGTCTTCCTGTTCTGCTACGGGTAGAGGGAGATCACCTGACCGGACTTGTCGATCATGGTGACCTCCTTCAGTCCGTCGATCGGCCAGTCGTTCAGCTGCTTGCGCATGGCGCCCACGTCGACGTCGCTGTCGGACAGGTTCAGCACGATGCGGTCCGCCTGCCCTTCGTCGACCTTCTTCTGGATGCCGGTGGCGATGGAGCGCGGGTTCTTCGCGGTGGGCGCGTAGCAGTCCATCACCTCGCCCTCGACGCGGTAGTCGGGGTTCTTGGTCGTGCCGGGGACGTCGGGGTTCTGCTCGACCTTGTAGCCGTTCTTCGCGAGGATGTCGGCCGACTCGTTCTCCCGGGTGAACGCGCGCCTGGTCGTGTCGTCCGCGTTCTTCGGGATGTTGGTGACCCGCCCCTCGGGCGTGGCGTTGGGGTCGGGCGCCCTGGAGGGCTGGGTCCGCATGTCCGGGGTGCTGCTCCCGCCTCCCCCGCCGTTGCCCTCCATCTGCACCCGGTCCGGCCCCATCGCATCGTTGGCGATGTTGGCGGCGCCCAGACCGGCCATGCCGAGGCCGGTCGCTATGACGCCGGCCGAGGCGACGTTGACCGGAACACCGATGGCCGCGCCGACACCCGTCAGGTCCAGACCGACGCCGAGGATCTCGCCGCCGGCACCGAGCGTCGCCAGACCGAGGCCGCCCGCGATCTCCAGGACCGAACCGGGGTCGTGGATCATCGCGTTGCCGACGGAGGCCAGGTCCGCCACGGCGGTCTTGCCCATGTCCTCCAGGAAGTCCCCCGCGTCCGAGAAGAAGTCGCCCACCTTGTCCAGCCAGCCGGGCTCCTCGGGGGCCTTGTCGCGGCCCTTGGCGACCGCGTCCGCCGCGGTGTCGCCCGCGGTCTTGAGCTGGCTCCGCGCGTTGCTCAGGGTCTGCTGGGCGCTCGTCCTGGTGGCGTCGCCCGGGTCGGTGAACGGCAGCTCGTGGCCTTCGCTCTTCTGCTGCGCGTCGTGCTCGGTCTTGGCCTTCGCGGTCGCGGCCTGGGCCTCCCCCCACTGCCGGATGGCGTCCCTGGCCTGCCCCTGCGCCCACTCCAGGGTCGACTTGTAGGTGGTCAGCGCGGTGGCGGCGTCATGGAAGCAGTCACCCGCCTCCAGCCACTTCTGGGGCTCGCCCTTGAAGGCGGCCCGGAACGCGTCGCCGGCCTGCCCGGTCCACCCGTCGGTGGTGTCGATCCGCTTGAGCCCCTCACCGGTCGAGTGCAGGGTGTCGCCGTAGCTCTTCAGCCAGGCGGCGGTCGAACCGACCGCGTCCGGGTCGCCCGGAACGAGTTCCTTCGGGTCGGACGTCTCTCCGAGTTCCTTCGCCACGGTTACTTCGCCCCCGGGTCTTCGCCGTTGCGGCTGAGCGTGCCGTGCAGGTGCCCGGCGATCTGCCCGTCGAGGTTCGCGTAGGCCTTCACGCTCGCGTTGAGGCGCTGGGAGACCTGGGAGGCGTCCTTCCCGAGGTTCTCCACACCGATCTCCCAGCGCTTCAGGAAATGGCCGAGGACGTCGGCCAGGTGGTCGTGGCCGATGTCCTCCTTCTTGTGGTCGAGGTCGCTGACCTTCTTGAACTGCAGCTTCGCCAGGGTGTCGGTGATGCCCGAGGCCGCCTTGTCGAGCGCATCCAGGTCGACTTTGAACCCGTCCGCCATCAGCTCTCTCCCCGTGTCCGTTCGATCGCTTTTGCGGTGAACAGGCTAGAGGATGCCGAGATGGGCGTCCCTGGTTCCCCCCGTCGCTGGTCAGGGCGGGGGTGGGCCGCCCTGGCACTCCGAGGCGCGGAACTCCGTTGCCGCGCTACCGGCGGGGGACCATCGTCTGCGGCAGGCGGCCGTCGTTCCAGAAGCCGTCGAGGACGGTCAGCAGCGCCTCGGGGTCGCGCATCAGCTCGGGGGCCCGGTCGCCGTACGCGTCCGCCAGCGGGTCGCGGTCGACGGTGCGGCGTTCGGCGGAGGTGAAGGACGACGAGTAGGCGTGGCAGGCGGGGCACCACAGGTAGTTGATCATCGAAGGGGTGTCGCGGCCGAGCTTCTCCCGGTGGTAGGAGCGCAGGCCGGCGTGGCCGCAGACCGGGCAGGTGCGCTCCGTCACCGGCCGGTCCAGCTGGGCGCGCAGCGCCTCGCGGTCGGTCTCGTCGTAGCGGCGGGCCATGGGGTGAATGCCTTTCTGGTGCGGTGCGTGGAAAAGCGGGCGGGGGGGGCGGGGGGGGGGGGGGGGCCCCCCCCCCCCCCCCCCCCCCGGGGGGGGGGGGGGCGGCGGGCCCGCCCCCCCC
>NZ_JBIRJC010000058.1:0-15453 GCF_044329365.1 Kitasatospora sp. NPDC017646 | reverse complement strand
GGGGTGTGGTGTGGTGGTGGGGGGGGGCTTGGGTGTTTTGGTTTGGGGGGGGGGGGGTGGGACCGGGGGGGGGCCGGGCGGGGGGGGGGGGGCCCCCCCCCCGCCCGCCCCGCCGTGCTGTCGGTTCACCGGCGCGGAGCCGTCCGGCCGGCTGGGAACGCTATCAGTTGTCCCCGGAGATCCTCCGCCACATCATCTGGCCGAAGTCCTCGGCGTCCTCCTCGGTTCCCTTGTCGCCGTGGACCCGCATGCCCTCCTGGTGGTGCACCTCGTGGAAGAACGTGACCACGGCTTCCTTGATGTTGCGCAGTCCCTTGTTGGAGAGCTCGATGATCGGCAGGCCGTTGCGGCCGCGGTGCGGCACGTCGGTGAAGGTGGAGTTGGACCGGATGTAGTGCGGGCTGTTCCCGTAGTTGGTCTCGCCCGTCTCCGCGTCGTAGATCCGCTCCTTGTGGACGACGTCGTAGCGGTCCCACACGTCGCGGTACCCGGCCCGGGCGAGCGTCTCCTTGAGCCGGCCGAGGCTGACGACCGGTCCGGACTCGTACTCGTTCGGCTTGCCCTTGGAGCCGCGCCGGTAGGCGTTGCCGCTCGGGCCGGCGTCGGTGGCCTCGGGGGCCGGGCTCGGCTGTTCGGCGGTCTTGCCGCCCCCGCCGCCCTTGCCGCTGCCGCCGGGTTCCTTGCCGCCCTTGCCGGTGCCGGACTTCGGGGTCGACGGGGTGTCGCCCTTCGGGGTGGTCGGCGCCGGGTCGGCGGGGGTGGTGGTGGGCAGGTCGCCGGAAAGCAGCTTCTTGACCGCGCTGATGACGGAGTCGCCGTCCTCGACCGCGAGCTTGACGGCCTTGACGGCCTTCACGCCGCTGCTGATCGCCTTGACCGCGCCGTAGCCGTCCAGGGCGAAGGAGCCCACGATGCCGGTCCACTGCCCGGCGACGTACGACGTGGAGCTGGTGTCGACGCCGAAGAGCTCGGCGAGCGGGTGGTCGTCGACGTAACCGGTGTGGCCGAGCTTGAACGGGGTCTCGTTCTCGTACCCGACCATGCCGTCGAACACGTCGTTGTCGCCGTTGACGATGTCGGCGAACGAGTTCCAGCCGTCGGACAGGAAGTTGACGCCCCACTGGTACGGGTCGCCGACGATGGAGTCGCCGATGCCGGTGAGCCAGTTGCCCGCCGCGCCGCACCAGTCGGAGCCCCACCACAGCCCGGTCGGGTCACTGCCGGACACCGGGTTGCCGGCCGCGTAGCCGTACCCGCCCATCTGGTTCGGGTCGCCGTTCTCGAAGACCGGGTCGACCTGCAGGAAGCGGCCGATGACCGGGTCGTAGTGGCGTGCCCCGAGCAGGCTCAGGCCGGTGGCGGCGTCGGCGGGCTTGCCGAGGAAGCCGTGGTTGTCGGCCCAGCTGCCCGGCGCGGTACCGCGCGGGTTGCCGTACGGGTCGTAGGAGCGCCGGGTGACGGCCAGTGTGCCGCCGTCCACCTGGAGCTGGGCGGTGCCCTGCGGGGTGGTGGGCTGGTAGCTGATGGCGCCGTTGCTGGCGCGCACCGTCACGGTGCCGTCCGGCGAGCGGTAGTACCGCAGGCCGGTAACGGTCTTTCCGGTGGCGTCGAGGTTCAGCTGCTCGTTGCCGGAGAAGAGGTAGAGCGTGTTGCCGCCGGGGCCGCGCTGGAGCAGCAGGCCTCCGTCGGCGTCGTACAGGTAGGAGCTCTTCTTGCCGTCGGTGGTGACGGCCGCGGTACGTCCCTCCTCGTTGTAGTCGATGCCCTGGTTGCCGGCCTTGGCGCCGGTGGTGACCCGGGTCTGGGTGTTGCCGGCGTCGTCGTAGCCCGGGGTGAGCACGGTGGTGCCGGTCGCGGTGCGGGTGGTGACGGTCGAGACGGCGTTGGGCCGCTTGGCCGGGGTGACGCCCTGGCCCGGGTAGGCGAGCGTCTGGACGGTGTCCTTGGCCGCGTTGCCGGTCACGTCGTGGCTGATCTGCTGAGTGCGGTCACCGAGCTGGTCGAACTGCCAGTCCTGCCAGTACGCGGCGGGGCCGCCGACGGTGGCCGGGCTGGGCCGGGCGGTGTTGCAGCGGGCCAGCTGGCCGGCGGTGGCGGTGGTGATGCCCTTGGTGTCGGTCCAGGCGCTGGTCAGCCGGCGCTGGGCGTCGTAGCCGAAGCACTGGGTGTCGGTGACCCGGTCCGTGCCGCCGCTGGACTGGACCTCGGAGACGGTCGTCAGGTTGCCCGACGGGTCGTAGCCGAAGGTCGTGTCGGAGATCGGGTTGGCGGTGTTGTTCTGCAGGGTGACCCGGCTGGTGGCCAGTCGGCCGGTCGCCGCGTCCCAGGTCTGCGCGGTGCGCAGCTGCTTGGTCGGCGTGCCGACGGTGGTCTGCACGACCTGGCCGAGCGGGCTGTAGTTGACGGTCGCGACGTACGGTCGGCTGGGCGAGCCCAGGCTGACCAGTCCGCCCTCCAGGTTGTAGCCGTAGCCGACGGTTTCGGCGGGCAGGCCGCCGTCGCCGTTGAAGGACGTCGAGGCGAGCATGCCGACGTTCTCGGTGTAGGCGGCCTTGGCGGTGTAGGTGCCGGCCAGGGCGCCCTCGGCGGCGGGGATGACGGTGCTGACCGAGGTCGGCTGGCCGACCGCGTTGTAGCCGTCGACCCGCTGGACGTAGGCACTGCCGTTCTTCCCGCCCACGTACCGGGTGGAGGCGACCGGAAGGCCCTTGCCGAGCTTGTCGTAGCTCCACTCGGCGAGCAGCTTGGTCGGGTCGCCGGTGTCGGTTCCGGAGTACTCGGCGGTGCGCCGGCCCAGCTGGTCGTAGGTGAACGACAGGGTCTGCTTGCGGGCGTCGGTGGTGCTGGCGAGCCTGCCCAGCGGGTCGTAGGTGGCGCTGGAGGAGCCGGCGGCCGGGTCCGTCTGGGACGTCATCCGGCCCTGCAGATCGTAGCCGTAGGTCCAGGTGTTGCCCGCGTTGTCCTGGACGGTGGAGATCTGCCCGCGCGCCGTGTAGGTGTAGCGGGTGGTGATGTCCGCGGCCGGCGCGGTGCCGGCCGTGCGGGCGGACCAGAGCCGGACGTTCGTGGCGTCGTAGACCGCGACGTCGTCGTCGGCCTGGACCTTGAGGTAGCCGCCGGGGTGGCCGGCCGTGCCGCTGGACCACAGGGTGGTCTTGCCGGTGGCGTCGAGGACGACCAGGTTGCCGTCGGCCTGAATCACGGCGTAGGCACCGGGGTGGCCGCCGGTGCCGCTGGACCACAGGACCTTCTCGCCGACCAGCGCGGTCAGTGCGAGGTTGCCGTCCGGCTGCATGCCGAGGCGGACCCCGGCGGAGACCACCGAGGTGCCGGAGGAGATCCGGCTGCCGCCGGCGAGCTGCCGGTCGGGGGTGTCGTCGCGCTGGACGCGCACGGAGGTGCGGCCCTGCGCGTCGGTGTAGGTGGTGTCGGCCTTGCCGCCCTGCGCCGGGGTGGTGTCCACCCGGTCGGCCCCCCGGTAGCTGACGGAGCTCTGCCACAGGGTGCTGGCGAAGGAGACCAGCGTGGTGGTGACGGGCCGGCCCTGGCCGTCGTAGGCGGTGCGGGTCACGGACGGGCCGGTGCGGTTGGTCTCGGCCCACATCGTGCTGCCCGGCGCGTGGTCGGCGTCGGAGTAGGTGGCGATGCTGGAGACCGCCCAGCCGTGCGAGTCGTAGTAGGTGGAGGACACCAGCCGGCCGGCCGAGTTGTCCGCCGGGGTCGACTGCGTCTGCCGGGGCTGGAGGGTGCCGTCGTAGATGGTGACGGCGGTGCTGTAGGAGCCGTCCTCGCGCAGGCTCCTGGTGGTGACGGACGAGGGCGTCGGGTTGTCACCGGCGCCGTGCACGTCGTAGGAGTAGACCCGGTCCGGGGTCTGGGTGGCCTTGTCGCGGCCCGGGGACCAGACCTTCTCCCGGCGGCCGAGCGCGTCGTAGGTCGCGTCCGTGACCTGGTTGTTGACGTCCACGGAGTGGGTCACCGATGCGCGGCCGGGCGAGACGGTGCTGGTGGCCGTCCACTTCAGCGGGTTGGTGGTCGACAGGGTGGTGGGCAGCACGCCGGTCTCGGGCTGGTACCCGGTGGTCGTGGTCTGGCCCGCCGCGTCGGTGCTGGCGGTGACCCGGCCGTAGCGGTCGTAGGACATCCCGCCGAGGGTCTGGAACTGCGGCCGGCCCTGGGCGTCGTAGCCGGTGACCGCCTGGGTGGCGGTGACCAGGCCGAGCGAGGTGCCGTTCTGGCCGAGGACGCCGTAGGTGCCCGGGTGGTCGACCGAGCCGTCGCCGTCGTAGAAGATCCGCTTGTGGGAGAGCGTGGTGTTCTTCCCGGGCGCGGTGCCGCACGGGCCGGCGACGCTGATCGTCTCCTTCGGGGAGACCAGCATCATCGGGTTGTCCGACGGGGCGTCCGCGTAGGTGGTGGTGGTGCAGGTCTCCTGCTTCGGGTCCGAGAGGTCCGGCTGGTCGTCCTCCTTCCAGATCCGGCCCTGGTCGTCGAAGGTGGTGCTGGTCCGGGCGGTGCGCCAGCCGCCGTCCGACAGCAGGCTCATGGTCCGCGAGGAGGTCGCGGTGATCTGGCGGGCCGTGAGGTCCGGCAGGGTGGAGAGCTTGTCGGGCGCCGGGTCCTCGGACGTCCACGCCTTGCGGCTCGCGCTGGCGGTGACCTTGAAGGTCGGCGGGTCGGCCAGGGTGCGGGTGACGACGCTGCCGCCGGCCTTGGTGTAGCCGAGGGTCTGGTACGGGGTGCCGGCCAGCCACGGGCTGTCGGTGATCTCCTCGCCCAGCGCGTTCTTCACCTTGACGGTGCGGGTCGTCCCGTCGGCCTTGTAGTCACCGTCCATGCCCTGGAGGTAGGAGACGGTGCTCTGGGTGATCGGGTCCGGGGCGGCGCCGGTGGTGGTGGTGACGGTGCGGTAGCCCCGGAAGTCGTTCCAGGTGCGGTGCTTGTCGTCAGTCAGTTCGGAGTCGTCGCGGTGCCAGGCGGCTCCGTCGCTGTAGGTGTAGCGGGTGACCTTGGCGGGCGAGCCGGCCTTGGTGCGGTCGCTGTCGGTGACCTGCTCGACGAGGGTCTTGTGGAACCAGTCCTCGATCGGCTCCACGCCACCGGGGGTGTTCCAGTAGACCTGGTAGCAGGCCATCGTGTCGCTGTCCGCCGAGGCGGGCATGGTCTTCTTCTCGCGCGAGCACTCCGGTGCCCGGTAGGTGACGGCGATCGACTCGCCGGTCTCGGTCTGCACGCTGGAGATGCGCGGGTGGTACAGCGGTGGGGCGGCCGGCGAGGGGCCGTCGACCCGGTTGTCCATCTCGATGCCGGTGAAGGTCACCGGGTCGAGGGTGACCGGCCCGCTGCCCCCGGCGGAGGTGTCCTTGCCGGTGTGGACGATCGAGGACAGCCACATGACCGACTGCAGCGAGCCGGTGGCCTTCGGGTCCTGGGTCTTGCCGGTGACCGGGTCGAAGGTGCCGCCGGCGTCGGAGAAGACGTGGTCGAGCTCGTAGGTGTCGACGTCCTGCCACCCGGAGGCGGTGCGGACCTTGGTGTCGATGCCCTTGAGGCGGTACGTGGACCAGAAGGTGGGCCCGCCGGTCAGGCAGACGCCGTCCGTCTTGTCGTCGTCACCGACCTTGTTCTTCCAGTCGGACTCGCAGTGCAGGTCGTACGGCGTGTCCGGCCAGTTCGCGGCGGTGTCCGAGGAGAGGTTGCCGTCCTTGCAGACGCTGTCCGACTTGGTGCAGCGCTGCGCGGCGCGGAAGACCACCTGGGCGGCCGGTTCGCGGCCCGCCCGGGCGTCGGCCAGCTGGTAGCCGTAGGAGATCTTCGTCAGCCGGCCACCGCGGGTGTACTTGGTGACCGTGCCGCCCTTGTCGTCCTTGGCGACCTGGCCGTAGCCCATGTTGTAGTAGTTGGACTCGGTCGCCCAGTCGTAGCGCTGGACGTTGCCGTGGGCGTCGACGACGAAGTCCAGGTTGAACCGCCAGCCGACCGGCTTGTCGCACTGGGAGTCGTCGCCCTTGTCCGAACTGTGGCAGGGGTCACCGGACTTCGGATGGTAGACCGGCACGCCCCAGGCGCTGTCGGTGGCCTCGTCGGAGGTGGTGCCGGGCGCGTGGTTCAGACCCAGGTAGTAGGCGGTGCCGTCGGTCGTGGTGACCTTGAAGTACTCGCCCTGCCACAGCCCGTTGGCGGCGTCGGTGAGCCGCTCGATCCTGGTGCCGTCGTCGCTCTGGAGGTGGTAGACGCCGTTGTCGTCGCGCAGCAGTCGGCCGTTGTGGCTGCCCAGTTGAAGCGTCGCGTTCCAGCCGGCCCAGCACTCGTCGCCGGAGTCCTTGATCCCCTGGTCCTTGCAGCTCTTGTACGAGCGCTCGATGAAGCCGGGGGTGTACGACCAGCCGTCACCGATCCACGAGGACTGGGAGTTGCGCGCGGAGGTCTCGCCGTCCACCGACTGGGAGTCGTAGGAGAGGCTGACCGTCGGCGCGGTGCCGCCCAGCGACGGCGGCACGGTGACGGGGTAGTGGTAGGTGAAGGCGCCCGACGCCGAGGCCGACCAGGCGCCGGAGGCGGACAGCGAGGTCGCGCCGAAGTCGCCCTGCGAGCCGCCGGAGCCCGCCACCGCGGCCACCGCCATGCCCCCGGAGGAGGAGAGCGCGGAGGGCGCCGCGAAGAGGGAGGACGACTTCCTGGCGTCCGTCGAGCCGGGCAGGGCGACGGTGCCGCTGACCTTCCGGTTGACCGGGTCGTTGACCGACTCCAGCGGGGCGCGGGTGCGGCAGGCGGCCACCTGCGGGGTGGTCAGCGCACAGCCGGGCATCGCCACCAGGTGCAGCCGGGACGCCCAACCGCCGCCGTACGCCTGCTCGATGGCGCCGTAGTCGAGGGAGACCGACACGCTGCCCGTGTCGGTTCCGCGGTCGGCGCGGCTGAGGCCGACCAGCAGGCCGTCCACGCCGGCCCCCCGGGCCTGTCCCCGGTCGGCCACGGTGACCTGCACCGCGGACACCGGCGAGACCGGGCTGAGCGGGGCGGCCAGGGCACGCGCCCCGGCGCCGAGAGCCGCGGGAGCGGCCGGCGACACCGAGACCGGCAGCGCACCGGCCTGGACCGCGCCCGCCGGTGCGGCCAGGCTGCGCACCGTGGGCGCACCACCGAGGTCGACGGTGGCACTGGCCGCGGCGGGCCACTGGGGGCCCTTCACCTCGTGCGGCTTCAACTCCCTGGCACCGGCCGGGAGCACCGGCTTCGGGGCGTCACCCGCCGGGCTGTCCGCCGGGTGCCCCGGCACCTTCGGCTGGGCCGGGAGCGGGTCCGCCTCCCAGGTCCTGTCCAGGTAGCGGTAGCCGCCGACGACGGAGTCGGCGACCGCGAACGGTGCCGACAGCGCGAGGGCGGTGACGGTCGCGACCGTCACCGCTCCTCGTCTCATCCAGGCCCTGCCGCGGGCTCTGTCGATTATGCGGAATCCCTGTGATCCGCCTGGTCCTGCGCGCATGCGCACAATCCCCCATGGAGACGAACGGTGAGGTCGACTGAGGTCACGTCAGCTGACGGGCCGTGCTCGGACCGGCTGGAACCGTATTGCGATGACAAAGAGTCAGCAATACCCTTCCCCAGCGGTCACACCTTTCCCATCCGGCACACAGGTTCGCCAAGTCGTTCACCAAGTGGTCGGAGACGGACGGAACGGCCGCAATTCCGACACCCGGCGGCCCGTGCGCCTCATCGCGCTGTGAGAAGAACCACAGCGGCGCAACCGGCCACCGCATCCGGTCCTCGAAAGGACGACGACAATGGGGGAGCGCTCCCGCACCCGGAGCCATCCGGCGCGAATACCGACACGCCGTCTGGCCGTATCGGCGCTGGTCACCGGGCTGCTGCTCGGCACCGTGGGCCCGGCGGTCGCGGACGACGTGCCGGTCGACGCCGGAGCCGCGGCGGGCAGCGCCGCGGCCTCGCCGCTGGCCGCCGCGAAGGCCGAGGCCGTCCGCACCGGCAAGCCGGTGACCGTCGACCGGCTCACCACCGCGACCGACGAGACCGTCGCCAACACCGACGGCACCTTCAGCGTCACCACCCACCTCCAGCCCGCCCGGGTCCGCCGGGGCGACGGCTGGGCTGCGGTGGACGCGACACTGGTCGGCAACGCCGACGGCAGCCTCTCGCCGAAGGCCACGCCCTCCGGGCTGGCCCTGTCCGGCGGCGGCAGCGGCCCGCTGGCCACCCTCACCGACGCCGAGGGCCACCGACTCTCGTACACCCTGCCGTTCCCGCTGCCCGCCCCTCGGGTCAGCGGTGACACCGCCCAGTACGACGGGGTGCTGCCCGGCGTCGACCTCAAGGTCACCAGCACCGACCAGGGCGGTTTCCACGAGGTGCTGGTCGTCCACGACGCGAAGGCCGCCGCGAACCCGGCGCTCGCCGCGCTCCGCCTGACCGCCACCACCAGCGACGGCCTGACGCTGAACGCGGACGCCGACGGGCGGGTGGCGGCGACCACCGCCGACGGCACGGCCGTCTTCCGCTCCCCCACCCCGCTGATGTGGGACTCGGCGCGCACCGCTTCCGCGGGCACCGCTCCCGCCGGCACCACTCCCCCTGCGGCGGCGCCGACCGCCGCGCAGCGGTCCGCCGGCACCAGGGCGATCGCCGCCCCGAAGGCTGCCGAGGGCGCGGGTGACCCGACCGCCGCACCGACCACCACCCCGCAGCCGACCACCGCCTCCACCGCCGAACAGCCCGGCACCGCCGCCCAGGTACGGCCGATCGCGGTGACCAGCTCCCCCGGCGCGCTCACCCTCGTGCCGGACGCGGGCCTGCTCAGCGACCCCGCGACCGTGTGGCCGGTGTACATCGACCCGTACACCAGCCCGATCACCAGCAAGAAGAGCCACTTCATCACGGTGAAGGAGGGCTGCCCGTCGCAGAGCGCGTACGACGACGCCCAGGACAACGGCGAGGGCGTCGGCTACCAGCACTGGAAGGACTGCTACGGCCTCAACCGCGCCTACTTCGAGATCAACATCGGCAACCTGACCAAGGCCATGGTGATCTCCAAGTCGACGGTCCACCTCACCTCGACCTACGGCGCCTCCTTCGACTGCGACAACGAGACCGACGTCAAGCTGGCGACGGTCACCGGCATCAGCGGCTCCACCACCTGGAACCACCAGCCGGACGTGACCGGTGACGGCTACATCGGCGGCACCCAGAAGGTGAAGAGCTCCAACCCCTCCCAGAGCTGCGGCGATCACGACGCCGCCTGGGTGGTCACCGGGCAGATCAAGAAGCTGGCCGGCGAGAAGGACAGCTGGACCTTCGGGCTGTTCGGCAACGAGTCCAAGTCGTCGAGCAACAACGACTTCGTCCGCTTCGCCAACAACCCGTACCTGACGACGGTCTTCGACATCGCGCCGTCGGTGCCGGACAAGCTGGGCACCACCCCGCCCGCGATCTCGCCGTCCAGCAACGGCTGCGACGGCGCGGAGCCCGGCTGGATCGGCCAGTCCGGCCTGGCCGGCGACGCCTCCGACATCACCCTGAACGCGCACCTCAACACCGACATGACCGGCGTCAACCTGCGCGCCCGGTACGAGGTCTGGGACACCAAGATCGCAGACTCGGCCGGCAACTCCACCGACAAAGGCTCCCCCGTCAGCGGCTGGGTCGGCGACGGCGGCACCACCCGCCAGAACATCGGCTTCAAGGTCGCGGACGGCCACCAGTACGGCTGGCACGTACGGGCCGACGACGACACCCTGATGAGCGGCTGGTCCCCGAACTGCTACTTCAAGGTGGACCTCAGCGCGCCGAGCGTGCCGACCTTCACCGAGTCACCGGTGTTCCCGCCGCTCGGCAGTGACCACGCTCCCACCGGCCATGCCGGCGACACCGGGGTGAAGGTCGCCGTCAGCGCCGACGACCCGACGCCGACCGGTTGCACCCGCGGCTCCTGCGTCAGCAGCGGTATCGACCGCTTCGAGTACGCGCTGGACGTGAACATCCCGGCCAACGGCGCCGCCAAGGTGGACGCCGTCCAGACCGGCGGCGGCAACGCCACCGCCGAGATCCCGATCGTTCTCAGCGCCGCCCAGTGGGGCGCCCACACGCTGTTCGTCCGCGCCGTCGACAACGCCGGCAACACCCAGGGCACGGTGGGCCAGTACAGCTTCTTCGCCCCCTGGAACCCGAACGCCAAGGTGACCGCCGGGGACATCGACGGCGACGCCGTGCCGGACCTGGTCGCCCCCACCACCGGCGGGGACCTCGTGCTGGTGCGCGGCGACGCCGACCCGGCCGCCCCGCCCGTCACCGTCTCCACCAAGGCGCAGAGCCCGGACGGCACCGGCTGGAACAACTACCTGGTCGCCCACCGGGGCACCGCCACCGGCACCAACGTGGACGACCTGTTCGCCTACGACAAGGTCACCCACGAGCTCTACCTCTACCCCAACGACGCCATCACCCCCGGCGGCACTAGCGGCCACTTCACCCTGACCCAGAACGTCGTCCCGATCCGCAACTCCGGCAGCTGCCCGGCGAAGGGCTCGGACGGCACCTGGAACAACGTCAGCCGGATCCTGGCCCCCGGCAAGCTCGCCGGCTTCGCCGACGCGCCCGACCTGATCACCGTCGACAAGGGTGAACTCTGGTACTTCCCGGGTACCTTCCAGGCCGGCTGCAACCTCGCGGCCGGCGTGCGGATCGGCACCGGCGACTGGTCGGACATCACCCTGCTGGCGCCCGGCACCGTGAACGGCGTGCCCACCCTCTGGGCGCGCAACGACACCACCGGCGCGGTCAGCAGCTTCCCGCTGACCTTCGCGGGCGGCGTCCCGACCACCCGGATCGCCGCCCCGACCGGCGCCCCGCTGGTCTCCGGTGTCCTGGACACCGCGAACAAGAACCTCTGCCTGGACATCGACCACGCGCGGACCGCCAACGGCACCGCCGCGCAGATGTACACCTGCAACGGCACCGACGCCCAGACGTTCACCCTGGGCGCCGACCACACCGTGCACGTCGTCGGCAAGTGCCTGGACGTGGTGAAGGGCGGCACCGACAACAACACCCCGGTGCAGCTCTACCAGTGCAACAACACCGGCGCCCAGCAGTGGGTCCCCGGTCCGTACCCGGGCAGCCTCAAGAACCCGCAGTCCGGCCGATGCCTGGCCGACCCGGCGAGCAACCGCAACCCGCGCACCCAGGTGATCATCTACGACTGCAAGGACATCGCGGACCAGAAGTGGGCCGCCACCAACGGCAACGTGCTGCCCGCCGCCCAGCCCGTGCTCCCGCTCGGCGTCGGCGAGAAGGACTACCCGACGGTGGCCTCCCCGGGCGACGTCCAGGGCACCGGCTTCCCGGCGCTGTACGCCGGCAGCGGCTCCGGAAGGCTGGTCGAGTACCCGGGCGCCGCGGCGGTCGGCGGCCTGGCCCAGTTCGCCGCCCCGGTGTCGATCGGCCACGTCCACCGGCCGACCGCCTGGTGGAAGCTCGACAGCACCGAGGACAGCGTCCGCACCGACGGCGCCCTCACCCTGTACGGCACCGCGGCCGTCGTCGACGACCCGGACCGCGGCAGCGCGCTCGCCCTCAACGGCACCACCGCGTTCGCCGACACGCCGGGCCCGGCGCTCGACACCAGCCGCAGTTACACCGTGTCCGCCTGGGTCAAGCTGACCAGCCTGACGAACAACTCCAGCTTCGTCTCGCAGTCCGGCGCCACCGGTAACGGCCTCCAGCTGTACTACTCCAGCGGCGCCCACGCCTTCGCCTTCGGCCACGGCCACGCCGACGACACCGCCGGCGCGTTCACCAGCGCCTACGGTCCCACCACCGGTCCGCTCAGCCCGAAGACCAACACCTGGTACCACCTGGTGGGCGTCTTCGACGCGGACAGCGGGCAGCTGAAGCTCTACGTCAACGACGAGACGGCAGCCTCCGCCGACTACACCGGCACGGTGTGGAACGCCACCGGTCCGGTGCAGATCGGCCGCCGCAAGTACCAGGGCTTCTACGGCGAGTACACCGCCGGCCGGGTCGCGGACGTCCAGCTCTTCGCCGAGGCCCTCACCCCGGGCGGCGTCCGCTCCATCGGCAAGGACCGCCCGGTCCCCACCCAGCTCAGCTGACACCCACCGGCCCGACGGCCCGAGGCCCCGGCCACCCCCTTCCCCGGGGGGCGGCCGGGGCCTCGGCCTTCCCGCACGACCTCGCCGCGACCTCGCCGCGACCTCGGTCGTCGCGGTCCCTTCGGTGGGTCAGGCCGAGTGGTGGCCCCTGACCCGTACGAGCGGCGGCGGCCAGCTCACGGGGATGTCACCGGTGCGCGGCGCGTACAGCCGCAGGGTGACGGAGAAGTTCCCCTTGGTGTCGATGGGGAGCCAGTTGGTCGCCCGCAGCTCCGCGTTGGCGATCGGGTCGGCCTGGATGTACAACGTGGTCGCGCCCGTGACCGAGTCGGCCACGGGGGCGACGTAGTGGCCGACGGCGTAGATGTCGGCGGGGTTGGCGATGAGGAAGCTGTCGGAGTCGTAGGCGGTCAGCGACCAGAACCCGTTGACGGGCGGCAGCTGGCCGGCGGGGAAGGTGAGGGTGTAGCGGAGCGGAGCCCCGGTCTCGTCGGTCGCCGCGCCGGCGATGCTGGGATAGAGGGCGTCCTCGGGGAGGTTGGCCCCAAGCCCGATCGCGGTGATGTAGGCGCGCTGGGTGTAGTCGGTGCCGTAGTACCCGATGTCGGTCTTGGTGAAGGTCCAGCCGTTGACCGGCTCGGAGGCCTTGTGCCGGCTGATCCTGGAGAGGCCGAGGTGCTTCGCCAGCTCCAGCTGGGCGTCGGTGGGGAGCTTTGAGCGGTCGTACGGGTGGACGCCCAACTCCTCGAGCACGGCGGACATGGCCGCATCCGGCGGGTCGAGCGGTGTGCGGGTCAGCAGGGCGGCGAACTCCTCGAAGAACTCGGGGCCGGTCATCGTCACATTGACCAGCTCGGAGGGCGGCGTGCTGGGGACGCCGGGGTCGTAGACGCCGTCCGGAGGAACGTAGCTGCCGTTGTTGGGCCACGCGCTCAGTGGCAGCAGCCGCATCAGGTTCTGGTAGCCGGTGACGGTCTGGATCTCTTCTTCGCCGGTGTTGTGTATCTCCGTGCGGCCGAGCAGCCAGATCGTGTTGGTCGGCATCCGCAACCGATGGACATCACTGGGGAGTTCACCCTGCCAGTCGGGTCCGGTCAGCGCGTAGGAGTAGACCTCGGCGCCGGTGGCCGGGTCGGTGACCGGCGTGGCGAGCGGCTTGATGCTGTTGCACGGACGCGCCGGACGACCCGCTGGAAGGCCGCACGCAACGCCTTCGAGGTCGCCGAGACGCGCCCCTGAACGCACTGACGCCGGCCATCCGGGGGTACCGCCCCATCATGAGCGGTTTGTGGGTGTTGTCATGGCGGGGCGAGAAGGCCGCGCGGGCGTGACATGCTCGTTGCATGAAGGTCCACGAGGAACGGGCAGCACGGGGATCGCTCGGCGGCCCCTCACCAGAGGACGTCCCGGTGGTGGCCGTGGTACGGGAGGTGCTGGCCGGCCTGTCCGGTTCGGTGGTCTTCCTCCAGCCGGAGTTCGGCGCCGGGGGCGAGGTGGTGGACTTCCGGTTCACGGCCGCGTCGCCCGAGGCGGTCGACATCGGTGGCCGCCGCGGAGCGGAACTGGTGGGGAGGAGCGTGCTGCGCACCTACGCGGGCGTGGCCGGTAGCGACCTGTGGCAGGGCTACCTGCGGGCACTGACGACCGGCCTCGGCTACGAGGGGGAGTTGGAGTCCGAGGAAGGCGCCCCCGGCATCCCGCGCCTGTCCCGGTACCACGTGCGGGCGGCGCCCTGCCAGGGAGGTCTGATCGTCACCTGGAGCCGCCTGGATACGACCGAGCGTGAGCAGCGGCGGCTGGCGATCATGCAGCGGCTGGGCCGGATGGGCTGGGTGGACCGGGACCTGGTCCGCGGCGAGATCAGCTGGTCCGACGAGGTGTACTCGATCTTCGGCAGGGACCGGTCTCTGGGGCCGTGGACGCTGGAGGAGTTGTCCGCTCGTGCCGACGGCGAGGACCGCCCGGCCCTGGAGGACGCGGTCCGGCGCCTGCTGAAGGCCGGCGAGCCGCTCGACCAGACCTTCCGCATCCAGCTCCCCGAAGGTGAGGTCCGCCACGTGCGGGTCGTCTCGGAGGCGGAGACGGATGCGCTGGGTCAGACGGTCCAGGTCCACGGCTTCTTCCAGGACCTCACCGCCGCGAAGCAGGCCGAACAGCAGTTGCTGGAGCACCAGCAGAACGCTGTCGCCCAGCAGAGCCTGCTGGCCGCGGAACGCGACCTGGCCGCCCGCCTCCAGGAAACCTTGCTACCGGTGCCCGAGCAGGTGCTGCAGCTGGCCGGCCTGACCGTCGATGTCGCCTACCGGCCCGTCCAGGAAGGTCTCAATCTCGGCGGCGACTGGTACAGCGCCATCGAACTGCCGGACGGCAACGCGCTGATCGTCCTCGGCGACGTCGCCGGCCACGGGCTGGACGCGGTCGCCACCATGGCGCTGTTGCGCTTCACCGCCAAGGGCATGGCCATCACCGACTCACCCCTTCCCGACATCCTCTCCCGCCTGAACACCCTGCTGCTGCACGCCGCGGACCGCAGCGGCGGCACGGCCACCATGATCATGGCTGTCTACCAGCCCGCCCTCTCCCGACTGACCTGGGTCCGGGCCGGCCACCCGCCGCCCCTGCTGCTGCGCCAGGGCGAGACCCACTTCCTGCCGACGCCCGAGGGCATCCTGCTGGGTGCCGTCACCGATCCCCGCTACGAAACGGCCTCGCTCCAGCTACTGCCCGGCGACCACCTGCTGCTGTACACCGACGGCCTTGTCGAGAAGCCCGGCGAGGCCCTGGACGAAGGCATGGCCCGACTGGCCCGCACTGCCACCGCCCACGCCGAAAGCCCCCGCTTCCTCGACGACCTCGTGCGAACGCTCGTCACCCCCGACACCCGCCGCGACGACATCTGCGCCCTGCACATCAGCCGCTGACTCCCCCGGCGGCGGGGCGAGCAAGGGCGCGGGGTAGGGCCCCCCGGAGTTGGGCTGGTCGTCGCTGCGGTCGAACAGGCTCAAGGAGCGAAGGCCGGGTCCGGCGCGCAGTCCGATCGGCAGGGCGCCCCCGGTCGGCAGGGTTGATGGTGCATCGTTGACCGGCGTGTCCGACCCGGCGGAAATCGCCGGCTCAGCCGTCCGCGATCAGTCCAACACCCGCCCGGATTCGGGCCTGACGGCGCCACGCCCGGCGCGGGCCGCAGCCAAACCACCTGCCCAGGCGGACAGTTGCTGCGCTGATGCCTCCTCAGAGGACGTTAAGTCCGTTTCTGGTAGATGCCTCGTCCGGGTTGGGTGAGGAAGCCCTGGCGGGTGAGGCGTCCGAGGCGGGAGCGGGTGACATT